>NZ_JBDJMT010000004.1:0-274078 GCF_039674045.1 Stenotrophomonas sp. TWI602
GCTCGAATCCAACCCTGCGTGGAGCCGGCCAGCGGCCGGCACTACCCGTTGGCCGATCTGTCGGCCGACCTGCTCCCGGTCATGCCCTCAAAACCCATGCCGCTTGCGCAGCCGCCGCGCGATCGCCGCGCGCACATACACGCCGTAGCCCAGGCCGAACACGAAGCCGGCGATATGCGCCCACCAGGCCACCATCCCGAAGGTCGGGCCGATGTAGGCGAACACCACCTGCAGCGCCGCCCAGACCCCGATCAGCAGATAGGCGGGGGCGCGGACGAATTCCAGGAACAGGCCCAGCGGGATCACCACGCCCAGCCGCGCGCCTGGGAACAGGGCCAGGTAGGCGCCGATCAAGGCCGACACCGCGCCGCTGGCACCGATGATGATCTGGTCCGGGTTGCCCATGGTGTAGATGGCGGTCAGATTCGAGATCGCCCCGCCCACCAGGAACAGCAGCATCAGCCGCCACGGCCCCAGCACGCGCTCGGCCGGCAGCCCGAAGATCAGCAGGAACACCAGGTTGCCCAGCAGGTGCGACCAGTCCGCGTGCAGGAACAGCGCGGTGAACAGCCGCAGCACGCTGCCGTCCTGCAGGGTCGCCCACCAGTCCAGCGGATGGGTCAGGCCGGTCGAGAGGGCGCCCCAGTCCATCCACAGGCTTCGCCGCGCATCGTCCGGCCGGGAGATCGACCAGAGGAAGGCCACCCACAGCGCGGCGAACAGCAGGGGGGTGGCCCAGCGGTAGGCGGCTTTCTTGCGGGAGGGGGTCGACACGAACATGCGGGCACTAGCCTAGCGCGGAGGCTGACCTGACGGGGATATGTCGCGTTCAGCATGAATAGCCACAAGGGCGACTTACGTTATTGTTTCATTAACCGCTCTCGGTATACTCGCATACGGCGTCGTATGTCGGGAGGGGAATCCGGCGCGTTGTCCTGACCCATCAAGGGGAGGGGCGGCGCAGGCGCGCGTTGCCAACATCACCGCTTTCCGGAGAGAACCAACAATGCATACCGCTTCCACTCTTGCCCGCGTCACCGCCCTGGCCGTCGGCATCGCCGGTGTCCTGGCCGTGGGCCACGTCCACGCCGCCGCCTTCCAGCTGAAGGAAAACAGCGCCAAGGGCCTCGGCCGCGCCTTTGCCGGTTCCGGCAGCGCCGCCGGCGACGCCTCGATCATGGCCGTCAACCCGGCCGGCATGCGCCAGCTCGAGGGCATGCAGATCCAGGGCGACCTGAGCGCGATCAGCTTCTCGGCCAAGTACAAGGGCACCGGCCGCAACGGCGCAGGTCAGCCGCAGACGGGCGGTAACGGCGGCGACGCCGGCATGATCGCCCCGGTTCCGGCCGCGTACTTCCACATGCCGATCGGCGAGCAGGCCCACTTCGGCGTCTCGCTGACCGCCCCGTTCGGTTTCAAGACCGATTATGACAATGGCTGGGTCGGCCGTTACAGCGGTCTGAAGACCGATATGAAGGCCATCGACCTGGGCTTTGCCGCGTCCTACGACGTCAACCCGTACGTGTCCTTCGGCGCGTCCGTGTTCGTCGAGCACCTGACCATCGAGCTGAGCCAGGCTGTCGACTTCGGCGCCCTCTTCGCCGGTCGCGTGCCGGGCTACGCGCCGGGCAGCGCCGATGGCAAGTCGACCGTGAAGGGTGACAACAACGCCGTGGGCTGGACCGTCGGCGGCTTGTTCAGCCCGGACGAGAACACCCACATCGGCATCAGCTACCGCTCCAAGGTCGAGCACAAGATCACCGGCGGCGATGCCAACTTTGATCTGCCCAACGATGGTGGCCGTACGGCGACGATTCTGGCAGCGACCCAGCCGGGCGTGTTCGTCAACACCAGCGGCAAGGCCACGCTGACCCTGCCGGCCTCGGCCACCCTGAGCGTCACCCACAACATCAATGACCGCTGGACCGTCATGGGTGATGTGACCCGCACCGCGTGGTCGACCGCGTTCGACACGGTCACCATCGACTTCGCCTCCAACCAGCCGAACTCGGAGCTGAACTTCGCGTACCGCGACACGACCTTCGTCTCGCTGGGTACCGATTACAAGCTGAGCGACACCGTGACCCTGCGTGGTGGTGTGGCGCTGGACCAGACCCCGACCACCGACGCGCACCGCGACGTCCGCGTGCCGGATACCAGCCGCAAGTGGCTGTCGCTGGGCGTGGGCTGGACCCCGTCGGCGAACACCGAATACAACTTCGGTTACACCCACCTGTTCACCAGCGAGCCGAACATCCTGGTCAAGCCGACCCAGGGCAACCAGGGCAACTCGCTCAACGGCAAGTACAAGGTCCGTGGCGACGTGCTGGCCGCTTCGTTCAACTACAAGTTCTGATCAACGCCTGATCGGTTGAACGCAGCAGCAGAAAACCCCGCGAAAGCGGGGTTTTTTGTTGCCTGCAGAGAATGCGGACCGGATCAGCGCAACTGCCGCGGCGTGGCGTTGAGGCGCTTGCGCATCAGCCGGCGCAGCGCGGTGGGATCGCGGTAGCCCACCCGCTCGGCCACGGTCTCCACCGAGTAGCGGCTGTTCTCGAGCAGGGCGCGCGCCTGGTTCAACTGCACGCTGCGGATCAGGTGCAGCGGCCCTTGCCCGGTCGCCTTGCCCACCTGCCGCGACAGCGTGCGCGTGGACATGCCGGCATGCGCGGCGAGCGCGCCGACGCTGACCGTGGCCGGCAGGGTAGCTTCGATATGCGCGGTGAGCGAGGCGATCAGCGCGTTGCCCTGCGCCATCATCGCCGGGACCATGAACGGCGATTGCAGCTGCCGACGATCCAGCAGCAGTGCCCTCGCCACCGCATCGGGAAGCGCCGGGCCAAAGCGTTGCCGGAGCAGGTACAGCATCAGATCGGTGTGCCCGAGCGCAGCACCGGCCGTGATCAGCGGCGCGTCGTCGATCACCATGCGGTCTGGATCGACCTGGCACTCCGGAGCTTGCCGCTGCAACGCGCCGGCCAGCCACCAGGTGGTGGTCACGCTGCGCCCGGTCAGCAGCCCGGCGTTGTGCAGCAGGAAGACGGAGGCACAGGAGGCCGCGACACGCCCGCCCGCCGCCACGTGCGCGCGCAGCGCCCGCACCACCCCCGGGATGTCGGGCTCACCCAGCCGCTGTGCGATGGCGTCGGGATCCTCCACGCCCAGCCCTGGCACGATCCAGCACGCCTGCGCATCGGCCACGCGTGGCATCGGCGCGGCACGCAACTGCAGGTGCGTTCCCAGGCGGACAGCGCTGCGCGCCGGGCTGCAGACCTGCCAGCGCGGCACCGGCAGCCCCAGGCGCGGGGCGAGGGTGGCGGCCGTGGTGAGGATGTCCAAGGTAAGCGCGACGCTGGAGGCGAACGCACCCGGCAGGACGATGACAGTGAAATCGTGCATTGGCTGATTGTGCACGAAAGATGTCGGATCGGCCGATGTCGCGCGGTGGGGCGTTCGGCTCCAATGGAGGCCCCTTACGCAACCGGTCGATCCGCATGCCCAACATCACCCTCACCCTTCCCGCCAACGCGTTCGACGCCGCTACCCGGCAACGCCTGCTGCAGGCGGTGCATGACGCCGCCGTCCGCGCCAGCGGCCTGGGTGCCGAGCCAGCTCAGCAGCGGCTGTGCTGGGTGATGCTGCAGGAACTCGCGGCCGGCCACTGGCTGTGTGGCGGCCAGGATATCGGCGCACGCGGCATTCCCTGCCAGGTCGAGGTGCGGATTCCGCAGGGCGTGCTGGATGCGCAGCAACGCGCCGACTACGCGCTGCACCTGCACGACGCCATCGCCGGTTGCGTGGCACCGGGCGATCCGCGCGTGCTGCTGAGTTCGATCGTGATGACCGATATCGCCGATGGCCACTGGGCGGCCAACGGCCGACTGTGGCACTTGAACGACTTCGTGCAGGCGGCCGGTTACGCGCATCTGCAATCGCAGGTCGCATCGACATGATCACGCGCGCCGCGCGGCCGGAACGATGAACACTGGAATGACATCCAGCACGACGTACAATCCCCGCCCGGACTGCGCCCTGCCGTCCCGTGCTTACTGACAAGGATCTGTATATGTCGTCTCTGCTGCTGCGCTCCACGCTCGCCATTGGTCTGGCCGGTCTCTCGCTGCCTGCCATTGCCGCGCCGGAGTTCGCTGCCTGTTTCACGTTGACCCCGGGCCTGTCCTGGTCCAACGCCGATGAAACGCTGACCATCGAAAAAGTCACCTTCGCCGGCCAGACTGCCCTCAAGGTGCACAGTGCCGGTGGTGGCATCGGGATGGCCACGTTCCATGACATCAGCGGCCGCCAGCTGCTGGGCCAGGAGCGTTACAGCATGTCCAGCGACGGCCCCACGCGGACCGACACCTTCAAGCCGGCGCCGACGTTCCCGCAGAGCGCCAAGCCGGGCGATCGTTTCGAGCTCACCGGCGCGGGCGAGCGCACCAACCATGTCGACGAAACCGTCGAGCCGATCGACTACGACGGCTTTTCCGATTACACCTTCGTCGGTTTCGAGAACATTGAAGCGGATGTCGACAACCAGCCGCGCACGTTCAAGGACACCTGCCACGTCACCGCGACCTTCGAAGACGGCCGCATCGAGGCGTGGTACGCCGCCGGCTTCGGCCGCATCAAGTTTGAGCGCTACATGGGTAACGAGCTGCTGATGCAGGACCAGATCGAGTCCATCGAAAGCCCGTGATCCGGGCCGCTGACCGGCGACGCCAAGCGCGTGCCAGGCCCCACAAAAAACCCCGCTTTCGCGGGGTTTTTCGTTTGCTGCATGACGCCGGAGATCAGTCGCCCAGGGTCAGCAGCGAGGCATTGCCACCGGCCGCCGTGGTATTCACGGTGACGGTCTTTTCGGTGGCGAAACGCAGCAGGTAGTGCGGGCCGCCGGCCTTGGGGCCGGTGCCGGACAGGCCCTGGCCGCCGAACGGCTGCACGCCGACCACCGCGCCGATCTGGTTGCGGTTGACGTACACGTTGCCGACGTTGATGCGCGAGGAAATGCGGTCGACGGTTTCATCGATGCGCGAATGCACGCCCAGGGTGAGGCCGTAGCCAGTGGCGTTGATCTGGTCGATCACCGCATCGAGCTGGTCGCCCTTCCAGCGGATCACGTGCAGCACCGGCCCGAAGATTTCCTTGTGCAGCTGGTCCAGGGTCTTCAGTTCGTACGCACGCGGCGCGAAGAAGGTACCGTGCGCGGCTTCGTCGCTGAGCGTGGCAGCGGCGATCAGGCGCGCCTCCTTCTCCATGCGCACGGCGTGGTCCTTGAGGATCTGCAGCGCGTCGGCATCGATCACCGGGCCGACATCGGTCGACAGCAGCCCCGGGTCACCGACCTTCAGTTCGGCCATCGCGCCGGACAGCATGGTCATCACCTTGTCGGCGATGTCGTCCTGCACGAACAGCACGCGCGCGGCCGAGCAGCGCTGGCCGGCCGAGGTGAAGGCCGAACCGATCGCATCCTTGACCAGCTGTTCCGGCAGCGCCGAGGAGTCGGCGATGAAGGCGTTCTGGCCGCCGGTTTCGGCGATCAGCACACCGATGGCGGCGTCGCGGGCGGCCATCGCGCGGTTGATCGCACGGGCGGTGTCGGTGGAGCCGGTGAAGGCCACGCCGGCCACGCGCGGGTCGGCGGTGAGCGCGGCACCGACGGTCGCGCCGTCGCCCGGCAGGAACTGCAGCACGCCTTCGGGCACGCCGGCGTCGAGCAGCAGCTTCACCGCGTAGTAGCCGATCAGGTTGGTCTGCTCGGCCGGCTTGGCGATCACGCTGTTGCCGGCGGCGAGCGCGGCGCTGACCTGGCCCAGGAAGATCGCCAGCGGGAAGTTCCACGGGCTGATGCAGACGAACACACCGCGGCCATGCAGCTGCAGTTCGTTGGATTCACCGGTCGGGCTGGGCAGCTTTTCGGCGTGGCCGAACTGCTCGCGCGCCTGCTTGGCGTAGTAGCGCAGGAAGTCGACCGCTTCGCGCACTTCGGCGATGCCGTCGGGCAGGCTCTTGCCGGCTTCCTTGACGCACAGCGCCATGAACTCGGGCATGCGCGCTTCCAGCTGGTCGGCGGCGTGTTCCAGGATCGCGGCGCGGCTGGCGGCCGGGGTGCGGTTCCAGGACGGCTGCGCGGCCACGGCATTGGCCAGCGCCTTCTCGACGGTGGCGCTGTCGGCGGGCTGCCACTGGCCCACTATCTGGCGCGTGTCGGCCGGGTTGGTCACGTTCAACAGTGCGCCGGTCGGGTTGGCACCCGGCACCAGCGGCGCGGCGTGCCACGGCTTCACGGCGGCGTTGAGCTGCTCGGCCAGGGCGCGCAGATCGTTGTCGTTGGCGAGATTGACGCCCATGGAGTTCTTCCTGTCATGGTTCTGGCTGCGCAGCAGATCGACCGGCAGCGGGATTTTCGGATGCGGGATGGACGCGAACGAGGAGACCACTTCGACCGGATCGCGGATCAGGTCGTCGATGGCCACGTTCTCGTCGGTGATGCGGTTGACGAAGCTGGAATTGGCGCCGTTCTCGAGCAGGCGACGCACCAGGTACGGCAGCAGGTCTTCATGCGAACCGACCGGCGCATACACGCGGCACGGCACGTTCAGACGGTCGGCCGGCACCACTTCGGCATACAGGTCATCGCCCATGCCGTGCAGCTTCTGGTGCTCGTACTGGCCGCCCCTGGCGATCGCCTGCACCGCCGCGATGGTGTGCGCGTTGTGCGTGGCGAACATCGGGTAGATCGCATCGCTGTGCGTGAACAGACGCTTGGCGCAGGCCAGGTAGGAGACGTCGGTGTTCTGCTTGCGGGTGAACACCGGGTAGGCCGGCAGGCCGTCGATCTGCGCGCGCTTGATCTCCGCATCCCAGTACGCGCCCTTGACCAGGCGCACCTGCAGGCGGCGACCGATGCGACGGGCCAGGTCAGCCAGGTAGTCGATCGTGTACGGGGTGCGCTTCTGGTAGGACTGCACGACCACACCGAAGCCTTCCCAGCCGGCCAGCGAGGCATCGCTGACCACGGTTTCAATGATGTCCAGCGACAGTTCCAGGCGGTCGGTTTCTTCGGCGTCAACGGTGCAGCCGATGCCGTACGACTTGGCCAGCTGCGCCAGTTCCAGCACGCCCGGCACCAGGTCGGCCATGACGCGTGCGCGCTTGGCGTGCTCGTAGCGCGGGTACAGCGCAGAGAGCTTGATCGAGATGCCCGGTGCCGAATTGACGTCGCCATCGGGACGGCCGCCGCGGGCCTTGTGGTCGCCGCCGATCGAGTGGATCGCGCGACGGTAGTCTTCCAGGTAACGCTTGGCGTCCTTCATGGTCAGCGCACCTTCGCCGAGCATGTCGAACGAATAGCGGTAGCTGGCGTTGTCGCCCTTGTGCGAGCGCGACAGCGCTTCGTCGATGGTGCGGCCCATGACGAACTGGTGGCCCATGATCTTCATCGCCTGGCGCACGGCCAGGCGGATCACCGGCTCACCCACGCGGCCGATCAGGCGCTTGAACGCGCCCGGCACATCGGCGCGGGTGGCATCGTTGATCTGGACCAGGCGGCCGGTCAGCATCAGGCCCCAGGTGGAGGCGTTGACCAGCACCGAGTCGCTGCCGCCCATGTGCTTCTTCCAGTCGGCATCGCCGAGCTTGTCGCGGATCAGCTTGTCGGCGGTCTCCTGGTCCGGAATGCGCAGCAGTGCTTCGGCCACGCACATCAGCAGCACGCCTTCTTCGCTGCCCAGATCGTACTGGCGCATGAAGGCTTCGATCGCGCCCTGGTCCTGGGCACGCACGCGCACGCGCTTGACCAGGTCGGCAGCAGTGGCCTGCACCTTGGCCTGCTCGGCGGCCGGCAGGCGTGCCTGCTCGAGCAGCTCGCGCACATGGGTGGCCTCGTCCTTCAACCAGGCATCGGTGATCGCCTGGCGGAACGCGTTGGGAACGGCCGGCAGCTCGGGGGACAGCAGCGGCGGGCGGGCGGCGCCGGACGATGCCGGGGCAGGGGGAAGGACAGAGGATGCAGTCATGCCGGTCGGCTCGTGGAGAACTTGACCATTTTAATCGTTTTCTGGGGGAGTCAAGGGCTTTTCGTGGTCGCGCCCATGCGGCGCATCGCCTTTCATACAGGGGGATTCGGCGGATTCGACCCGCCCGCCATTTATTGTGCTGTTTTCGTCAAAACGGCCGCCGCAGGCAATGCTGTATTGCAACATTCCTGAAACTGTGAATGGACCCTTGCTACTCGCTGGAGAGCGGGGCTACCATCGAGACGTTTCCCGCGGCAGGAAAAAACGCGGTTGCGACATGATCGAGGTGCTCATCGCTCCGGACGGATCAGGGACGCAACTGCGGCTGCGCCCCCCACGGGCGCTCGATGCCCGGCAGTTCGTCCTGTTGTTTGCGGTGTTGGCGGGGGTGATGTGGCTGGCGGCTGGCCTGGGCTGGTTCACCGGCAATGTATTCGCCCCCGTGTTTGCTCTGCTGTACAGCGTGTTGCTGGCAGTGGCGCTGCGCACGGTGTGGCGCAGTGGAGAACGGCAGGAAGAGATCCGGGTAGTGCCGGCGTGTGTGGAAGTGATTCCCGCACCCGGGCATTCGCCGGTGTTCAGCGCCCACCCGCACTGGGTGAGGCTGATCGCCGACGAGCGCAGAGTCCGGCTGGCATCCAGCGGTCGGCAGGTGGACGTGGGGAGTTTCCTCGCACCGGCCGAACGCCAGGTACTGGCTCAGAAACTAGAAGGCTTGCTCGCGGCCAATGACGGCCGCAACCGACGACGCTAAGGGTCTAGGCAATGAAGCAATGCAGAAAGTGGGGCAGGACGTTCGGGAAGTCAGTGTTGAGCGGGGTCGCGCTGCTGGCGCCGGCCATGGCGTGGGCCCAGGCGGCCGACCCCAAACCGTGGCAATTGAACATGGGCAAGGGCGTGACCCAGAGCTCGCGGTTGGCGTGGGAGTCCAACCTGTTCTCGCTGTGGGTCTGTACCGTGATCGGGGTGCTGGTGTTCGGCGCGCTGTTCTACGCGATCTTCAAATTCCGCAAATCCAAGGGCGCGGTGGCCGCCACCTTCAGCCACAACACCAAGGCCGAGGTCATCTGGACGGTGATCCCGGTGATCATCCTGGTGGTGATGGCCTGGCCGGCCACGGCCAATCTGATCAAGTTCTACGACACCCGCGATTCGGAAATGACCGTCAAGGTCACCGGGTATCAGTGGATGTGGAAGTACGAATACCTCGGCGAGAACGTCAGCTTCACCAGCCGCCTGGACCGTGAGTCCGACCGGGTCCGCCAGAGTGGCGTGGTGCCGACCCGGGACAGCCATCCGCATTACCTGCTGGATGTCGACAACCGCCTGGTGCTGCCGGTCGATACCAAGGTGCGCTTCGTGATCACCTCCGACGACGTCATCCACGCATGGTGGGTGCCGGCGCTGGGCTGGAAGCAGGATGCGATTCCCGGCTTCATCAACGAAGCCTGGACCAACATCGAACAGGTCGGCGTGTACCGCGGCCAGTGCGCCGAGCTGTGTGGCAAGGATCACGGTTTCATGCCGATCGTGGTCGAGGCGGTCTCCAAGGAGGATTACCAGACATGGCTGGCCTCCAAGAAGCCTGCGCCGGCCCCTGCGCCGGAGGCCGCTCCGGCGCCCGCGCCGGCTGCCCCGGCCGAGGCCACCCCGGCACCGGCACCGGCCAGCGAGCCTGCCGCGGCAGCAACAGACAGCAACGCCTGAAATCGAGCCGCGTCCGCCAGCCGGCGGATGCGGGTACCACCGGATACAGTGAGGTGTAGTTGCGATGGCGCATTCCGCAGTTGACCACGACGGGCATCACGGGCATCAGCAGGGGTTCTTCGAGCGTTGGTTCTTCTCGACCAACCACAAGGACATCGGCACGCTCTACCTGCTTTTCAGCTTCATCATGTTCATCATCGGTGCGGCGATGAGCGTGATCATCCGCGCTGAGCTGGCGCAACCGGGCCTGCAGTTCGTCAAGCCCGAGTTCTTCAACCAGATGACCACCGTGCATGCGCTGGTGATGATCTTCGGTGGCGTGATGCCGGCCTTCGTCGGCCTGGCCAACTGGATGATCCCGCTGCAGATCGGCGCGCCGGACATGGCGCTGCCGCGCATGAACAACTGGTCGTTCTGGCTGCTGCCGGTGGCCTTCAGCCTGCTGCTGCTGACCCTGTTCCTGCCCGGCGGTGCACCGGCCGGTGGCTGGACGCTGTACCCGCCGCTGTCGCTGCAGGGTGGCTACAACGTGGCCTTCAGCGTGTTCGCCATCCACGTGGCCGGCATCAGCTCGATCATGGGCGCGATCAACATCATCGCCACCGTGCTCAACATGCGTGCGCCCGGCATCGATCTGCTGAAGATGCCGATCTTCTGCTGGGCCTGGCTGATCACCGCCTTCCTGCTGATCGCGGTGATGCCGGTGCTGGCCGGTGCGGTGACGATGCTGCTCACCGACAAGTTCTTCGGCACCAGCTTCTTCAACGCCGCAGGTGGCGGTGACCCGGTGATGTACCAGCACATCTTCTGGTTCTTCGGGCACCCGGAGGTCTACATCATGATCCTGCCGGCGTTCGGCGTGGTCAGCGAGATCATCCCCACCTTCAGCCGCAAGCCGCTGTTCGGTTACCAGGCCATGGTCTACGCGATCGCCGCGATCGCCTTCCTGTCCTTCATCGTCTGGGCCCACCACATGTTCACCGTGGGCATGCCGCTGGGCGGCGAGATCTACTTCATGTTCGCCACGATGCTCATCTCCATCCCGACCGGGGTGAAGGTGTTCAACTGGGTCAGCACCATGTGGCGCGGCTCGCTCACCTTTGAAGCGCCGATGCTGTGGGCGGTGGCCTTCGTGATCCTGTTCACCATCGGCGGGTTCTCCGGCCTGATGCTGGCGATCGTGGTGGCCGATTTCCAATACCACGACACTTACTTCGTGGTCGCCCATTTCCACTACGTACTGGTCACCGGCGCGGTGTTCGGGTTGATCGCCGCGGTGTATTACTGGTGGCCGAAATGGACCGGCCGCATGTACAGCGAGACCTGGGCCAAGGTGCACTTCTGGTGGTCGATCGTGTTCGTGAACCTGCTGTTCTTCCCGCAGCACTTCCTCGGCCTGGCCGGCATGCCGCGACGCATCCCGGATTACAGCGTGGCCTTCGCGGACTGGAACCTGATCAGCTCGATCGGCGCGTTCGGCATGTTCGTCACGCCCTTCATGATGGCCGCGATCCTGTGGCACTCGCTGCGTCACGGCGCGAAGGCCGCCGACCGCTGCTGGGAAGGCGCACGGGGCCTGGAGTGGACGATTCCCTCGCCCGCACCGGCGCATACCTTCACCACGCCGCCGACCATCCGTCCGGGTGATCTGGCCCATGACGACATCACCCATTGAGGCCGCTCATGACCAGCACAACCCGCACGCCGGATGAGCAGGCCCTGCAACGTCGCCGCGCGCATCGCACCGCGTGGGCGGTCGGGATCGTCGCGCTGATGGTCTATGGCGGCTTCATCCTCAGCGGGGTGATCGGGCGATGAGCGATCCGCGCCCGGCACCCGCGCGTCATGCGGGCCTGCCCCGCCTGATCGGGGTGGCGCTGGCGGTGTTCGTGCTGACCTTCTCGCTGGTGCCGCTGTACCGCATCGCCTGCGAGAAGGTGTTCGGTGTGCGCCTGGAGCGTGGCCCCGGCGCGGCGGCAGGCACTGCAGCCGCCACCGGCAAGCGCACGGTGCGGGTGGAGTTCGATGGCGGCGTGAATTCCAAGTTGCCGTGGGCGTTCCATCCCGAACAGCTGACGATGGACGTGGTGCCCGGCGAGCTCAACGAGGCGCTCTATTACGCGCGTAACGACAGCGATCGCGCGCTGGTCGGCAGCGCCGTGCCGTCGGTGGCGCCGGCCAAGGCATCGGGCTACTTCAGCAAGACCGAATGCTTCTGCTTCACCGCGCAGACCCTGCAGGCCGGCGAGAAACGCGACATGCCGGTGCGCTTCATCGTCGATCCCGACCTGCCGGCCAACATCACCACGATCACCCTGTCCTACACCTTCTACAAGAACGACGCCTTGTCCGCGCAGCTGGCTCCGGCCAGCCTGCCGACCGGCGCGCGTGCAGCTCCCTGATCCGGACCGGACCCAAGACCATGGCCCAGCAAAGCCCCGATGCGAACGTGTACTTCGTGCCCACGCACAGCAAATGGCCGTTCATCGGTTCCATTGCGATGATGGTGACCATGGTCGGCGTGGCCAGCTGGCTCAACGATTCCGGCTGGGGCAAGTGGACCTTCTACGCCGGCATCGCGATGCTGGTGCTGACCCTGTTCTGGTGGTTCAGCGACGTGGTGCGCGAATCGCAGGCCGGCAGCTACAACCGCCAGGTGGATGGCTCGTTCCGGATGGGGATGGTGTGGTTCATCTTCTCCGAAGTGATGTTCTTCGGCGCGTTCTTCGGGGCGCTGTTCTACACCCGCAACCTGGGCCTGCCGTGGCTGGGCGGCGCGGGCGACGGCGTGATGACCAATGAGCTGCTGTGGGACGGCTATTCGGCGGCGTGGCCGACCAATGGCCCGGGTGCGATCGGCGGCCATTTCCAGACCATCCCGGCCTGGGGCCTGCCGCTGATCAATACGCTGATCCTGCTCACCTCCGGCGTCACCCTCACCATCGCGCACCACGCGCTCAAGGCCGGTCACCGCCGCCAACTCCTGGTCTGGCTGGGCATCACCGTGCTGCTCGGCGTGGGCTTCCTCACCCTGCAGGCGGAGGAGTACATCCACGCCTACAAGGAACTCAACCTCACCCTGGGTTCGGGCATCTACGGCTCGACCTTCTTCATGCTCACTGGTTTCCACGGCGTGCATGTGCTGCTGGGCACGGTCATGTTGGCGGTGATGTGGCTGCGCTCGTCGAAGGGGCATTTCACCCGCGACAACCACTTCGGTTTCGAAGCGGCCGCGTGGTACTGGCACTTCGTCGACGTGGTGTGGCTGATGCTGTTCCTGTTCGTGTACGTGCTGTAGCGTCGGTGCGACCTCCTGCCGCATCGACGCCGGTGCGGCCTCAGCCGCCGATGCCGTGGGGCTTGATCCAACCGCTGTAGATGCCGATGACCACCAGCACGATCAGCGCCACCGATACCGCGATGCGGCGGGTGAGGGCATTGACGGTGCGCTTGGTCTGGCCGCGATCGACCAGCAGGTAATACAGCCCGGCGCCCAGATTCCAGACGATGACGATCAGAAACGCGATTACCAGCAGGGTCTTCAACGAATCATTCATGCGCGGCTCGATGGCGTGGCGGGTGCGCCTATATCACCGCGTTTTGCCGGCGTTGTCATGATGCGCAAGCACACACGCCTGATCGGCTGGATTGCCGCGGTGCTGGTCATCCTCGCGTTCTGCCTGCTGGGCCGCTGGCAACTGCAGCGCATGCACGACAAAGAGGCGTTGCTGGCCCAGCAGGTGCCCGCCCGCGCGCAGTCGCTCACGCTGCGCCAGGCCCAGGCCGCCCCGCCGCTGCTGCGCTGGGTGGACGACCACGGCCGCGTCCTGCCGGGCACGATCCTGCTCGACAACCAGACCCGCGAAGGCCGCGCCGGCCTCAAGGTGTATCAGCCGTTCCAGAGTGATGACGGCGCACGCGTGCTGGTCGATCTGGGCTGGCTGCCGATGCCGCCGGATCGTGTCATCCCACCGATCACACCGCTTACCGGCCATACGGCCATCCGCGGCCTGCTGGCGCCGTCACCGGCCACCGGCCTGGCCCTGGGGCCGGCGCTGTCGCCCGCGCCACAGCCGCACGTGTGGCTGGCCAGCCGGATGCCACCTGACGACATGGCGCGCGCGCTGTCGCTGCCGCCGGGCAGCCTTGGCGCGCGCGTGCTGCGGTTGGATCCGGCGCTGCCAGGCGGCTACGCGCGCGATCTGGAGCTGCTCCCCAATACCCTGCCGCCCAGTCGCCATCTGGGCTACGCCGTGCAATGGTTCGGACTGGCGTTGACCGTGCTGGTGGTCGCGCTGGTCCTGGAATTCCGTCGCCATCGCCGCCGGCGTGGCACTCCCCGGCGCTGACCGGCTCAACATGAGAAAATGCCGCCCATGAATGCCACTTCCCCGGCCCGGCTGCCGTCCCGTTCACGCGGCCGCTGGACCCTGATCGCGTTGTTCGGCGTGTTCTTCGGCGCCATGGCGCTGGCGGGCGTGCTGCGCTTCTCCGGCTGGCAGCCGACCTCGCACCGCAATACCGGGGAGTTGCTGCAGCCGCCGGCCGATCTGCGCGCGCTGCCGCCCACCTTGGCCGACGGTCAGCCATACCCGTGGAACCCCAACGATCGCACCTGGCGGATCCTGGTGGCCCCGTCTGCCAGCTGTACCAGCGAGTGCGTCACTTTGTCGCAGGGATTGGGCAAGGTGTGGCAGCTGTTCGGCCATAACGCCGATAATGTCGAGATCCTGTGGCTGGGCACGCCGCCGGCCGAGGTCCAGGGCATGCCCGCACTGCGCGCGCTGCGCGCCCAACCGGACCTGCGTGCTGCGTTGCCCGCCGTGGATGACGCCGCCGGCACGCCTGTGTATGTGATCGATCCCAATGGATTCGTGATCATGCGGTACGCGCCGGGATTCGATATGGCCGGTCTGCGCAAAGACCTGGCCACGCTGCTGAAACTGAAGTGAGTTCCGTTTAGATGAGCCTCTCCGCACGCCCGGTGCTGCACCGCAATTTCCACCGTCTGGCGTGGTTTGCGCTGATCATGACCGCCAGTACGATCATGTTCGGTTCGTTCGTGCGTCTGTCCGATGCGGGCCTGAGCTGCCCGGACTGGCCGACCTGCTATGGCCGTGTCACCTGGCCGCAGCACGCCGAGGAAGTGATCGGCCACGAGGCCGCCAAGATCCGCCCGCTGGAAACGCACAAGGCGTGGCGCGAGCAGGTGCACCGTTTCCTGGCCGGTGCACTCGGCATCGAGATCCTCACCCTGGCGCTGCTGGCCACGCGCCGCCGTCGCTGGGGCAGCACCGCGGTGATCACCGCCTGTGTGCTGGTGGCGACCGGCATACCGCTGTACATGATGGGGATGCACGTCCCCGCGAGCATCATCGCCTTGATCGGCGAGGCGATCCTGCTGATCGCCGCACTGCGCTGGACCAACATCGACCTGGCCCGCGCCGCATTGCTGACGCTGGCGGTGGTGATCTTCCAGGCGCTGCTCGGCATGTGGACGGTCACCTGGCTGCTCAAGCCGATCGTGGTGATGGGCCATCTGCTCGGCGGCATGCTGATGTTCGGCCTGCTGGTGTGGATGGCGTGGCGTGCCACGCACATGCCGATCACCCTGGCCGAAGCGCCCAAGCTGAAGTGGCTGATCCGCGCCGGCGTGGCCGTGCTGGTCGCACAGATCGCCCTCGGCGGCTGGGTCAGCGCCAACTACGCCGCACTCGCCTGCGGTGGCGGCAGCGCCTCGCTGGACAACTTCCCGCGCTGCGTCAGCCAGTGGTGGCCGACGCATGACTTCAAGGAAGGCTTCACCCTGTGGCGCGGCATCGGCGTGGATTACGAAGGCGGGGTGCTCGATGGCGCTTCGCGCATTGCCATCCAGATGGCGCACCGCATGATGGCGATCGTGGTCGCCGTGTACCTGCTGTGGCTGTCGGTGCGCCTGTTCCGACTGCCGAGCATGCGCGGCTGGGCGAGCGCCCTGGGTCTGCTGGTGGTGCTGCAGATCACCCTGGGCATCCTCAACGTGAAGCTGGCGGTGCCGCTGGAAGTGGCCGTCGCGCACAGCGGGGGCGCCGTGGCGCTGCTGTTCGTGCTGGTGACGTTGCTGGCGCGCCTGCGCGCGCCGGATGCCGAGGGCGGCAAGGCCAGCGCGGCCTCCCCTGCCGTGCAGGCGGGCTGACGGCATGGCCAGTTACCGTCAGTACTGGGATCTGACCAAGCCCAAGGTCGTCGCGCTGATCGTGTTCACCGCGCTCGTCGGCATGTTCCTGGCCATCCCCGGGGTGCCGACCGCGCAGCAGGCGCTGGACGGCGCACTCGGCTTCCTCGGCATCTGGCTGGCCGCCTCGGCTGCTGCGGCGATCAACCAGCTGCTGGATGCGCGCATCGATGCACAGATGGCGCGCACCTCGTGGCGCCCGCTGGTGGTGGGCAAGGTCAAGCCATGGCAGGTACTGGTCTTCGCCGGCCTGCTGATCGCGCTGTCGATGACGATCCTGGTGGTCTGGGTCAACGTGATCACTGCCGTGCTGACCTTCGCCTCGCTGATCGGGTACGCGGTGATCTACACCGTGTACCTCAAGCGCGCGACCTCGCAGAACATCGTCATCGGCGGCCTCGCCGGCGCCACCCCGCCGATGCTCGGCTGGGCGGCGATCACCGGCATGCAGGGCCCATGGGACTGGGCCTACGCGTCGCTGCTGGTGCTGATCATCTTCATCTGGACCCCGCCGCACTTCTGGGCGTTGGCGATCTTCCGCCGCGAGGATTACGCCAAGGCGGAAATCCCGATGCTGCCGGTGACCCATGGTGTGGCGTACACCCGCAAGTCGATCATGGTCTATTCGATCGCCCTGGCCATCGTCAGCATCCTGCCGGTCGTGTTCGGCATGAGCGGCATGTTCTACCTCGGCGGTGCGATCGTGCTCAACGCGGTCTTCCTCTGGTATGCGTGGCGCATGCTGAATCCGCCGGACGAACTGTTCTCGATGAAGATGTTCGGCTATTCCATCGTCTACCTGATGGCGCTGTTCGCCTTCCTGATGGTGGATCACTGGATGCTGCCCTGGTTGGCATAGCTGCCTTGAATCGGTAATTCGCCACCGCCATTGCGTCAGTACCGAACAGGGAGTGACGGCATGAAGCGATGGCGCTGGATGGCAGGCGTGGTGATCGGGATGGCGTTGGGTGCGGCGAATGCCGCACCGGCAGCGTCCGCAGAGGACACGGCCGCGCAGATCATGCGGCAGGCAGGCGCAAGCCAACTCGTGGTCCTGGGCGAACTGCACGGTACGCGTGAGATGCCGCAGCTCGTGCAGGAACTGGTCCAGGCCTATGTCGCGCAGGGCACCCCCGTGCACCTTGGGCTGGAACTGCCGGCCACCGAGAACGCCCGGCTGGCCACCTATCTGGCCTCCAACGGTGACGCCGCAGCACGCCAGGCGGTGCGCACCACCTCCTACTGGCGCACCGCCGGTAAGCCGCACGACGGCCGTCGCAATGAAGACACGCTGTCGCTGATCGAGGCGGTGCGGGTCCTGCGCGTGCAGGGCCACGATGTACAGGTCGTTGGGTTCGACCAGGTGCTGCCGGCGGCACAGGCCGGTACCGGCGCGCGTGATGCGGCGATGGCCGATGCACTGCGCGCGCACCACGCAACGTTGCCTTCCGATGGGCGGCTGCTGGTACTTACCGGGAATGTGCATGCCATGCGCACTCAGCCGGAGGGGCTGCCGTGGCCGCCGATGACCGCCTTGCTGCTCGATCTCCAACCCTACGCGGTGCGGGTCGATGCGCGCAGCGGCGAGGCATGGGGCTGCACACAGCATCGGCAATGCGGCGCGCGATCACTGCCGGCATACACCGGGCCTTCGCCGCTGCAGAGAACGGGCTCGGACCGGTCATACGATCTGCAGATCTGGCTACCGCGCTTCAGCGTGGCGCGGTGGGTGGAATAGCCGCTTGCGATTGGGGATGTTCAGCTATGCCGCGTAGGGCGAGGCTCTACGCGGCAGGAGGTCGAGCGCGCTCAACTACCTCCCTTACCCGTCGCCGGCTCCACCGGATCACGCGCATACCGCTGCGCGATCATCGCGCAGACGATCAACTGGATCTGGTGGTAGATCATGATCGGCAGCACGATCGCACCGAGACTGCCGCCGGCGAACAGGACCTTGGCGATCGGCACGCCGGTGGCCAGGCTCTTCTTCGAGCCGCAGAACAGGATGGTGATCTCGTCTTCGCGGTTGAAGCCCAGCCGGCGCGCGATGAAGCGGATCAGCGGCATCGCGATGCCGAGCAGCACGGCTGCCACCACCGCCACGCTGAGCAGCGACAACAGCGGCGTCTTGCTCCACAGCCCCTCACTGACGGCTTCGCCGAAGGCGGAGTAGACCACCAGCAGGATCGTGCCCTGGTCGGTATAGCGCAGCAGCGCGCGCTGCTTCTCTACCCAGCGGGCGATCCACGGGCGCAGCAGATGGCCGGCCACGAACGGCACCAGCAGCTGCAGCATGATGCTGACGATGGCTTGGCCGGGGTTGTGCATGCCGCCTTCGGTGCCGGCCAGCAGGGCCAGCAGCAGCGGGGTCAGGAAGACGCCGAGGATGCTCGACAGCGAGGCGCTGCACACCGCCGCCGGGACGTTGCCACGGGCAATCGAGGTGAACGCGATCGAGGACTGCACCGTGGACGGCAGCGCGCACAGGAACAGCACGCCGATGTACAGCTCGGGCGTGAGCAGCCAGCCATCCAGCGGTTTGAACATCAGGCCCAGCAGCGGGAACATCACGAAGGTGCAGGCCAGGATGGTCAGGTGCAGGCGCCAGTGCAGCAGGCCGGCGACGATCGACTCTCGTGGCAGGCGCGCGCCGTGCAGGAAGAACAGCGCGGCAATGGCGACGTCGGTGACATCGTCGAGCACCATCGCGGCGGCGCCATGCATCGGCAGGAAGGACGCCAGCAGCACGGTGCAGAGCAGGGCGAGGGTGAAGTTGTCCGGTCGCAGGCGCGACCACCAGCGGGTCATGGTGGGCAGGCTCCTGTAGAGCAGGGAAGTAAGCGGGGGAAGAAGAGCAGGGTCAACGCGCGGCGTCCTGCTCCAGCAGCGCACGGGTCGGTGCTTCCAGCGAGGTCATGCCGGCCTCGCGGCCGAACTGCAGGGCCTGGTCCACCGAGGCACCGTCACGCGCCTGCAGTAGTGCCAGCAGCGCACCGGCGCGATTGCCGGAGGCGCAGTGCAGCAGCACCGGGCCTTGGCTCTGCGCCAGCGCGGTACGCAGGGCCTGCGCATTGGCGTCGGTCAGGCCGGCGGCACCGGCGACCGGTATGCGCACATAGCGCAGCCCCAGGCGTTCGGCCGCGGCGGTTTCATCGAAGCCGCGCGCTTCGCCAGGCTGGCGTAGGTCGATCAGCGTCGTGACGCCGGCCGCGGCGGCCTGCTGTAGCTGAGCGGCGCTGGGTTGTCCGGCGGTGTACAGCTGCGGCCGTGGCTGCGCGAAGGGCAGCTCCGCGGCCCAGGCGGGCGTGCATGGCGCCAGCAGTGCGGCGATGACGCCAGCGCGGAGCCAGCGGAGGATCGATGCAGCGGGGTTCGCGAGGTGGGATGCCACGGCGGCTCCGTTGGTCAGAAGCGGAGGGTGCTGCGCGCCTTGAGCAGTTCGCGCAGCTCGTACTTGTCAGTATCGTCCAGACCCTGCTGGCTCTGCTTTGCCTGAAGCTCATCCAGACGTTGCATCAGCAGCTGTTTTTCCAGCTGGGCCACTGCGTCATGCAGTTCCTGGGTCCACATCGCCTCATCACCAGGCAGGGTCTGCGCGGCCAGCTTGTGCAGCGATTCCTGTTCCTCGCGGCCTTCGAAGTGCTCCAGCAGCGCGCCGGTGCTGATGTCCGGGCGCTGCTCGACCAGGGTCAGCAGTTCGGTCAGCAGTTCGATGCCGGGCAGGCGCAGGCCGGTGAAGTGATGGCCTTCCAGGGTCATCGCCAGCGAGGGCTGCTGCAGCAGGATCGCGATGGCCGCGCGCACCAGGCTGCGGCGCTGTGCCGGTGCCACCGCGCGCTGCGGTTGGCGTGACGGCTGCGCGGACGCACTGGGCTTGGCGCCCAAGCCGGTCAGCGTGGTCAGCTGCTGCTTCATCAGGTCGCCGAAGGCGCCATCGGGAATCTGTGCCAGCATCGGCTTGGCCCGTTCGGCCAGGCGTGCCTTGCCGTCGAGCGTGCCCATGTTGACCTCACGGGTGAGCTCGTCGAAGAAGAACTGCGACAGCGGCGTGGCCTGCTGCAGCCGGGCATCGAAGCCCTCGCGGCCTTCCTTGCGCACGATGGTGTCCGGGTCTTCACCATCGGGCAGGAACAGGAAGAAGGCCTGGCGGCCGTCCTTCATGCGCGGCAGCACCGACTCCAACGCGCGCCAGCCGGCGCGACGGCCGGCGGCATCGCCATCGAAGCAGAAGAACACGTCCGGCGCGTTGCGGAACAGCAGCTCGGCGTGGTCCGGCGTGGTCGCCGTGCCCAGTGTCGCCACCGCCTGGGTGACGCCGAACTGGAACAGCGAGACCACGTCCATGTAGCCCTCGACCACGATCAGCCGCTCGATCTTCTGGTTGGCCTGGCGCACCTGCCACAGGCCGTACAGCTCGCGGCCCTTGTGGAACAGCGCGGTCTCGGGCGAGTTGAGGTACTTCGGGCCGTCGTCTTTCTCCATCACCCGGCCGCCGTACGCGATCACGCGGCCACGGCGGTCGAAGATCGGGAACATGACCCGGTCGCGGAACTTGTCGTAGACGTGGCCGCGGTCGTTCTTGGAAAACAGGCCGGCGCGGTCGAGCAGCTTCATGCGCCGCTCGTCCTTGCCCAGTGCATCCTTCAACGCGCTGTAGCCGTCCGGTGCGTAACCGATGGCGAAGCGCTCGCGGTTCTCCTCATCGACGCCGCGCTGGTCCAGGTAGGCGCGTGCCTTGTCGCTGCCTTTCAGCGCGGTCTGGAAGAAGCGCGTGGCCGCGTCCAGCGCCGAGTACAGATCGCGGCTGTCGTCCTGCTGCTGGGCGGTGCGCGGCTGGGTATCGCGCGGCACTTCCATGCCCACGCGCTTGGCCAGCTCATCGACCGCGTCGAGAAACTCGAGGCGGTCGTAATTCATCAGGAAGCTGATCGCCGTGCCATGCGCGCCGCAGCCGAAGCAGTGATAGAACTGCTTGGTCGGTGAGACCGTGAACGAGGCCGAGCGCTCGTCATGGAAGGGGCAGCGCGCGGCGTATTCCTTGCCCTGGCGCTTCAGCGGCACGCGACTGCCCACCACCTCGACGATGTCGGAGCGGGCCAGCAGGTCGTCGATGAATGCGTCGGGGATACGGGCCATGGGCAGCAGGCGGGGGCATGGCCGGTCACGGCCACGCGCGGAAGCGGGGGTACCGCTAGTCTACTAGCTGCCGGCCGGTTCGCCCGGTTTCGGTGGCTCCACCCCAGCCTCGGCGAGCACGGCATGGGCGCGCAGGCGCTCATCGATCACCGAGGTCATCAGTGCACCGACGAAGAACACCACCGTGGCGTAGTAGATCCACACCAGCGAGATCACCAGGGCGCCCATCGAGCCATACGCGCTGCCCGGTGCGACGGTGGCGATGTACAGGCCGATGCCATAGCGGCCCAGTGCGAACAGGGCCGAGGTGATCGCACCGCCGATGAAGGCCTGGCGCCACGCCACGCGGCGGTCGGGCAGGTAGTGGTAAAGGAAGGCGAAGCCCACGGTGTACAGCGCCAGGCTGGTCAGATAGCCGATCGCCGGCAGCACCGAGGGCAGATGCGCGAACACGACCTGCAGCATCGTGGTGGCGGTCATCGAGAGGATCAGCAGGAAGCCCAGCGCCAGCACCACGCCGAACGAAAACACCCGCTTGCGCAACCAGGCCACGATGCCATCCAGGCGCTCGCCGCTGGTGTTGAAGATCAGGTTCAGGGCGTTCTGCAGCTGGGCGAACACCGCCGTGGCACCAATGAACAGCAGCAGGGTGCTCCATACGCCGGCCAGCGTGCCGATGTCCGGCTGGTTGTTGGCGTTGCTGAGCACCGTCTCCGCCACCGAGGCGGCGCTGGTGCCGGCCACATCATTGATCTGGCCCAGCAACGCCTGCTGCGCCGGGGGGTACAGCGAGGCGGTCAGCCACAGCAGCAGCACCAGCAGCGGCGCCATCGAGAGCAGGGCGTAGAAGGCCAGCGCAGCGGCCTGGGTCATCACGTCCGCATCGATGAAGCGGCGCAGCAGCACGGCGGGGAAGCTCTGCTCCAGCCGCGCCATGTGCTTGCGGATCCTGGAGAGGGAGTGGCTCGGCGGGTGCATGGACGGCATCAGGTCGGAAGCGAGGCCCCCGTTCTAGCAAATCGACGGATTGCACCGGGTGAAGTGGTCCGGTCACGTCAGGATCTTGACGGATATCGCGCTATCCTTTTGCCCGGTTTTCCACCTTCACAGCAGAAAGGACGCTTCATGAAAGGAATGGTCTACACGACGATGGCGCTGTTGGCGGCCGCAGGTCCGGCGATGGCTTCCGGGGCCTGCGACAAGGCTTTCAAGACGGTAGGGGATGCGCGCAACGGTGCGCTGTACATGGCCGATGTCACGGTGCCGGGCCTGAAGGTGCAGAGCGCACTGGACCAGCTGCGCAAGATCGGCGGCGATGACAAGTTCGAAGTCGCGGGGCAGCTGGTGGAGGGCGATACCGGCGACCAGTACCTGATCCAGCGCACAGGGCTGCGCGTCCCGCTGGTCCTGGTGGGCACCGCCGATCGCACCGGTCGCGTCACCCTGGCGACCAAGCTGGCCCGCGGTCAGTCGGTCGAGCCGGCGGCGGCCAAGCAGTCCATGTGCGGAATGCTGGACAAGCTCAAGGCGGGCAGCCAGGGCGACGCGGTCGCCGCCGCGGGGCGCACCCAGTACCCGATGCCGGCCGTCGAGGCGGTGGCAGCGCCGGATCTGTCCAAGATGATGGGCAAGGAAGTGAAAGACACGATGGCGTTGTACCGCAGTGCCGGTGCCTTCAAGGATCTGATGCTGGGGACCAACACGAACAAGGAAGACAAGGGCGATCGCTCGGCCACTTTCCTGCCGCTGTACGCGAAGTACGTGGGGCGGCGCTATCAGATCGACGGCCAGATCTATACGGTCAACTCCAACCGGTATTCGACCAAGCCCGGTGACATCGGCTCGATCAATTACCTGGTCACGCCGACCCGCGGCCTGCTGCGCGTCCGCCAGAACGACACCTTCAACAACAACAACTACACCATCCGCTGTGAATTCGCGTCGGATCAGGCCGCCAACTTCACCATGCTGCGCGAGCGCGACTGGGCCAAGCTGGAAGGCGAGATCAGTTCGATCGAGGAAAGCTCGATGACGCTGCGCAACTGCCGCCAGGCCTCGTAACAACGGACCTGCTGAAACGGAAAAGGCCCGCGAGAGCGGGCCTTTTCACTGCAGCGTGGCGGCGGGATCAGCCGGCCAGCTGCTGCTTGACCAGCTTGGACACCAGGCCCATGTCGGCCTGACCGGCCAGGCGCGGCTTGAGCGCACCCATCAGCTTGCCGATGTCGGCCGGGGTGGTCGCGCCGGTTTCGGCGATGGCGGCCTGGATGGCGGCCACGATCTCGGCCTCGCCCAGCTTGGCCGGCAGGTACTGGTCGATCACCACGATTTCCTCGCGCTCGATCACGGCCAGGTCTTCGCGGTTGGCGGCTTCGAACTGGGTGACCGAGTCCTTGCGCTGCTTGACCATCTTTTCCAGCACGGCGAGCACGGCGGCGTCGTCCAGCTCGATGCGCTCGTCGACTTCGCGCTGCTTGATCGCGGCGTTCATCAGGCGGATCACGCCCAGGCGGTGCTTCTCGCCGGCCTTCATGGCGGCCTTCATGTCATCGGTGAGCTGCTGCTTCAGGCTCATGGGAACACCTCGTGTCGGTGGAAAAGGAAAGCGGGGCGCCGAAGCGCTGGAACGCAAAAAGCCGGTAACGCTCGCGCGTTCCGGCTTCGGCTCCGTCACGACAGGCCAAGGCCTGCCGTATCGAAGTTGCGTCCGATCAGTACAGGCGCTGACGCTTGGTAACGTCGCGCGACGAACGGCGCAGCTGACGCTTCACAGCAGCGGCAGCCTTACGCTTACGCTCCTGGGTCGGCTTTTCATAGAACTCGCGCTT
The DNA here is from genome assembly GCF_039674045.1 of Stenotrophomonas sp. TWI602. Classification (NCBI taxonomy): domain Bacteria; kingdom Pseudomonadati; phylum Pseudomonadota; class Gammaproteobacteria; order Lysobacterales; family Lysobacteraceae; genus Stenotrophomonas; species Stenotrophomonas sp. TWI602. Next base: position 23,904 of record NZ_JBDJMT010000004.1, read on the forward strand.
GCGGGTTTCGGCCAGCACGCCGGCCTTTTCGCAGGTGCGCTTGAAGCGACGGAGCGCAAACTCGAAGGGCTCGTTCTCGCGGACTTTAACGCTGGGCATGGAATCTCCGGGACACAGTAGAACCGGGTCACGCCCGGTGAGAGCCGCACATTATAGCGGCGAGAAAAGAAGTTGCAACCCACCCCGGCGAACTTCTTGGCCACGGGTGATGCAGAGACAGGCCAGCGTACGTCTGCCCGGGCCTGAAGAGGTCCATAATACCCGTTATGCGAGTCCTTGGTATCGAATCTTCCTGCGATGAGACCGGCGTGGCGGTGTATGACACCTCCCTGTCCGGGATCGACGCCCTGCGCGCCCATGCGGTCTACAGCCAGATCGCCCTCCACGCTGAATACGGCGGGGTGGTGCCCGAGCTGGCCAGCCGTGACCACGTGCGCAAACTGCTGCCGCTGATCCGGCAGACCCTGGCCGAGGCTGACATGACCGTGGCCGACATCGACGGGGTGGCCTATACGGCCGGCCCCGGGCTGGTCGGCGCGCTGCTGGTGGGGGCGGGCGTGGCCCGTTCGCTGGCCTGGGCGCTGGAGGTGTCGGCGGTCGGTGTACATCATATGGAAGGCCACTTGCTGGCCCCGCTGATGGAAGACGACCCGCCGCAGGCGCCCTTCGTGGCCCTGCTGGTGTCCGGTGGGCATACCCAGCTGGTCGCCGTGGACCGGATCGGCCAGTACCGCCTGCTCGGCGAGACCCTGGACGACGCCGCCGGCGAGGCCTTCGACAAGACCGCCAAGCTGATGGGCCTGCCGTACCCCGGTGGCCCACAGCTGGCCGCCCTGGCCGAGCGCGGCACGCCGGGCCGGTTCAAGTTCACCCGCCCGATGACCGATCGCCCCGGGCTGGATTTCAGCTTCTCCGGGTTGAAGACCCAGGTCCTGCTGGCCTGGCGCGACAGCGACCAGAGCGAGCAGACCCGCGCCGACATCGCGCGCGGCTTTGAAGATGCCGTGGTCGACACCCTGGCGATCAAGTGCGAACGCGCGCTGGATGCGGCGGGCACCGATGTGATCGTGGTGGCCGGCGGGGTAGGGGCCAACAAGCGCCTGCGCGCCAAGCTGCAGCAGATGGCCGCCCGCCGCGGTGGCCGCGCCTGCTTCCCGCGCCCGGCGCTGTGCACCGACAACGGCGCGATGATCGCCTTCGCCGGCGCGCTGCGTCTGGAAGCGGGCCAGCACACGCCGCCGCAGGTGCAGGTGACGCCGCGCTGGGACATGGCGACGCTGCCGGCGGTGTGAGGGTTGCGGCGGCGCTGCTGCATCACGTCGGCCGATCCACCAGAAGCTGAGTCACTGATTCATGGTCAGACATCCACTCCGCTGTGCGTCCGCACCGCCGTCCGATGACCCGCAGGATGGCGGCGAAGTCGTCGGCCAGGGCCCGGGCGAAAATTGGCTCGTGATGGGCGATGCGATTGCGTAATCGCCGGATCTGCTCCAGATCGTCATGGATCTGCGCACGGGTGAGATGCCAAGGCGTTGACACGTTGGCACCGGGCAGGACGGATGCCATGCAATGCGACCATAGCCGAGCATCAAAGCGCTGCGTGAATATCTTCTGCCAGAACACAAAGCCGAGTGCCGGAATGACGTCTGCCGCATCCCTGTTCAAGCGCAGGGTCACGCGCTGCAGCTCGTCTCATTTGGCGTAACCAATCATTGACTCCACTCGGCCCCGGACGTAGTTTTACCCCGCGCGCCACCGGGACCCGCGGATGGAACTCCCATCTCCGCCCGGGGACAAGAAGTAAGCAGAGGGCCCCGCGAGGGGCCCTTTGTCTTTCTCAGAGAGCCTCGTCACCCCGGTTCCCGGCACATTCCGGACAGCCCCGTTACCATGGTCACCATCTTCCACGTGGCATGGCTATGGACAAGGTATTCATCGAAGGGCTCGAGATCGATGCCCTGATCGGGATCTACGATTGGGAACGGCGGATCCGCCAGACCCTGCGTTTCGATCTGGAAATGGGCTTCGACAACCGCCGCCCGGCGGCCAGCGACGACATCGCCGATACCCTCAATTACAAAGCCGTGAGCAAGCGTATCGAGCAGTTCGTGCGTGACTCGGATTACGGCCTGGTCGAAACCCTGGCCGAGCGCATCGCCGAGATCGTGCTGCGTGAATTCAACGTGCAATGGCTGCGCCTGAAGCTCAGCAAGCCCGGCGCGGTACGCGGCGCGCGCGCGGTCGGCGTGATCATCGAGCGCAGCGCGCAGGACCTGGCAACGCCCTGATACCCCTGATAGGAGAGCGATACACGATGTTGGATGCGGTAGTGGCAACCCGATGGCTGGACAGTGTCCAGCGGACCCTCGAACCCTGGCCCTGGGCCTACACCCTGCTGGTGCTGGCAGCGCTGGCCCTGGCGGCCTGGCTGGCCAACTTCGTCACCAAGAAGATCCTGCTGCGCGGCCTGCGCAAGCTGGTCAACCGCTTGCCTGGCCACAGCGCGGGCAATGAAGGCGGCAACAACCTGCGGGTGATCTCGCGGCTGTCCAACGTGGTGCCGAGCATGGTCATCGCCGCCGGCATCCGGATCGTGCCGGACCTGCCGCCGGAGCTGGTGGAGTTCGTGATCGGGGCGTGCCGGGCGTGGGCGGTGCTGACCGTGGCGCTGGCCGTCTCGCATGCGCTGGACGCCGCCAACGATCTGTACGAGCGCCGCCCGGATGCGCGCAACAAGCCGATCAAGGGTTACCTGCAGGTCGTGAAGATCGTTGTCTTCGTGATCGCCGGCCTGTCGATCGTGGCGACCCTGCTGGGGGTGAAGCTCGGCCCGCTGGTCACCGGCCTCGGCGCAGCCACCGCGGTACTCATGCTGATCTTCCAGGACACCATCCTGTCGCTGGTGGCCAGCGTGCAGATCAGCGGCGATGGCCGGGTGCGGCTGGGCGACTGGATCGAGATGCCCAGCCAGAACGCCGATGGCGACGTGATCGACATCGCCCTGCATACCATCACCGTGCAGAACTTCGACAAGACCATCACCACCATCCCGACCAAGAAGCTGGTGACCGAGTCGTTCAAGAACTGGCGCGGCATGCAGGAAGCGGGCGGGCGCCGGATCAAGCGCTCGTTGTATCTGGACCAGCACAGCGTCGGCTTCGTCGATGCGCCGATGCTGGCCGAGCTGGAGCAGTTCGCGGTGCTGGGCGATTACCTGCGCGGCAAGCAGGCCGAGCTGCAGCAGTACAACGCCGAACTCCAGGCCAAGGGCGTGGCGGCCGTCAATGCGCGCCGGGTCACCAACCTGGGTACCTTCCGCGCCTACGTGGAGCGCTACCTGCAGCACCATCCGGGCATCCATACGGAGATGACCCTGCTGGTACGGCAGCTGCAGCCCACGACCCAGGGCCTGCCGCTGGAGATCTACTGCTTCACGCGCAGCACGGCGTGGGGTGAGTACGAGGGGGTGCAGTCGGACGTGTTCGATCACCTGCTGGCGATCCTTCCGGCCTTCGGGCTGCGGGTTTTCCAGGAATCCAGCGACGCCATGTTGATGGCGGGGCAGCAGCGCCTGGCCGCCGCGGAGTAAGCTCCTGTGCCTCCGTCGCCGCCTGCGCGGCGGCGGGGGTCTCCCTCCGGGGAAGAAAAATGAACGCAAAAGTCATTCACAACGGCTTCGGGAACGCTAGAATCCCGGGCTTGTAAACGTTTTCATAAGGACAGCCGGTGGCCGCCGATCGTATCGAAACCCTCATTGCCCAGATGACCGTCGAAGAAAAAGTCGGCCAGCTGGGTGTGTTCGCCGACATGGTCCGCCCGTTCGCGCCGGATGTGAATCCGGAAGCCAACGTCAGCAACGCCGACCAGGTGCTGCAGCAGGTGCGCGAGGGCAAGGTGGGCTCGCTGTTCAATGGCGTCGGCGTGGAAGCCGGCCGCCGCATCCAGCAGGTCGCGCTGGAAGAAAGCCGCCTGAAGATCCCGGTGATCCTGGCTGCGGACGTGATCCATGGCATGCGCACCGTGTTCCCGATCCCGCTGGGCGAGGCCGCCAGCTTCGAGCCGGACCTGGCTGAGCGCACCGCCCGTGCCACCGCGGTGGAAGCCACCGCCGCCGGCCTGCACTGGACCTACGCACCGGCCGTGGATATCGCCCGCGACCAGCGCTGGGGCCGGGGTGCCGAAGGCGCCGGTGAAGACGTGGTGCTGGGCTGTGCGTTCGCCGCCGCCCGTGTGCGCGGCTTCCAGGGCCCGGACCTGCGTGCCGACGATGCCCTGCTGGCCACCCCGAAGCATTTCGCCGCCTACGGGGCGGTGATGGCCGGCATGGAATACAACATGGTCGACATCTCCCCGCAGACCCTGCGCGACGTCCACCTGCCGCCGTTCAAGGCCGCCTTCGAAGCCGGCGCCCTGACCGTGATGTCCTCCTTCAACGACATCAACGGCGTGCCGGCCAGCGCCAACGCCGAGCTGCTGACCGACATCCTGCGCGGGGAGTGGAACTTCCCGGGCGTGGTGATCTCCGATTACACCGCCGACATGGAGCTGGTCGCGCACGGCTACGCCGCCGATGACCGCGACGCCACCGCCAAGGCCTTCACCGCCGGCCTGGACCTGAGCATGCAGAGCGGCTTCTACGCCGAGCACCTGCCGGGCCTGATCGAGAGCGGCGAAGTACCGATGGCCACGCTGGACGAATCGGTGCGCCGCATCCTGCGCCTGAAGGAGGCGATCGGGCTGTTCGACGATCCGTACCGCTCGCTGGATCTGGCGCGTGAAGCGGACACCTCGCACATCGCCGCGCATGACGAACTCTCGCGCGATGCCGCGCGCCGCTCGATCGTGCTGCTGAAGAACGCCGAGTCGGTGCTGCCGCTGAAGAAGGCCGGGCAGAAGATCGCGCTGATCGGGCCGTTCGTGCAGGACCGCGAGAACATCGAAGGCTGCTGGACGCTGTTCGGCGACAAGTCGCGCTACGTCACCCTGGAAGCCGGCGTCCGCGCGGCGATCAGCGATGAAGCGCTGCTGGAGATCGTGCCGGGCTGCGATCTGGAAGCGGCCGTGCAGGATGGCATCGAACAGGCCGTGGCCGCCGCGCTGCGTGCCGACGTGGTGGTGCTCGCCCTGGGCGAACCGCAGCGGTACAGCGGTGAAGCACAGTCGCGCGTGGAGATCACCCTGCCGCCCGCGCAGCAGGCATTGGCTGAAGCGGTGGCGATGACCGGCAAGCCGCTGGTGGTGCTGCTGCGCAACGGTCGCGCGCTGGCCCTGCAGGGCGCCGTGCGCAATGCGCATGCCGTGGCGATCACCTGGTACCTCGGCACCCAGACCGGGCACGCCGTGGCCGATGTGCTGTTCGGTGACTACAACCCGTCCGGCCGCCTGCCGGTCAGCTTCCCGCAGGTCTCCGGCCAGCAGCCGTACTTCTACAACCACGCGCGTACCGGTCGCCCGGAACTGCCGACCATGTCCGAGTTCAAGGCACGTTGGCGCGAGATTCCGAACGAGCCGGCGTACGCCTTCGGCCACGGCATCGGCTACACCACGTTCGCCTATGGCGTGCCGCAGCTGAGCAGCGCGCAGCTGGGCTGGGACGACACCCTGACCATCACCACGACGCTGACCAATACCGGTGCGGTGGCGGGTGAGGAAGTGGTGCAGCTGTACATCCACGATCGTGTGGCCAGCCGCGTGCGGCCGGTGCGCGAGCTGAAGGGCTTCGACAAGATCGCCCTGCAGCCGGGTGAGAGCACCGAGGTGCAGTTCACGCTGGACCGCCATGCGCTGGGCTTCACCGGTCGCGATGGCGTGTTCCGCGCCGAGCCGGGTCAGTTCGAGCTGTGGGTGTGCGCATCGTCGATCAGCGGCGAGCCGGTGATCTTCGAGCTGCTGGCTGCCTGAGGCGGCATCGCCTCACCGGTAGTGCCGGCCGCTGGCCGGCAACGCTGAACGATGATGGCATCCCGGGGCGCCGGCCAGCGGCCGGCACTACCGTGGATCCATCATCGGCGGCTGACGTTTCGGCGGGTACGCTGGCTCTCTCGTGAAACCGATGGAGCCACCCATGCGCCTGTCCCGTACCCCGTTGCTGTTGGCCCTGGCCAGCCCGTTATGGTTGGCCGCCTGCAGTCCGTCGGCGCCGCCGCCGGCCGATACCGCTGCCGCGGACCCTGCCCAGGGCCCGGCGACCGCCATTCCTGAAGGCCGCCCGACGCCAGGTGACACGGTGCCGTCGTCCGGCCTGTCGCCGGATGCGGTCACTGCCGGCAGCCCCGCGCCAGATGCCGCTGCGCCTGCTGCGGGCGGTGCCACGACACCTGCCGCGGAACCCGCCGCGCCGACCAGCGCTGGCACCAGCGACGTCCGTCAGCGCATCGACCAGGTCCTCGGCGACGCTGCCCAGTACGAAGCGGTATTCAATGCCTTCCAGAAAGCCGTCAATGGCGGCGATCGCGCGGCCGTGGTCGAGGAGGTCCGCTTCCCGTTGAACATCGCCAACGGGGCCAAGATCACCGGCCCCGGCGAGTTCCAGCGCAACTACGAGCGCATCCTGACCCCGGCCGTGCGCAAGGCGATCGCGGCGCAGAAATTCGACGACGTCATGGTCAACCAGCAGGGCGTGATGATCGGCGACGGCCAGGTCTGGCTCAACGGCACGTGCCTGGATGCGGCCTGCAGCCGCACCGAGGTCAAGGTCGTGACCATCCAGTAAGCCGATGTAGCGCCAGAGCGCGCGTGAGTTGTGCAGGCTGCCGGCGATGCGCCGGCAGCCTGCCAGGGCTCAGGCTTTCGGCGTGAGCTTGAGCAGCTTGCCGTTGCTGCCGTCTTCCAGCAGCCAGATGGCGCCATCCGGACCCTGTTCGATCTCGCGGATGCGCTCGCCCATGTCGAAGCGCTCGGCCTCGCGGGCGGTGTCGCCGTCGAAGGCCACGCGGACCAGCGCCTTGGACGACAGGCCGCCGATGAAGCCGCTGCCCTTCCACGCCGGGAACTGCGTCCCGTTGTAGATGACGAAACCGGCCGGGGAGATCACCGGGGTCCAGGTCACCTTGGGGGCAGCGAACTCCGGGCGGGTGTCATGGTCGGGGATGTCGCGGCCGTCGTAGTGGCTGCCGTTGGAGACGATCGGGTAGCCGTAGTTGGCACCGCGTTCGATCAGGTTCAACTCGTCACCGCCGGCCGGGCCCATTTCATGCACCCACAGCTTGCCGCGCGCATCGAAGGCGATACCCAGTGCATTGCGATGGCCCAGCGACCACACCTGCGCGGCAACGCCGCCCTGCGAGGCGAACGGATTGTCGGCCGGCACGCTGCCGTCGTCGTTGAGGCGGATCAGCTTGCCGAGATTGCCGCTCATCTCCTGGGCCGGATCGAACTTCTGGCGTTCGCTGGAGGTGATCCACAGTTTGCCGTCCGGACCAAAGGCGAGACGGTGGCCGTAGTGGCCCTTGCCGCTGACTTTCGGGGTCTGGCGCCAGATCACCTTGAGGTCTTCCAGCGTGCCGCTGCCATCGGCCGTCAGCGCCAGGCGCGCACGCGCCACTGCAGCACCGCGGGTATCGCCGTCGCCTTCCTCGGCGTAGCTGAGATAGATCAGCTGGTTCTTCGCGAAGTCAGGATGCGGCAGCACGTCGCCGAAGCCCCCCTGACCGCCGTAGGCCACCTCGGGCACACCGGTGATGGTCGCGGTCTTGCGGGTCTGCACGTTGAAGTGCTTCAGCGCGCCTTTCTTCTCGGTGACCAGCAGGCTGCCGTCGGGCAGGAAGCTCATCGCCCATGGCTCGTCGAAGCGGGCGAATTCGGTGGCCGCGAACGGCCACTGGGCCTTCTTGAGCACGGGCGCGCTGGGGCTGGCCGTGTCTGCCGCGACGCAGGCGGTGGTGAACAGGGCGGGGGTGAGGCTGATAGCGAGGGTGAGCAACAGCTTGCGGGTCATGGAAGTCTCCGTCGGGGAGGCGATGGCCAGCCCCTGTTGTACACCATGGCCATCAACGCCGCGTGGACCAAAGGTCCTGCGGGCATGACAACGGCGACCCGAAGGCCGCCGCTGTCGTTTGCGCTGTCGCCGTGCGGGAAGGCGCGATCAGGTGCCGCGCGGCACGCCCTTGTCCAGGTGTGCCTGGCGCAGCGCGGTGGATTCATCCCAGCCGCGGCGGACCGCATTGCGGGCCTGTTCCCAGCTCAGCTTGCTCTGGCCGTGTTCCTGCGCCCAACGGGTCTGCAGCTCGGCCTCCACTTCTTCATACGCGCGGATCATGTCGTCGGCACGGGTGCGATGACCGAGCTGATACGCGGGCTCGTAATCATCGAAGAACTGGTTGTTGTCGTAGTACGGTTCGCTCGGGAAGCGCTCACGCCAATAGTCCGATACGGCCTGGCGCGGGACACCGTCTTCCGGCACCCGGCCGGGGATCTGATAGTCAGTGCTCATGTGTTGGCTCCGGTTGGGTGAAGCTTCACCGTACCCAAGGCCGGGTTAACGTCATGGACCCGCGAGGTGAATGACACATCAAGCGCCATTCACCTGCGCATCGGCTCAGCCCGGGTGATCGCGGCGCGGGAATTTGTAGATCACCGCACCCACGGCAAACGCGATGCCTGCCGCGGCGATGTTCTGCCAGCTCGCACTGGCGAACAGGGCCAGGCACAGCACCAGCGCGAGGATCGGAATCAGCGGGCCACCCGGCAGTTTCAGCGCACCCGGGCGATCACGGAAGCGACGCGCCAGCACCAGCACCGCGGCGGCCGTGCCGATGTAGGCGAACAGGCGCGTGGTCATCGACAGCAGCGCCAGCTGCACGAACGAACCGGACAACGCCAGCGCCAGCGCGATCAGGCCCTGCGCGATGATCGCCGCCGCCGGGGTGCGGAAGCGCGGGTGCACCTGGGCCAGGATCTTCGGCCCGTAGCCATCGCGCGCCAACGCGAACAGGAAGCGCGGCCCCATCATCATCGTGTTGCTGTTGGTGCCGAGGATGGAGATCGTCGCGCCGACGGTCAGGATCAAGGCGAGCGTCAGACCACCGAAGCTGGCGGCGGCATCGGCCAGCGGCGTCGGCGAGCTGGCCAATCCGGCCAGCGTGCCCTGCGCGATGAACTGCACCGCGCCATAGATCACGGTGACGGTGATGATCATGGTGATCAACGCGAACGGAATATCGCGGCGCGGGTTCTTGTACTCGCCGGCGGCGGCCGGGATGTTCTCGAAGCCGGCGTAGGCATACAGCAGCAGGAGTGCGGCTTCGCCCATGCGCTGCAGATCGTGCGGGTCCGGGCGCACGCCGGAGAAGGCCAGATCGGTATCGACGTAGAACACGCCGATCGCCACGAACAGCAGCAGCGGCAGCAGCTTGCCGATCACCAGGATCACCCCGGTGCGCGCCGCCGAGCGCACGCCGGCCACGTTCACCGCGGTGAGGAAACCGAGCGAGACCACGATGATCGCGACGCGGCCGATGTCATGCCCGGCCCAGGGCCAGAAGCGCGCCACCGCATCGGCCAGTGCATTGCTGAGCGCCGCCGCGGAGCTGATCCGGGTCAGCCAGATCATCCAGCCGATCTCGAACCCGGCAAACCGGCCGAACGCCTCACGCGCATACAGATAGCTGCCGCCGGGCTCGTCGAAGTAGCTGGCCGCCTGCGCGTAGCAGAGCACCAGCAGCGCGACCACGATGCCGGCGGCGACCACGCCCCACAGACTGAAGGGACCGAGCAGGGCAACGGTGGCGGCCGGCAGCAGGTAGATGCCACTGCCGATCACATCGTTGATCGAGAGCCCCACGATCTGCCAGCGGCTGACCGCGCGTTCGAGCTGCGGATCCGGCGGTGCGGTACTCACGGTACGCTCCCCGCCAGCACGGGCAGCTGCCACTCGGCCTGCAGGCGCTGGTACTCCGCGCGCGGCAACAGCACGAAGCGCGGCCGCGCGCTGGCCTGCAACCAGGCCAGCAGCGTGGTCATCGGTGCGGGCGCCATCGCGGTGCAGCCGGCGGTGGCCTCACCGGGCGCGCGCCACAGGTGGGCGAAGATGCAGCTGCCACGCCCGGGCGTGGCCTTGGGGTTGTGCTCGATGACGAAGCCTTCGCGGTAGCGCACGTCGCCCTTGTTGTGCAGGTCCAGCCGCATCGGCTCGGTCGAGCCTTCCACTGCCTCGGCCCCGACCACCTCGGCATCGACGATGCGGTTGTAATACGGCGAATCCGGCACATCCATGCAGTAGCTGGTGTCGCGCATCGGCTGGTAGGGCAGGCCGCTGGTGACGCCGGGCGCATAGCCGAAGGCCGGCCCGATCGCAAAGATACCGGCCGGGCTGCGCCCGTCGCCTTCCTGCTTCTGCGGCGTTCCGGCCTGGGCCGGATGCAGTCCTTCACCCCAGGCGCTGCCGCTGCGGCCCACGGCGACATCGACGGCGGCGCCGTGCGGCTGCCAGCCCTGCGCAGTGCGCTCAAAGGCCTGGAGATTGCCCTGGGTGGCGTCCCAGCCTTCGGTGGTGACCACGACCAGCTGCGTGCTGCCGTCCAGTGGGGTGGCCAAGACGGGAGCGGTGGCGAGCAGCAGCACCGCGGCGGTGACGGAACGGAACAGCGACATCATCGTGGCGGACTCCAGGGATCAGCTGTCGATCAGGTGTTCGATCCGTTCCAGGTTCACCCCGAGCTGGCGGTGGCGGTCCGGGTTGGCGTGGCACAGCAGGACGAAGACAACATCCAGCAGGGACTGCAATGAGGAACGGTACAGCAGTTGTGCCACGTGCGGCGCCGGGTCGTGGGCGCACAGCACCAGGCTGACATCGGCGTGCGCGCGCAGCGGGTTGGCGCTGTGGCGGGTGATCGAGACCACCTTGCCACCCATGTCCTGGAACTGGCGCGACAGCTGGAACAACTGCGGCAGCTTGCCGAATTCGGAGAACACCAGCATCGCATCTCCGGGCCGCGCGGCCGAGAGGTTGGCCATCATCAGGATCGGGTCGGCGTGGTGCACGGTGAGCATGCCGAGCAGCGACAGCCGCATGGCGAACTCGCGCGCGTACAGGCCGTCATCGCCCAACCCGTAGACGAATACCTTGGGCGCCCCATCGATCAGCTGCACGATGGCTTCGATGTCGGCCTGGGGATTGGCCAGCCAGGTCTCTTCTTCGGCCGCGGCTTTGCTTGCGCGCAGGCGCTCGGCGATCTGGGTGAAACCGTCGGCCGCCTCGGGCGCCGGTGGCCGGCTGTGCGGGTCGTTGCCGGCGCGCGCGACGGCCTCGCCGATGGAGTACTTGAGATCGGGGTAGCCCTTGAAGCCCAGCTTCTGGCTGAACTTGACCACGCTGGACTGGCTGATCCCCAATGCACTGGCCAACTGCTGGGAGGAGTAATCGCGCAGGAGATGGGCGTTGTCGAGGATGAAGTCGGCGATGCGACGTTCGATCGCCGACATGTGGTCACGCTCGGAGCGGATTTTCACCAGAGGGGGCATGGCTGGGGCATCAGGTCCGGAAAGGAGAGAATACGCAAAGCACCGGGTAGAGCCGACCGTTGGTCGGCTGCGCAAGGCGGAATCGCGCGAAGTAGAGCCGACCGTTGGTCGGCTACGCACGCCGGAATCGCGCGAACAGCAGCCACCCATGGGGTGGCTCTACCCGCAGGTGGTGCAGGCAGTGTCACCACCGCCGCGGCGTGATCATCTCCAGCCCACGTACCTCGGTGATGCCCAGCCCGGGCGCATCGCTGATGGTGATTTCCGATTCGTTGAAGTTGACCCCACCGGTGACCGGGTTGAACTGGCCCAGTGACGGCCCGTCCAGATCCACCTTGGTGATGATGTCGCTCTTGGCGACGGCCAGGTGCACGGCGGCGGCCACGGAGATGCTCGATTCGATCATGCAGCCGATCATGCACGGCACGCCGTAGATCGCGGCGATGTCGGCGATGCGGATCGCGTTGGACAACCCGCCGGTCTTCATCAGCTTGATGTTGATGATGTCGGCGGCGCGCTGCTGGATCAGGTCGAATACCTGGCCGGGGTTGAACACGCTTTCATCGGCCATGACCGGGGTGTTGACGCGGTCGGTGACGTATTTCAGGCCACTGATGTCGGCGGCCTTGACCGGCTGCTCGAGCAGTTCCAGCACCACGCCGGCTTCTTCCAGCGCGCGCATCGCGTGCACGGCCTGCTTGGCGGTCCAGCCCTGGTTGGCATCCAGGCGCAGCAGGGCGCGGCCCTGCACCGCGGCGTGGATCGCCTTGACCCGCTCGATGTCCAGGCCGATGTCCTTGCCGACCTTGATCTTCAGCGATTCGAACCCGCGTTCGATCGCCGAGAGCGAGTCGGCCACCATCTTGTCGATGTAGTCCACGCTGATGGTGATGTCGGTGGTGATCACCGGATCGCCACCGCCGAGCATGCGGTACAGCGGTGCGTTGTGCAGCTGGGCCCACAGATCGTAGACCGCGATCTCCACCGCCGCCTTGGCGCTGGTGTTGCGCTCCATCGAGGTCTGGATCAGCCCGCAGAGCCGGTTGAGGTTGGCCACGTCCTCGCCGATCAGGCGTGGTTTGATGAAGCTGTCGATGGCCTCGATGATCGAGCCGTGGGTGTCCCCCGTGATCACCGCGGTGGCCGGCGCTTCACCGTAGCCGGTGTGGCCGCTGTCGGTGCGGACCAGCACCACCACGTCTTCGACGGTGTCCACGGTGCGCAGCGCGGTCTTGAACGGGGTCTTCAGCGGCACGCGCAGCATGCCGAGTTCGATGTCGGTGATCTTCATTCAGGGGGTCTGTGGCCGAAGGCGCTGGATGTTGGTGATGCGGTAGATGTAGCTCACGGTATCGCTGGCCATCATCGGCTCCAGTGGAGTGACCGACACGCCGTTGAGATGGGCCTGCACGCGCTTGCCGTCCGCGCCGATCCAGCCGCCGCCGGCGGTGTCATGGATCAGCCAGGTACGGCCGTCGATGTGGCCGATCGCCATCATCACATGCCCGGGGATGTAGACCAGATCGCCGACCTGCAGTGCTTTTACGGCGGCATCGCGCGTGGGCGTGCCGTCCTTGGCGGTAAAGGCGATGCGGTCCAGCGCGGGGCTGATCGCCTGCGCGCTGGTGTTGCGTGGCATCAGCACGCCGGCACTGCGGTAGATCTCCGAGACGAAGCCGCTGCAGTCGCGGGTGTCGTAATCGTGGCCCCAGCCGTAGCGTTCGCCGAGGAACTTGAAGGCCTGGGTCAGCAGCGTGCGCGGGGTCAGCGGCAGGTAGTCGTCCGCAGTGTCCTGCGAACGCGGCAACAGTGCCGTGATCAGCGCCAGGCGGCCCTCGGCATCGCGCACCGGCAGCTGCACCACATGCGCGGCGTGGGCCTGTTGGCCATTGACGGTCTTCTCCAGCGGCCAGTCGGCGATCACCGGCAGGCGCACGCCCATGTCCAGTTGGAGTCGCGACACGCGCGGTTCCTCGGGGGTGTAGGCGGTGAACGCCGTGGCGCCGGTGACCACGCGGTAAGGACCGTGCTGACCGTAGCCGAGCACGGTGTCCGCGTCACCGATACCCACGAAGCGCTTTTCGATCCACGCCGAATAACGTTCGCTGGTAATGAACAGCCAGCGCCCGTCGGCGCTTTCATGCAGCACCGCGACGGCGTCGCCGGGGAACAGCGCCGACTCCTGGAAGCGGTCGATGTCGGTGTCGCCTTGGCTGCTGAACACCCGCAGCGCGGTCGGGAACGCCCGCAGCGCGGCACGATGGGTGACCAGGCCGTACTGGAGGGGGCGCTGCGCCGGTATCGCCTCCAGCGCGAGATTGGCCAAGGTGTCAGTGCGCTGCCGGTCGCTGATGGTCTTGCCGTCCTGGCCATACAGCGTGCGCTCCGGCCATTTGGACAGCGACTGGATGCTGCCCAACACGTGAGCGCGGGGCAGCTGCGCCGGCAGCGCGCGCAGGTCATGGATCGAGGCATCCTCGGACCGCATCCGGGCGTTCTGCGCTGCGATACCGGCGCGATCGAGGATCACGCGGTCCGGATCGGGCAGGCGATCGGCCCAGAAGCCGGGGCTGAGGTAGGCCTCGCGCAGGGCGATGACCCCGCCGAAATCAGCGCTGGGCGCGGCACGCGGCGCCTCGGCCCACACTGGCGCGACGCTGGCGGCCAGCAGTGCAGCCACCACGGCGCGCGACAGCCAGCGGGACCGCACGGGGCGGTGGGGGGAAGCCTGGATCATCACGCGGTCACCCTCCTCGGAAGCATCAGGAATATTTATTCCTTTTTTCGGCGAAAGCAAGAATAAATTATTGACCGGCTATCAGGCGCGTGTTACACAGCGATTACCCCACCCGCACCTTGGGAAGTGTCGCCGTGGATCCTGTGATGCGCAAACCGCGATTGCCTCTGCCCGCTGTCTGGTGCCTGTGCGCTGGTCTGCTGGCAACGCCGTGGGGGCTGGCCGCTGCGCCGGCCGCACTGCCAACGGTGATCGCCGGGATCGACCGCGGTGCGTTTGCGCAGGCCGAGGCGGACATCGCGATGGCATTGGAGGATCCGAGCCTGTCGGCAGCCGATCGTCAGGCCTATGCCTTCGAGCGCGAACGCATGCGTCGCATGCGACTGGACTTCACCCTGGATGCGGCGGCTGCCAAGGCGCAGCTGCGCAAGCAGATCCCCGACCTTCGCGAGGACGACTTCGCGCGCTGGGACGCGGCCGGCCTGATCGAACATCTGGATATCGATGGCCAGCGCCGCTACTTCAAACGCGCGCCGTCCAATCTGTTCCGGATCAGCGCGGAGGCACGCGCGCGGCGGGCACCCGATGCCCGGGCGCCGAAGGAGGGCCCTTACGAGCATCTGCACCCGCATCACGAGGAGATCGTCGCCGCCGCCCGCGCGACGGGCGCGACCAGCCTGGTGCCGCGTCGCATCGAGGTGACCCAGTCGCTGGTGGTCCAGCCCGACGCCGTGCCTGCCGGGCAAACCCTCCGCGCGTGGATTCCGTACCCGCGCGCCATCCCCGGCCAGCAGGAAGACATCACCTGGATCGCCAGTACACCGGCCAGCGCGCAGGTGGCGCCTGAAGCCACCCTGCAGCGGACCGCCTACCTGGAGCGCAAGGCGGTGGCCGGCACGCCCACGGAGTTCCAGATCCGCTATGCAGTGACTGTGTACGCCCGGCATATCGCGATCGATCCAGCCAGGGTCCAACCCACGCCGGAAGATCCTGCGCTGACGCCGTACCTCGCCGAGCAGGCGCCGCACATCGTGTTTACCCCGGCGCTGCGCGCGTTCTCGACGAAGGTCGTCGGGACGGAGACCGATCCATACCGGATCGTACAGACGCTGTTCGACGCGGTGGACGCCATTCCGTGGGCCGGTGCGCGCGAGTACGCGACGATCTCCAACATCAGCGATTACGCCCTGCACGCCGGTCATGCCGATTGCGGGCAGCAGACGCTGCTGCTGATCGCCCTGTTGCGCTTGAACGGTATTCCCGCGCGCTGGCAGTCCGGCATGGTCTATTCGGATGATGCGGTCGGCTACAACAACCTGCATGACTGGGGCGCGGTGTATCTGGCGCCCTATGGCTGGGTACCGATGGATGTCACCACCGGGCGGCTGGAGAGCCCGCAGCCGGCGCTGCGCGATTTCTATCTGGGCGGGCTGGATGCCTATCGCATCGCCTTCAACGACGACTACGGCCAGCCGCTGGTGCCAGCCAAGCAGCACGTCCGCTCGGACACGGTGGATTCCCAGCGCGGTGAAGTCGAGTGGTCCGGCGGCAACCTGTACTTCGATCAATGGAATTACGACGTCCAGTCGCACGTGGTGCCACTGGAGGCAAAGCGGTAAACGGCGGTATCCACGATTCCACATCTGCAGGAGAGAGCAGGGAATGAATGCAAAGCGATTGAAGCGTGCGGCGTTGTACGCCGCACTCGGCGTGTGTCTGGGCGGCCTGGTGCCGATGGGCGCTTCGGCACAGAACGTCAGTGGTGCCGTGGCCGGCCGTGCGACTGCCGGTGACCAGGTGACGGTGGTCAGCAACGGCACCGGCCTGACCCGTACGGTCACCGCCAGTGCCGATGGCAGCTACCGCCTGGGTCAGTTGCCGGTCGGCGATTACCAGCTGCAGCTCAGCCGTGATGGCCAGAAGCTGGGCGAGCCGTTCGCGGTGAGCGTGGCCGTCGGCGGCACCACCACGGTCAACCTGGCCAGCAGCGGCGATGTGGTCAACCTCGATGCGCTGCAGGTGATCGGTGCCCGCGTGGTCAACCGCGTGGATGTGTACTCCACCGAGACCTCGTTCAACGTCAACCGCCAGGAGCTGTCGCGCCTGCCGGTGGCGCAGGATCTATCGGCGGTGGCATTGCTGGCACCCGGTGTGGTCGGTGGCAATTCCTCGTTCGGGGGGCTGTCCTTCGCCGGTTCCTCGGTGGCTGAGAACGCGGTCTTCATCAACGGCCTGAACGTCACCGACATGTACACCCGTCGTGGCTTCTCCAGCGCGCCGTTCGGCTTCTTCAACGAATTCCAGGTCAAGACCGGCGGCTACTCGGTGGAGTTCGGGCGTTCCACCGGCGGCGTGATCAATGCGGTGACACGCTCGGGCACCAATGAGTTCCAGGGCGGCGTGGAAGTCACTGCCGAACCGAGCGCGCTGCGCTCCAGCCCGCGTGACCACTTCCACCGCGACGGCACGCCGCATTCCTATGCCAGCCGCGACAACAGCTCGTTCCTGAAGACCAACGTCTGGGGCTCCGGCCCGATCATCAAGGACAAGCTGTTCCTGTTCGCGATGTATGAAGATCGCGACGACACCGGCCACAACACCTCCTCCGATGCGCTGAGCTGGTTCAAGAACAAGAGCGACAACGGCTTCTGGGGCGCCAAGCTGGATTGGAACATCAACGACAACCACAGCCTGGCGCTGCTGGCGTTCTCCGATGAGGGCGAAATCACCAACGGCGCGTACAACTACGATTGGGATGACGATCAGATCGGTGCGTGGGGCGGCGATTCGGTCACCGAGACCGGTGGCAAGAACTGGTCGGCGACCTATACCGGCCACTTCGGCGAGACCTTCACCGCACGTGCCATGGTGGGCGAGAACAACCAGCGCGCCTTCACCAACTCCTCGCTGGATGAAGCGTGCAGCCCGGTGTTCACCGACGCCAGCTATGCATCACGTCTGGGCAAGCTCAACGGCCTGCGCCCGGGCTGCCATCCCACCGGCGCCGCCATTGCCGAACGCGACGACACGCGTGAAGTCGCGCGGTTGGACTTCGAATGGCAGCTGGGCACGCACCTGCTGCGCTTCGGTGTCGACCGCGAGCTGATGACCACCGAACAGTCCACGCGTTACCCGGGGCCGACCCAGCTCAGCTATACCGCCTACGTCGCCCGGCCCGGCGATGAAGTGTGGGACGGCGCCAACGCCTATGTGCCGGCCGGTGTGACCGAGATGCTGCGCGCACGCAACCGCGTGTCCGGCGGCACCTTCGAGACGGAGGCCAACGCGTTCTACCTGGAAGACATCTGGAACATCACCCCGAACCTGATGTTGAACCTCGGCGTGCGCTGGGACCGCTTCGAGAACCGCACCGCCGATGGTGACGCCTTCATCAAGATGGACGACCTGATCGCGCCGCGCTTCGGCTTCTCGTGGGACATGAAGGGCGACGGCAGCACCAAGCTGTTCGGCAACGCCGGCCGCTATTACCTGCCGGTGACCAACAACATCAACGTCAACTTCGCCGGCGGCCTCACCGACGAGTACTCCTACTACGTCCTCAACGGCTGGCAGCAGCAATCCAACCCGGTCACCGGTGCGCCGTACATGGCCCCGGTCATCGGCCAGCAGATCGGCCCGGTCGATACCCGCATGAACACCGGCGCGGCCGACCTGCGCCAGAGCGTGGACAAGGACCTGAAGGCGGTCTACCAGGACGAGTACATCCTCGGCTTCCAGACCATGATCAACCAGGCCTGGTCGTGGGGCGTCAACGCGACCTACCGCAAGATGGACCGCGCGCTGGATGACATGCGCATCAACCACACCCCGTGCGGCCCGACGGGCACCACCCTGTGGCCGATCGCCAACCCGGGCGAGAGCCTGACGATCTGGGGCGACTCCAGCATCGGCTGCGCCACCGAGGGCTGGATCACCATCGACACCTCCAAGGATGGCTACCGCAAGGGCGGCAGCCTGGAGGTGGTGGGCTATTCCAAGCCCAAGCGCACCTACAAGGCGCTGGAATTCCAGATCGACCGCGCGTGGGATGAGAAGTGGCTGTTCAACGCGTCCTACCTGTGGTCGCGCAGCGATGGCAACTTCGAAGGTCCGGTCAATTCGGATACCAACTACGGCGACACCGGCATGGTCCAGCACTGGGATCATCCGTCCAACAACCAGCGCTATGGCCCGCTGTTCAACGACTTCCGCCATCAGTTCAAGTTCCGCGCCGCCTACGCGCTGAACGAGCAGTGGTCGTTCGGCACCACGCTGCAGGTGTTGTCCGGTGGCCCGATCACCGCCTTCGGCGTGATGTGGCCCAACGACACCGTGGCCGGCGGCAGCACCTCCAGTGAAGGCAGCGGCGGCGGTACCGGCTGGCTGTGCGTGGCCAACTGCTCGGGCCCATACAACCAGCGCCAGTTCGAGTACAGCCCGCGCGGCGCCTTCGGTCGCCTGCCGTGGACCTGGACCATGGGCGCCAACGTCACCTGGCGGCTGCCGGTGGAGGGCATCGACCTGAGCGCGCGCCTGTCGGTCTACAACCTGTTCAATAACCAGACCGTCATCAACGTGCACCAGCGTTATGAAGCCCAGCCGGGCCAGGTGCGCGAGAACACCTTCAACACCGGCACCCGCTGGCAGGCACCGCGCTACACGCAGCTGATGGTGACCTGGAACTTCTGATCCGTTCCGTGCGTGGCAGGTGCCGACAGTGAGTCGGCACCTGCCTTCACCGCCATCCGGTAGGTACCGACTGTTGGTCGGTACAGCTTTCAACCGGCGGCCAGAAAAAGCACGCCCTCCGGCCATGACGAGGGAATCCATGCCGTCACGCACCTCACCGCGCATCCCATCGCGCCTTCTCACGCTTGGCCTGTCCTGCACCCTGGCCCTCGCGCCCAGCGCACGGGCAGCCGACCCGGCCGATACCTTCAATCGCCTGCTCGATCAGACCGTCGCCCACGAACACCTGCCAGGCATCGCCATGGCCGTCGTCGACGATGGCAACCCCGTCTTCATCGGCACCCGTGGCGAGCGCCGCGCCGGGCAGGGCGAGGCCATCGATCCGGATACCCTGTTCAAGATCGCCTCGAACAGCAAGGCGATGACCGCCGCACTGCTCGCCCGGCTGGTCGACCGCGGTCTCCTGCGCTGGGACGATCCGGTCATCACGTACCTGCCGCAATTCCGCATGCATGACCCGTGGGTGACGCAGCAGATGCAGGTCCGCGATCTGCTGATCCACAACAGCGGCCTGGGCCTGGGGGCGGGCGATCTGATGCTGTGGCCCGAGCCCAACAGTTTCACCCGCCAGGACATCATCGCCGGGCTCGCCCACCTCAAGCCGGTCACCAGCTTCCGTAGCGGCTATGCCTACGACAACCTGATGTATGTGGTCGCCGGTGAAGTGGCCGCCGCAGCCGGTGGCAAACCTTACGATCAACTGCTGCGCGAGGAAGTCTTCTCGCCGCTGGGCATGGATCGCTGCCAGGTCGGCGCGTGGTCGGTGGCGGCGGTTGGCAACGTCGCCCAGCCACACACGCGGAAAGACGGCCGCAACGTGGTGCGCGGTGCCGATGGTGAGACCAGCGCCGATCTCACCTCGATGGCTGCCGGCGGCATCCGCTGCAGCCTGCGCGACATGACCCGCTGGATGCAGGTGCTGCTCGATCCGGCGCTCGTGCCCGGTTGGCTGAGCACGGCGCAGCGCCGCGCGCTCTGGACCGCGCACATGCCGATGCCGCTGGGCGAGCGCCAACGTCGCTGGGACAATGCACATGTGTCCGCCTATGGCTACGGCTGGCGCGTGTCGGACATGGACGGCCAGTGGAAGGTGGCCCACACCGGCACGCTGTCGGGCATGTATTCCTCGCTGGCGCTGCTGCCGGACCGCAAGGTCGGCGTGGTGATCCTGATCAACAGCGACGCCGAGGATGCACGCACCGCGCTGATGCAGGCCGCATTGAAGACCTACACCGCACCGGACGACACGGCCGACGCGAGCCATTATCTGGCCCTGCTGGACCAGGAGCGCACCGGCCGCCGCGATGCCGGGCAGGTGCGCCCGGATACCGGCGCGCGCCGGGCCGCCTCGCTTCGCACCACCGCTGCCGCGCACGGCCGTTATCGCGATCCGTGGCTGGGCGAGGCGCTGCTCTGCCCGGAGCAGGGCGCGCTGCGTTTCACCGTCGCCAAGTCGCCGATGCTGCGCGGCCAGGTCATGCAGCTCGGTGAGCGCTGGCTGGTGCAGTGGGATACGCTCGGGGCCGATGCCGAGCCGTGGTTGCAGTTGCAGCCCGGCGCGACGCCCGCCCTGACCTTGTCCGCGATCGATCCGGAGATCGACTTCAGTTATGACTACCAGGACCTGCACTTCACCCGCACCGGCGATTGCCCGTAGCGCGCTGCTGCTGGCGTTGCTGGCCGGCAGTGCCCACGCGGCAGCGCCAGCGGTCACGATCTCGTCCGCGCGCGATGTGGCCGAGGCCGGACTGGTCGACATCCGCACGCTGGCCCCGGCGATCGAACAGGACATCCGCTACGCCGGCCCCGACAACTTCACCGGCCAGCGTGTGCCCGGCTATGACGCGCCCAAGTGCTATCTGCTTGCCCCGGCGGCCGCCGCGCTCGCACAGGTGGAGGCCGACCTGCGCGCAGAAGGCTACGCGCTGCGTCTCTACGATTGCTACCGCCCGGCTCACGCGGTGACGGCCTTCGTCGCCTGGGCACAGGATCCCAAGGAGCAGTCGCGCAAGGCCCTGCAGTACCCGGACCTCGACAAGCCGGCCCTGCTCGGTGGCTACATCGCCGAGACCTCCGGCCACAGCCGGGCCGCGACGGTCGACCTGACCCTGCTCGATTGCCGCACCGGCCCCTGCGCGCCGGTGGACATGGGCACCGACTTCGATTTCTTCGGCCCGCGCGCGCATACCGATGCGCCGGAGATCAGCGCGGCCCAGCGCAGCCACCGCCAGCACCTGCGCCAGGCGATGGCCCGGCATGGCTTTGCCAACTACCCGATGGAATGGTGGCATTTCACCCTGCAGCCCGAGCCGGCGCCGACCACGGCCTACGATGTGCCGGTCCGCTGAGGCGCACCGCTACACTGTGCGCTGACCGCCGGATCGGACCACGATGAACCTGCCGCTGCACGTTGGATTGCTGGGAACGCTGGAGGCAGGGCTGATCGCGCTGTTGGTCGGGCTGCTGGTGTATGCGCTGTGGCATCGCCTGTGCCGCTGGGCAGGCTGGACCGACGGGCATGCGATCGGCTGGGCCTGCGTGATCGCGGTGGTGGCCTCGGCCGGCATCGATGCGTGGAATCTCTTCTATATGGGCATGATGCGGCTGGAGTCGCCGCTGTATGCGCGGTTGTTCCTCGCCGGTATCCATGATCCGAACGAGCTGGGCTCGCGCGTGGTGCTCGAAGTGGCCGGCGCGATCGGCGGTGTTGCACTGGGGTGGCTTCTGTTCAGTTCCCGCTCAGGCGAAAAAAACAGCAACACCGCGTGAGATTGCGTTCGCATCCGGTTAAATTCCGGGCCAATGAATGGGCGTGTTACCAACTGCTCACCTGCGGCTAACCACTGCGGTAATGCACGCGTTCGCGCAGGTGGTTAAGGCTGCGTGCGCAGCGCGGTCGAGGGGCAATATCGATTCACAAACGGGGTGGCAGTGTGGGGCCGTGCGGAAACAACAGGCCGCGCAATACCTACCAAGGAGACCACCCCAATGACTATTCGCAACCGCAAGCCCCTGATCGCCCTGATCGTCGCCGCAGGCAGTGTGCTGGCCATTCCGGCGATGGCCCAGTCGGCACAGCAGAGTGCCGCGCAGGCGCAGAATCAGGCCGCCCAGGCACAGCAGGCGGCAGCGCAGGCGGGCGACGCAGCAGATACCGCTGCCAACGCCGCCGCACAGGCCTCCGCGCAGGCCGGTGGTGGCGGTGGCCAGACGTGGGCCAGCGTCGATACCGACGGCAACGGCACCATCAGCAAGGCCGAGGCACAGGTGAACGCGGGCCTTGCCCAGGTGTTCGACCAGGCCGACACCAACAAGGACGGCGAGCTCTCGCCGGATGAATACAAGGCGTACGTGGCCGCCCAGCAGGGCAAGGCCGCCGGCAACGGCGCCCAGCAGAGCAAGTAAGGACCGGGGACACCGGTAGCGCAGTGAGGGGGAAAGGGCGGCCTCGGCCGCCCTTTCTTTATGCGCCGCGGGGTGGGGTCGCTGGGCCGCTGTTGGTATCCTTGGCCGATGATGACTTCCCTGCCCACGCCGCAAGGCGCTATCGGCCTGGTTGGTTTTGACGGTGATGACACGCTGTGGAAGAGCGAGGATTTCTACCGCAAGGCCGAGCAGGACTACCTGGATATCCTGTCGCGCTACATCGACGTGCACGACACGCAGACCGCGCGCCACCTGCTGGAAGTGCAGCAGCGCAATCTCGGTGTGTTCGGCTATGGCGTGAAGGGCATGACCCTGTCGATGGTGGAAGCCGCCATCGAGATCACCAACCAGACCATCAGTGCCCGCGACCTGCAGCAGATGCTGGACATCGGCCACGACACCCTGCGCCACCCGGTCGAGCTGATCGACGGCGTGCGTGAGTCGGTCACCGAGATCGCCCGCGATTACCCGGTCGTGCTGATCACCAAGGGCGACCTGTTCCATCAGGAGGCCAAGATCAAGGTGGCCAACCTGCGCGACCTGTTCCCGCGTATCGAGATCGTCTCCGAGAAGGACCCGGAAACCTATGCCCGCGTGCTGGAGGAGTTCGATCTGCCGATCAAGCGCTTCGTGATGGTCGGCAATTCGCTGCGCTCGGACATCGAACCGGTGATCACCCTCGGTGGCTGGGGCATCCACACTCCCTACGCGGTGACCTGGGCGCACGAGACCCAGCACGGCGTGGCCGACGACGAACCGCGCATGGTCGACGCGCCGACCGCCTTCGACTGGCCGCAGGCCCTGCGGACCATCGAAGCCAAGGCCGCACAGGCCGGATGATGCGCGCCGGCCTGCTCGCGCTGCTGCTGATGCTGCCCTGGGCAGCCGCGGCCGAGCAGACCCCGGAGCAGTCCGCCGCCTACGTGGTGGACACCGGCGATGCCTGGGTGGACACCCAGCTGCAGGACATCAACCACTACGCCGAGCGCTACCCGGACAGCTTTCTGGATGAAGTCTCGCGCTATGCCGGCGTCTCGCGCGGCTACATCGCCGCGCTGATGCACACTCACGGTTGGCAGGCGGGCGACATCTACTTCGCCTGTTTCTGGGCGCATGTGATCGAACGTTCCTGCCGCGAGAGCGTGCAGGCGTGGTCGCGCGCAGTGCCGCAGGAGGGCGAGGCCAAACGCTGGGAAGCGGTGGTGACCGAGCTGCCGGTCACGCCGACCAACCTGCACTGGCGCGCCTTGCGCCACGCCATCGTCGCCAGCCATGACCACTGGGACCGCCCGGTGAAGCTCGACGCCACGCTGCAGCGCCAGCTGGGCAACCGCGAGCAGCGCCAGCGTGCGGCGAGCAGTCCCACGCCACCCGCGCGCTGAGTTGCCGCGCACGCATCCACCGGGTGCCATCGGGTAGAGCCACCCCATGGGTGGCTGCCCTTTGCGACCATTGCATTCCGTGCAGCCACCCATGGGGTGGCCCTACCCGGTTGTCCCTTTGTTGCTGTGCAGATCGCGGTAACCCACGCCCTCGGCGACAATGCAGCGCTTGCTGCACCTTCCCCCGTGATCCGTTGCCGAGTACGTCATGAGCACCGACCGTTTCGTTTCACCCGACGATATCCGCAGCCTGTTCGCGCAGGCGATGTCCACGATGTACCGCACCGAGGTGCCGCTCTACGGCACGCTGGTCGACCTGGTGGCTGAGATCAACGACGCCGTGCTGACCGCCAACCCGGCGCTGGCCGAGCAGCTGGACCGCACTGACGAACGTGCCCGCCTCGACCAGGAACGCCACGGCGCGATCCGGGTCGGCACCGCCGAAGAGCTGGCCACGCTGGGCCGCCTGTTCGCGCTGATGGGCATGTACCCGGTGGGTTACTACGACCTCTCGGTGGCCGGCGTGCCGGTGCATTCCACCGCCTTTCGCCCGCGCACCGCGCAGGCGCTGGCGCGCAATCCATTCCGCGTGTTCACTTCGCTGCTGCGGCTGGAGCTGATCGAGAACGCCGCGCTGCGCGAGCAGTCCGCTGCCATTCTTGCCCAGCGCCGGATCTTCACCGACACCGCGCTGGCCCTGATTGCGCAGGCCGAACGCGAGGGCGGCCTCGACGAGGCCGATGCGCGCCGCTTCGTCATCGAGGCGCTGGAGACCTTCCGTTGGCACGGCGATGCCACGGTATCGCTGGACACCTATCACGCGCTGCATGACGCGCACCGGCTGATCGCCGACGTGGTCAGCTTCCGTGGTCCGCACATCAATCACCTGACCCCGCGCACGCTGGATATCGACGCCGCGCAGGCCGGCATGCTCGCCCGTGGCATCGACGCCAAGGCGGTGATCGAAGGTCCGCCACCGCGGCGGTGCCCGATCCTGCTGCGCCAGACCAGCTTCAAGGCGCTGGAAGAAACCGTGCACTTCCCCTCGGGGGAGGCTGGGGATGCCGGCACGCATACCGCGCGTTTCGGTGAGATCGAACAGCGGGGCCTCGCCCTGACGCCCAAGGGCCGTGCGCTGTATGACCAGCTGCTTGCGCAGGCGCGCGACAGCGGTGGCGCCGGGAGTACCGGTCAGGATTACCCGACGCGTCTGGCCGCGGCATTCACCGCCTTCCCGGACGACCACGACACCCTGCGCCGCGAGGGTCTGGGGTACTACCGCTACGCCCTGACCGACGCCGGTCGCGCCAACCCGGCCGCCGTTGCGGATCTCCCGGCCGAAGCGCTGATTGCCGCCGGTCTGGCCAGCGCCGACCCGATCGTCTACGAGGATTTCCTGCCGGTCAGCGCCGCGGGCATTTTCCAGTCCAATCTCGGCGGCGACGAACAACGCGCCTACGCCGGGCACGCCAACCGCGATGCCTTCGAGCAGGCGCTGGGCATGACGGTGGAGGACGAGTTCGCGATCTACGAGCGGCTGCAGGCCGAATCGCTGGCGAGCCTGCGGAACCGCTGACGGCGAGCGATCGCTGACCGCGTGGTGACCGCCCTGCGGACGGGATCCTGAACCACGCGGGGGCCGCTCCCCGGGTAGTGCCGGCCGCTGGCCGGCTCTTCATGTACCAAACGCGCATCCGGGCTTGCGGACGGTAATGCGTGGAGCCGGCCAGCGGCCGGCACTACCACGAAACAGAACGCCCCGGTCCATGCATCGCAACACGGAAACAGAACGCCCCGGTCCGTGCATCGCAACACGGAAACAGAACGCCCCGGTCCGTGCATCGCGACACGGAAACAGAACGCCCCGGTCCGTGCATCGCGACACGGAAACAGAACGCCCCGGTCCGTGCATTGCAACACGGAAACAGAACGCCCCGGTAGGTACCGACCGTTGGTCGGTACCGTGCAGCATCAGGCCTTCATCGTCCCGGTATCCAGCCACCGCTGGTGCCATGACAGCGCTTCGGGCAGCAGGTGCGGGGTGTGCTTGCCATAGCTCTCGCGGCTGGCGCGGTCGAAGTAATCATTCAACTGATCGCGGAAATCCGGATGCGCGCAGTTGTCGATCACCACCCGCGCACGCTTGCGCGGGGTCAGGCCGCGCAGATCGGCCAGGCCCTGTTCGGTGACGATGACCGACACATCGTGCTCGGTGTGATCCACGTGGCTGACCATCGGCACAATCGCCGAGATGCTGCCGTTCTTCGCCGTCGAAGGACTCAGGAACGCGGACAGGAAACCGTTGCGCGCGAAATCGCCCGAGCCGCCGATGCCGTTCATGATCCGGCTGCCCATCACGTGCGTCGAATTGACGTTGCCGTACAGGTCGGCCTCGATCATGCCGTTCATGCCGATGCAGCCCAGGCGGCGCACCAGTTCCGGATGGTTCGAGATTTCCTGCGTGCGCATGATGATGCGCTCGCGGTAGAAATCGATGTGTTCCTTGAAGGTCTCGTTCGCCTGCGGGCTCAGCGCGAAGCCGGTGCAGGAGGCGTAGCTCAGCACGCCATCGCGCAGCAGATCGAGCATGCCGTCCTGGATTACTTCGGTGAACGCACTCAGATCGCGGAAGCCGCTCTTGGCCAGCCCGGCCAGCACCGCGTTGGGAATGTTGCCGACGCCGCTCTGCAGCGGCAGCAGGTTGGCTGGCAGGCGGCCCTTGGCCACCTCGTGCTTGAGGAACTCGATCAGGTACTGCGCGATCTGCTCGCTGGTGGTGTCGATCGGGCTGAACGGGCTGTTGCGGTCCGGGCCGTTGGTGCGCACGACGGCGACGATCTTGTCCGGGTCGCAGCGCAGCGCGGTCTCGCCGATGCGGTCGTTGGCGTGCACCAGCGGAATCGGCTTGCGGTGCGGCGGCAGCGCGGTGC
The DNA here is from genome assembly GCF_039674045.1 of Stenotrophomonas sp. TWI602. NCBI lineage: Bacteria > Pseudomonadati > Pseudomonadota > Gammaproteobacteria > Lysobacterales > Lysobacteraceae > Stenotrophomonas > Stenotrophomonas sp. TWI602. Next base: position 50,588 of record NZ_JBDJMT010000004.1, read on the forward strand.
CGTAGTAGATGTCGTGCATGCCGTCCACGCCGGCCGGCTGCCATTCGTTGACCTCGACGATCACCTTCTTGGCCAGGTCCAGCCAGGTCTTGTTGTTGCCGACCGAAGTGGAGGGCACCAGCGAGCCATCCTCGCGGATCGCCGAGACCTCGATCACCGCGGTATCGATATCGCCATAGAAGCCGAACCACACGTGCTGGGCGACATGGCTGAGGTGGATATCGATGTAATCCAGCTTGCCCTCGTTGATGCGGTTGCGCGCATCCGGGTCGCTCTGGAAGGGCATGCGCATCGCGATGCCATCGGCCTTGGCCAGCGCGCCATCCAGCTCCGGCGCGGTCGAGGCGCCGGTCATCAGGCTGATCTGGAAGGGCAGGCCCTGGGCGTGCACCGCTTCGATGCGCTGCGCCAGCGCGACCGGCACCGCCTTGGGATAACCTGAACCGGTAAAGCCGCTCATGGCGACGGTTTCACCCGGCTGGATCAGGGCGGCGGCAGCTTCGGCGGAGACAACGCGGTCACGCAGACGCGCGTTTGCAATGCGATCGACAGACATGACGACAACGTTTTTGGGGGGATCTCCATTATCGGCGATCCACGCAGGGGCAGGGGTTCTACCTTGGTGGGATGGCGTTTTCACTTCGTCGCTCCCCTGTTCAGGTTTCCGGCCTACTTCTGTACCCGCAAGTATTGTTTTGCAGTGCAGCGTGCAAGTTCGTCGCCAACCCTAGAAGATCGACCTGCATCCCGACGTGGGGGAGGGAGCAGAGCCCGCTGGCAGTTCGCTGCAAGCGGGCTTTTTTATGTCTCGCCTTCGGAACACCGGGGCGCCGATGGGTCTCGCGCGTCGACACGCGCCCGGTCATGACCGCGCAACCGGTGAACACGCTTCCTGCCCTGCAGGGCGACCCGCGCCGGGCATAATCTCCTCATGCCGATCTCCGACCTCGCCGCGCCCGCGCGCGTCCCCGACGCCCTTGTTCCCCTGGTTGATCGCGCTTTGGCGCGCCTGGCCCTTTCGCTTACCGACGCCGGCCACTGGCCGCCTCCGGCGCCCGTGCTGGAGACCCTGCGCGCGCTGGCCGTCACCAGTGACTTCGCCATCGACACCCTGTGCCGACAGCCGGCGCTGTTGTCGCATCTCACCCAGGAGGGCTGCCCACCGCTGCCCCTGCCGGAACTGGATCCACTCCAGCCCAGCGAATGGCAGCAGCGCCTGCGCCGCTACCGCACCGCCGCCTCCACCCGCCTGATCTGGCGCGACCTGACCGGGCAGGATGACGTGCCTGCCACCCTTGGCGGTGCCACCCGGTTGGCGGAGGAGTGCCTGCAGCTCGCACTCTCCGCGCTGGAGCAGGAATTTACCGGCCGCCATGGCGTGGTCCGTGCGGCGGACGGCAGCGCGCAGCAGCTGGTCGTGTTCGGGCTGGGCAAGCTGGGCGGTGGTGAACTCAATTTCAGTTCGGACGTGGACCTGGTCTACGCCTACCCGCAGGGCGGCGAATCCGATGGCGCGCGCCCGCTCGCCGCCGAGGAATACTTCGCGCGCCTCGGCCAGCGCCTCGCGCGGTTGCTCGATGACACCACCGTGGATGGCTTCAGCCACCGCGTCGATCTGCGCCTGCGCCCCTTCGGCAATGCCGGGCGCGTGGCGCTGTCGTTCGCCGGTATGGACCAGTACTTCCAGCGCGAAGGCCGCGACTGGGAGCGCTATGCCTGGCTGAAGGCGCGTGCCGTCGCCGGTGATATCGCTGCGGGCGAAGCGTGGCTGCAGACCCTGCGCCCGTTCGTCTACCGCCGCTATCTGGATTTCACCGCGCTCGATGGCCTGCGCGAGATGAAGGCCGCGATCACCGCAGAAGTGTCGCGCCGCGAGATGCACGACGACATCAAGCGCGGCCCCGGCGGCATCCGCGAAATCGAATTCCTCGCGCAGGCCCTGCAGCTGATCCGCGGCGGCCGCGAAGCCCCACTGCGCGAGCGTCGTCTGCTGCACGCGCTGCCGGCGCTGGTCGCCTCCGGCCAGATGGCCGAGCAGGATGGCGCCGACCTGCTGCATGCCTACGGGTTCCTGCGGCGCCTGGAAAACCGCCTGCAGATGCTGCGCGATGCACAGACGCATGCGTTGCCCACCGATACCACCGACCGCCTGCGTATCGCCAGCGGACTCGGTTACGAAGACTGGGACGCGCTGGTTGCCGCGCTGGATGTGCAGCGCGAGCGCGTCAGCACCGAGTTCGCCGCGCTGCTCGCACCGCGCCGTGGCCAGGCCGCGCCGGATGCACTGGCCAGCTACTGGCGCGGCCTGCCCGACAACGGCAGCGCCGAGGTGCTGGCCGAAGCCGGCTTCTTCGATGCCGGCAGCGCCGATCAATCGCTGCGCGACTTCGCGCAGAGCTCCGGGGTGAAGTCCTTGTCCGATGCCGCGCGTGCGCGCCTGGACCGCGTGCTGCCGGCGCTGCTGCACGCCGCCACGCGCTCACCGCAGCCAGATGCCGCGCTCAAGCGCGTGCTCGGCCTGCTGCAGGCGATTCTGCGCCGGACCAGCTATCTCGCCCTACTCGACGAACAGCCCAGCGCATTGGCGCGCCTGGTCGACGTGCTTGCACGCAGCGCACTGCTGGCCGAGCGTCTGGCGGCGTATCCGCTGCTGCTCGATGAACTGCTGGACGTGCGCGTCTCCGGTCCGATGCCGGACGCCGCGGGCATGCAGGCCGAGTGCGCTGTCGCGCTGACCATCGATGATCCCGAAGCCGCGCTGCGCCTGCTCAACGAGACCCGGCTGGCGCTGAGCTTCCGCATGGCGATGGCCACGCTGGATGGTCGCCAGCGCGCGGTCGACACCACCCGACAACTGGCTGAACTCGCCCAAGCTGTCGTCGTCACCGTGCTCGCGCTGGTGCAGGCCGACATGCAGCGCCAGCACGGCGGCATTCCCGGCGGGCGTTTCGCCATCATCGGTTACGGCAGCCTGGGCGGACTGGAGCTGGGCTTCGGCTCGGACCTGGATCTGGTCTTCCTGCACGATCACCCGGCCGATCAGGACAGCAGCGACGGCCCCCGCCCGCTGGACCCCGGCCGCTGGTATGCGCGCCTGGCGCAGAAGGTGATGGCGATGCTCGGCGCGGTCACCGCCGCCGGCCGCCTGTACGACATCGACGTGCGTCTGCGCCCGGACGGTGGCAAGGGCGCGCTGGTGTCCTCACTGGCCAGTTACACCGAATACCAGCGCGAACGCGCCTGGACCTGGGAGCACCAGGCACTGGTGCGCGCCCGCGCCATCGCCGGTGATGACTCGCTGTTGGCCGACTTCGAACGGGTGCGCGCGCAGACGCTGGCGCGCCCGCGCGACAACGCCGTGCTCTACAGCGACGTGCTGAAGATGCGGGCGCGCATGCGTGCCGAACTGGACCGCAGCGATGCCGCACGGCTCGACCTCAAGCAGGGCGCAGGTGGCATTGTCGATCTCGAATTCCTGCTGCAGACCGGCGTGCTCGACAGCGCCGTTACGCACCCGCAGGTGGTGCAACCGCGCGATACCCCCAGCCTGATCGACGCGCTGGCCGACATCGCCTGGCTGCCCGGCGGCACCCGCGCTGGCCTGCATGAGGCGCATGCGGCGCTGCTGGATGTGGGCCTGGCCTGCACGCTGGACCGCCGCCCACGCCTGGCGCCACCGACACCTGCATTGGAAGCAGCACGCGCGATGATCATCGCGGCAAGCGATGCGGCGGGGTTGCCGTTCCAGCAACAGATCGATGTCGTCAGCTGACGGCGGTTTGCACCGTCACCGACCTCGAACCGCTCTGGCACCGGTAGTGCCGGCCGCTGGCCGGCTCCCATGAACTCTGCAGAGCCGGCCAGCGGCCGGCACTACCCATCGTGATGCCCGACCGATAGCGATTCCCGGCCGATAGCGATACCCGACCGATAGCGATGCCCGACCCAGGGTGATGCCCGACCGCCAGCGCTACACCGGGCGATCGGCGCGATGTCACACCGCGCGCGGCGCCATCTTCCACAGCAACGCGCGGAACGGCGCCAGCAGGAACACGCCGATGGTCAGCTTCACCGCCAGATCGCCCAGCGCCCAGCTCACCCACGGCAGGCTGGAACCGGCGAACGCGATGCTCCAGAAAATCGTCGTATCCAGCGTCGCGCTGCAGGTGGTCGCCACCATCGGCGCGCGCCACCAGTGCCCACGGCGCAGCCGGTCGAACACGGTGATGTCCAGCAGCTGCGCAGCGATGAAGGCCAGGCACGAGGCCACCGCGATCCGCGGCGTGGCGATCCAGATCGACAGCAGCACCGCCAACGCAAACCCGGCCCAGGCCACCCGCCGTGCCGCCTCCGGCCCAAAGCGGCGGTTGATCAGATTGCTGACCAGGAACGCCACCGGGTAGCTGAAAGCGCCCCAGGTGAGCCAGTCGTTGATCGGGTACTGCACCAGCACGTTCGAACCCAGCACCACCGCGCCCATGGCCAGCACCGCCAGCAACAGCGAGCGCGGGGTCAATGGGGCAAAGGCAATGGCAGGACGCGCGGACATGGCGAGCCGGAAGAGTCAGGGGAACGGCGGATTATCCGGGCTTGGCCGACCGAGGGCCAGCCCGGGCCGGTTCAGTCAGAAGCGTTCGCTCATGCTGGTAGCCGCCGCATCCTGGGTCGGCAGGAACGCCAGCGCGGCGCCTTCGGCATCGGCCACCATCCAGCCCGCGCCGGCCGGGGTCGGGGTGAACGCCAGCACATCGCCGACCTTCACGCCGGCCGCCGGGTTGTCGGCACGCGCCGGCCATGCCACCACGGCCGGTGCATCCGGGGCCTGCGGGTTCTTCAACTCCACCTCGTAGCTGCCGTCCGGTTGCTGCGCTACGCGCTCCACGGTGAGTGGCGGCATCGGCGCGGCCTTCTGTCGCTTTGCGGCCCGGGCGGCGCGGTTGTGCGGCATGGCGGCGTCATGCAGTTCGCTCACGCCCAACGCACTGAGCCAGACCGGGGCGGTGATCACCGCCAGGCTCACCACCGAGGTGGTGAGGACGCTGCTGGTGACCGGTGAGGCATTGCTGAGGTTCTGGGCGGTGACCGGCAGGCTGGTCGCGAGCAAGGCCAGCGCCAGCAGTGGCGCAGCGGCAGGACGGGATATCCGGTTCATTCAATAGCTCCAGAAGACAGCGGACAGCGAGGGGTTACCAACGTGTACTCGGCTGCGCCGCCGCCGCATCGATGGGCAGGAAGGCCAAGGCCGTGCCCTCGGCCGTGGTCACCGTCCAGCCGGCGCCGCCCTGGGTGGGTGTCAGCGCCAGTACGTCGCCCACCGCCACCGCGGCTGCCGGGTTGTCCTCGCGCGCAGGCCAGGCAATCACGGCCGGCTCATCCGGTGCCTGCGGGTTCTGCAGGGCCATTTCGAGGCCGCCGTCGGGCGTGCGTTCCACCTTCTCCACGGTGAGCGGCGGCAGCGGACCGGCTTTGCCACGTGCGTCCTTGGCCGCGCGGCTGCGTCGGGCCGAAGCATCGCTGGCCTTGCTCAGGCCGGCCGAGACCAGCCACACCGGTGCGGTCACCACGACCACGCTCACCACCGAGGTGACGATGACGCTGCTGGTCACCGGGTGATTGATGCCCACCACCTGCGCGGGCGCGGGCAGGCTGGCCGCGCCTACGGCAATGGCCAGCAGCGGTGCAACGACTGCGCGCGAAACACGTGTCATCGAAGATCCTTCTGATGTCTCAACATGGGTCCGCAGTATGCCCGCTGGCGTGCTGCCCGCCGCGGACTCACGGTTTGGGGGCGGTAATGCCCTTCACCGGCACATGCGGCACGGCCAGCTCCTGCTGCAGGCTGCTGCGCAGTTGCAGGAAGTCAAAGATCGATTCCACCGTCACCACTGAGTAGTTGCCGGAAATGCGCTCGCTGGCCGGGTGGTCGGTAACGGCGGCATTGGGCACGAAGAAGCGCGCGCCCAGCCGCTTGGCCACGCCGATGTGCAGCGTGCTGGGGGTATACATGTGCCGCTGCAGCCATTGCTGGGCCTGGGTACGGTTGACGATCAGGGTGCGCTCTTCCACCTGCGCCATCGCCGCGCCCAGCACTTCCAGCACCCATTGGTTGGAATTCTGGTACTCGGTGCGGAACGGATAGGCCACCACGCTGTAGCGCGCCTCGTGCAGCGCCTTGGCCTGGATCGCCGGCTGGGTGAGCATCGCCTTGAGTGCATCGCGCAGCGCAGGTGTCGGCACGCCGATGCGCAGGTCGGTATGGCTGGAGGTTTCGCCGATGAAGGTGGCGACCCCTTCGCGGAACAGGTGCGACTCGGCGGTCTTGCACGGATTGAGCAGGTGCACCGCGCGCCACTGGCCGTCGTCTTCGCGCAGCAGGAAGGCCAGATGGCTGTGGCGCAGGCCGTACTTGCTCAGGTCCTGGCCACCGCGGGCGATCAGCACCACATCCACGCCCTCGAGTGCATCCAGCGCGTCGGTGGTGGCCAAGGCCACATCGAACATGGAGGCCAACGCGGCCGGCGTGGGATAGCGTTCGGTGCACTGCGGTTCGGCGTGTGCGGTCAGCGTAGCGCCCAGCAATACAGCACACAGCAGGGCGGGATGCAGGCGCTTGATCAGCGCAGCGCAGGGTACGTCCATGTCACACGGTCTCCGGCGGCACCGGCCGCGGCCGCATCATAACGCTGCGCGATGCCGTCAGGCCTGAATCCCCAACCGCGCACGTACTTCATCGGCAACGCGCGTGGTCTCGCGCAGCGGCTCGATGCGGCCCTGCGTCTGCCAGTCCAGCCAGCGCGTCTGCAACCGGCCACGTTCGCGCAGCGCGTGCTGGAAGTGTGCGAGTCGCCCTTGCGCCTGGTCGGCCAGGGCCACGGCGACCGGCATGCGCGTGGCGCACGCTTCAGAAAGCAGGTTCACCGAATCCGGCGAGACCACCACGCGGTTGGCCCAGCCCAGCAGCCCGGCATACGGGTTCACGCCGTCGCCGCCATCGCCCCAGATCACATTCGGTACCTCGGCAAACGCACTGCGCAGCGCCCCGACCAGGGCCGGTGGGGTACGTCGCGAGGTCGTGGCCAGCAGGCTGCCGCCGTCCTCGCGCAGCTGGGACGCGAGCTGCTGGAACACCTGCACCATGTCCGGCTCGTGCCAGGGCGCATGCGGGGTCGGCCCACCGACCAGCAGCGCGGTGCGCGGGCCGGGCAGGGCGCTGAACGCGGCGAATGCCGCACGGCCGCAGGCCAGCCAGTCATCGTTGACCGGATTGAGGCTGCCCAGCAGGGTGAGCACGTTGCTGCCGCGCAGGCGGTCGTGTTCGGGCACGACCAGCAGGTCCCAATGGCGCGGGCTGAGGCGAGGGTCGAGGATCTGGACGACCCTGGTGCCACGGCGGCGCAGTTCGCGCAGCGCGCCGGCGGCCTGGCGGCCACACCCAATGGCCAGTTCGGGTACCTCGGTGGCAAGCGTGGCGAAGGCCTCGCCGTAGCCGTTGGCGGCACCCGGCAACCAGCGCGGGGCCAGCCAGCGCCAGGGCGCGCGCGGGGTGAGCACCAGCGGACGATGCGCCCCCAGCTTCAATGCCGTGGCCAGGGCCACCGCCTGCCGCACATTGCCGGCACGGCCGTCAGTGATCGTCCAGGGCGGACTCCATCGTTTCACGTATGGCATTAATTCGTTTCAGTCAGGCTGGGTGTTGCAACTGTCGCGACACTCTACACTGCCAGCCTTCGCCGATCGCGCGGTCGCCCTGCCACGGTAGCCGATGCGCGAACGATTCCCCTTGTTTCCGGAGGCTTCATGTCCCACGTCCTTGACGATGCTGCGCTCGATCAGTTGTTCCGTACCGCCCGCACCCAGAACGCCTTCCTTGATAAGCCGGTCGACGACAGCCAGCTGAAGGCGCTGTACGAGTTGCTGAAGTGGGGCCCGACCGCCGCCAACGGCAGCCCGGCACGCTTCGTGTTCGTGAAATCCCCGGAAGCCAAGGCCAAGCTTGCCCCGGCCCTGTCCGAAGGCAACCACGACAAGACCCTGGCCGCCCCGGTCACGGTGATCGTCGCCTTCGACGAAGACTTCCACGAGAAGCTGCCGTTCCTGTTCCCGCACACCGATGCCAAGGCGTGGTTCGATGGCCCGCGTGAAGGCCGCACCGAAGGCGCGTTCCGCAATGGCAGCCTGCAGGGCGCCTACCTGATCCTGGCCGCGCGCGCGCTGGGTCTGGATGCCGGCCCGATGTCCGGGTTCGACAACGCCAAGGTCGACGAAGCCTTCTTCAAGGGCACCGCGATCAAGTCGAATTTCCTCGTCAACCTGGGGTACGGTGACGCCTCGGGCCTGTTCCCGCGGCTGCCTCGCCTGTCCTTCGACGAAGCCGCCCGCATCGCATAAGCGTTACCGCCGGATCGTGGCCCGTCCGTGCGGATGGGCTGCATGAATTTTTTTTCTTTTCCCTTCGATTACGAGAGAGACCTGACATGACCGTGACCCGCAAACTGCTGCTGCCGCTCGCCCTGACCCTGGCCATCGCCGCCTGCTCCAAGCCGGCCGACGAAGCCGCTGCTCCGGCCGCTGACGCGCCGGCCGCCACCGAAACCGCCGCCCCGGCGGCAGATGCTGCGGCTGCCGCCCCGGCTGCCGAGCCCATCCAGATCGCCTCGGGCACCTACAAGCTCGACCCGACCCACACCGACGTGCTGGTCCAGTGGAGCCACTTCGGCTTCTCGCACCCGACCGCCCACTTCGGCAGCGCCGAAGGTACCCTGGTGTATGACGCCGCTGACGTGACCAAGTCCACCGTGGAAGTGAAGCTGCCGCTGACCGGCCTGAACAGCTTCACCGCCAAGTTCGACGAGCACCTGAAGAGCGCCGATTTCTTCGACGCCGCCAAGTTCCCGGCCGCCACCTTCAAGAGCACCAAGGTGGAAGCCAACGGCACCAACAAGCTGACCGTCACCGGCGACCTGACCATCAAGGACATCACCAAGCCGGTGACCCTGGATGTCACCATCAACGGCGGCGGCGAGCACCCGATGGCCAAGGTGCCGGCGGCAGGCTTCGATGCCACCACCACCATCAAGCGCAGCGATTTCGGCGTCGGCGCGTACGCCCCGAACGTCAGCGATGAAGTGAACATCCGCATCACCACCGAGGCCACTGGCGAAAAGCCGGCTGCCTGAGTTTCTCCTCACTCGTCGTGAGAAGGCAGAAAGCCCGCCAATTGGCGGGCTTTCTTTTTTGTGCGACCGCCGATCGACACACGGTAGTGCCGGCCGCTGGCCGGCAACCAGGAATCCCGCCGAAGCGCAGGCACGCATGGCGTGGCTCTACCGTTGACGCGGCCGGGGTAGATCCACAGCGCAGCCACGCATGGCGTGGCTCTACCGTTGACGCGGCCGGGGTAGATCCACGTCATGCGTGGATATCAGCGCGATCAAGCCGCCGCCACCTGCGCGCTCACCTTGCCCAGCCACAGCGTGGTGAAATCGGTTGGCGTGCGCCGTGCCGGCGCGGTCAAGCCGCTCTCACGCAGGAACGCATGGGTGGCCTGCGCAAACGCCTGGCGGGCCAGCAACGCGGCCTGCTTCACCGAGGCCTGCTGCTTGCGCAGCTGCACGATCTGCAGGCTCGGCTTACCGGGCATCGCGTACTTCTGGTAACGGCGCAGTTCGTCGGCGACCAGGTCGATATCGATGTTCGCCTGCACCAGCGCGGCCTGCGCACGGGCCAATGGCACCAGGGCGGTGCGCAGCTGGGCGATGTGCTCGCCCACGGAAGGCGCCAACGCCGCCAGGGCGGCATCCAGCGCGGGATCGGCACGCTCGGCGCGGTCGATCAGATCGGTCAGTGCCGAAAGAGGAGAGGCTTGCATGAAAGGCACCGGCACAAAACGCGATTGTCGCATTCGCGGCCGGTGCCCGTCGCGGGCTCAGTCGTCGTGGTGCTCGCTGCCGTGGGCCTTCCAGTAGCCGGTGGAGCGGATCCAGTCCTTCGGCACGCCCAGGTGGCCCTCGATGTACTTGCGCATCATCCGGGCCCGGCGCGATTCGGCGGCGATCCAGTAGAAGGTGTCGCCGTCCGGTTCCTCGAAATCGGTCAGCACGTCTTCCAGCAGGGTGCTGCTGGCCGCGTCGAAGCCGTTGCGCTCCAGCCACGAGATGCGGATGCGGTCGTCCTCCGGCAACTCCTGGCGGTCGCCGGATTCGGGGATCTCGATGTAGACATCGGCATTGGCGCCGTCCGGCAGCGTCTCCAGCCAGCGGCCGATCGCCGGCAGCGCGGTTTCATCGCCGATCAGCACGTAGGTGTCGAAGTCATCGGCGGTCATGTGCGAGCCACGCGGGCCGCCCACGGCGATCGCATCGCCCGGCTGCGCGTTGGCGGCCCAGGTCGAGGCCAGGCCGTCGCCGTGCATGACGAAATCCAGCGCCAGCTCGTTGGTCTCCAGATCCCACCAGCGCGGGGTGTAATCGCGCGAGGGGGAGGGCGTTTGGCCTTCGGGGTAGCGCGGGCCTTCCGGGGTCATCGTCGGGACCACGAACTGGCCCTCGGCGTTGGGGAAGAACAGCTTGACGTGGTCGTCCGGCGAGGGCGAATCAAAGCCTTCCAGCGCCTCGCCCCCGACGATCACCCGGCGCATGCACGGGCTGATCTCTTCGGTGCGCAGCACCTGCAGCGGGCGGAACTTCACGGTATGACGGAGCAGTCGGTTTTCATGCAGAGCCATGGGAATACCTGGATCAGTGCCGCAGCGCGGCGTTGAGAAAGAAGGACCTGGCGGGCGGTGGCTGGCTGGGTCTGAAACGAAGAAGGAAGGTCAGCGGCCCTGCGCACGGATCCGCGCAGCGGCCTCGCGCAGCGCCTCGGCCACGGCAGCGGCGTTGTCGTCCTGCCAGCGGCCGTGGCACAGCCCCAGCGCGTGCTTGAGCTCGCGCAGTGCATCGCGCACGGACGGCGGCAGGTTGGCCTTGGTGATCGTGCGCGCGCTGTCGCGTACCCGGTGCACCGCGGCATCGACCTCGTCGCGCTGTGCCTCCAGTTCGGCCAGGCCCAGTGCGCTGAGCGCATACCGCTTGCGCCCACCGTCCTCGACCGCGCCAACCCAGCCGGCGGCCTCGAACTGCGCCAGCACCGGGTAGATCGAGCCCGCGCTGGGTGTGTAGACCCGCACGAACATGTCACTGATCAGCTGGATCAGCTCATAGCCGTGGCGGGGCTGGTCGGCGAGCAGGGACAGCACCAGCAGGCGCAGGTCGCCGCGGCTGAGCGGCCGGGCGGTCAGCGGGCGGGCAGGGCGGTCGAGGTCGCGCGGAGAGGTCATTTCGATATATCGAATGCAGTGGCGGAACGATATATCGAAAACTCCGGTTCGGCCAGCACTGGCGCACGCATGGCAGGGATGCGTTCAGGTCAATTCCTGCTGTGACGGTGCGTGCTTGTGGTGGAACACTGCGCGTGGTCATCGGCCTCCAACGCGTCCGATGATCCACGCCGATGCGCGTTCAAACGCCCCGTCCCCGCGCACGATCCACGCCAATCGCCTGCGCCGCAGCGCCTGCGCTGTCCATCGGTGTCCTGCTGACGCGCCGGTGTCATCGCCGCCGGCCAGGCTGAAATGCAGCGTGGAACCTTCCGGCGCGGCCCTCGCGCTGTCGCCCGCTGTCCTTCCGGACACGCCGGGATGGTTCCATACGCAACCGTAGCGAAGTAAGCAAACCCCTTGGTGCGCTACACTTTGCGGCTAGAAATCTAAAACAGTCGCGCGCGTGCGTGCGGTCATGGGAGCGCAAATGAACTGGTTGAACGAGGTGCTGAACAACGACCCGAATCCTGTGGAAACCCAGGAATGGATCGAGTCGCTGAAGGCCGTTATTGATGTCGAGGGCCCCGAGCGCGCGCATCAGCTGTTGGAAGGCATGGTGGAACTGACCCGTCGTTCGGGTGCTTACCTGCCGTTCTCTCCCACCACCGAGTACGTGAACACCATCGCGCCGACCCTGGAGGCCAAGAGCCCGGGCAACGCCGAACTGGAATGGCGCATTCGTTCCATCATCCGCTGGAACGCGATGGCGACGGTCGTGCGCGCCAACCGCAAGCCGGGCGACCTGGGCGGCCACATCGCCTCCTTCGCCTCCGGCGCCACGCTGTATGACGTGGGCTTCAACCACTTCTGGCGCGCCCCGAGCGAAGACCACCCGGGCGACCTGCTCTTCATCCAGGGCCACAGTGCCCCGGGCATCTATGCGCGTTCCTTCCTGGAAGGCCGCATCGACGAAGCCCAGCTGGACAAGTTCCGCATGGAAGTCGACGGCGGTGGCCTCTCCAGCTACCCGCATCCGTGGCTGATGCCCGATTACTGGCAGACCCCGACGGTGTCGATGGGCCTGGGCCCGCTCGCCGCGATCTACCAGGCGCAGTTCCTGCGTTACCTGGAAAACCGTGGCCTGATCGAGAAGTCCGACCGCAAGGTGTGGTGCTTCATCGGCGACGGCGAGAGCGATGAGCCGGAAACCCTCGGCGCGATCGCGCTGGCCGGCCGCGAAGGCCTGGACAACCTGATCTTCGTGGTCAACTGCAACCTGCAGCGCCTCGACGGCCCGGTGCGTGGCAACGGCAAGATCATCCAGGAACTGGAAGGTGTCTTCCGTGGCGGCGGCTGGAATGTCATCAAGCTGCTGTGGGGCGGTTACTGGGATGCCCTGCTGGCCAAGGACACCAATGGCGTCCTGCGCAAGCTGATGATGGAAACCGTCGACGGCGAATACCAGAATTGCAAGGCCTTCGGTGGCGCGTATACCCGCGAGCATTTCTTCGGCAAGTACCCGGAAACCGCTGCGATGGTCGCCGGCCTGTCCGACGACGATATCTGGCGCCTCAACCGTGGTGGTCACGATCCGCACAAGGTCTACGCCGCCTACCACCAGGCCGTGAACACCAAGGGCATGCCGACCGTGATCCTGGCCAAGACGGTCAAGGGCTACGGCATGGGCAGCGCGGGTGAAGCACTGAACCCGACCCACCAGACCAAGAAGCTGGATGACGACGCCGTCCGCCACTTCCGCGACCGCTTCAACATCCCGGTGACGGATGCGCAGCTGGCCGACGGCCAGGTGCCGTTCTACCACCCGGGCCCGGATTCGCCGGAAGTAAAGTACCTACAGGAACGCCGTGCCGCCCTGGGTGGCTATCTGCCGCAGCGCCGCCGCAAGGCCGAAAAGAGCTTCAACGCACCGAAGCTGGAAAGCTACGAGCGCCTGCTCAAGAGCAGCGGCGAGCGCAGCTACTCCACCACCATGGCCTTCGTGCAGAGCCTGAACATCACCCTGCGCGACAAGGAACTGGGCCCGCACATCGTGCCGATCGTGGCCGACGAAGCCCGTACCTTCGGTATGGAAGGCCTGTTCCGCCAGATCGGCATCTACGCGCCGTTCGGCCAGAAGTACAAGCCGGTTGATGCCGACCAGCTCATGTTCTACCGCGAAGACCAGAGCGGCCAGGTGCTGCAGCAGGGCATCAGCGAGCCGGGCGCCATTGCCTCGTGGATGGCCGCCGGTACCAGCTACTCGGTCAGCAACGTGCCGATGCTGCCGTTCTACATCTACTACAGCATGTTCGGCTTCCAGCGCGTGGGCGATCTTGCCTGGCAGGCCGCCGACATGCGTACCCGTGGCTTCCTGCTGGGCGGCACCGCCGGCCGCACCACGCTGAACGGTGAAGGCCTGCAGCACGAAGATGGCTTCAGCCATATCGTGGCCGGTGGCATTCCGAACGTGCGCAGCTATGACCCGACCTTCGGCTTCGAAGTGACGGTGATCCTGCAGCACGGCACCAAGGCCATGATGGAAGATCAGATTGATGAGTACTACTACATCACCCTGATGAACGAAAACTACACCCACCCGGAAATGCCGGAAGGCGCGGCCGACGGCATCGTCAAGGGCATGTACCTGCTCACCGACGCGGGCAAGCCGAAGAAGGGCGAGCTGCGCGTGCAGCTGCTGGGTTCGGGCACCATCCTGCGCGAAGCCATTGCCGCGGCCGAGCTGCTGGACAAGGACTTCGGCGTAACCGCCGACATCTGGAGCTGCCCGAGCTTCAACGAACTGCGCCGCGACGGCTTCGACGTGGAGCGCTACAACCGCTTCCACCCGGAAGGCGAGCAGCGCAAGGCGTTCGTGACCGAGCTGCTGGAAGGCCGCCAGGGCCCGGCCATTGCCGCCACCGACTACGTGCGTGCGTACGCGGACCAGATCCGCTCGTTCGTGCCAATGTCGTACACGGTGCTGGGTACCGATGGCTTCGGTCGTTCGGACACGCGTGCCAACCTGCGTCGCTTCTTCGAGGTTGACCGGTACTACATCGCGCATGCCGCGATTGCGGCGCTGGCTAAGGAAGGGAAGATGACGGCCAAGGATGTGGCGCGGGCGATCAAGCAGTACAAGATTGATCCTGAGAAGGCTAATCCTGTCGGGGTTTGATGATCCATAGTTGAGTTGCACAAAGGGAGGCTGAATTGCCTCCCTTTTTTTTTCTCAGTTTGAGATAGGATGTTTACTTGCTGGTCGTGGCTGCCAACTGAAGGAGTGATCGTGGCTATCGAGGTAATACTGACGACTGATCGGTATGATAAAGATACGGCGGGAAGAGCTCTGCTGGCATCTCTGCAAGCGCCGGGGCTAGCGTCATCGATGGATGAATCGGTCTTCTACTATGATTTCCCTACCTACGGTGACTATGAGGCGCAGATTCATACGCCGAGCGCTCTACTACTGAGCCCTAGGCTCGGCGTACTCGCTATCAGGGCGCTCAACGCGGCTGAAATCTCTTTGGGAAACAAAGGTACTTTGTTAGAGATAGAGGACGAGATATCTCAGTTCGCTAGCATTCTTATTGGCCGGCTCCTCAAGAGTCGGCAGTTGCGACGTGGCGTCTCCACTTTAAAGTTTAGTATCACCCCTATCATCTATGCGCCAGGCCTGCTGTTAAATCAGGAGGATGTGGGGTTATCGATACCCTTAATTACATCTCAGGACAGCCTTGCGCAGTTCGTGGGCGATTGTGCTTCGTCTTCTGTTCTCGACCCATCAGATCTTGCAGAGGCGCGATCAGTTATAGAAGGGGCAAAAGCCCTAACTAAACCCGTCAAGCGCGCTGTTATTGACCCCAGTCAACAGAGGGCTGCAGTTGCCCTCGCTAGGCTTGAGGCGGACATCGCTAATTTTGATGAAAAGCAGCGACGTGCAGCTCTCTCTACCGTTACGGGACCGCAGAGAATCAGGGGGCTTGCTGGTTCGGGGAAGACCATTATTCTCGCCATGAAGGCGGCGCATTTGCATCTTACGAATCCTTCGGCAAGGATTCTCATTACTTTCTATACAAAAAGTCTTAATGAAACAATTCGGTCGCTGATCACAAAGTTCTATCGGCATTACAAAGATGAAGATCCGGATTGGACCCTTATCCATGTTCGTCACGGATGGGGCGGCGGCCGCAAGGCTGGCGTCTACCACGATGCATGCGTGCGTGCTGGAATTGAGTCGCTGAGTTTTCCAGTGGCGAAGCAGCGCGCGGGCGCAGCTGATCCTTTCGATTACGCATGCGCAGATTATTTGAAACAAATTGATTCTTCGCAAGAGTACTACGACTATTTCTTGATCGATGAGGGCCAGGACTTTCCATCTACGTTCTATCATCTGGCTTATCTTATTACCAAGGGTGATAGAGATAAGAAGAACATAGTGTGGGCGTATGACGAGCTGCAGAACATTCTTGATGTGAAGATTCGCTCGCCTGAGCAGCTATTCGGATCTGATTCCAATGGCGCTCTCGTCTCGCTGGATCGGTCATCCGCAAATCTACCCCGGGGAACTGAAAACGATATCGTCCTCAGTAAGTGCTACAGAAATCAGCGAGAGGTTCTCGTGGTAGCACATGCGCTCGGCTTTGGGGTATATGGCCAGCTTGTGCAAATGCTGGAAAGTGCTGAGCACTGGGGTGACGTCGGCTATGAGATGAAGCAAGGGGATTTCAATCAGCCGGGCTCCAGGATCATCATCGAACGGCCTGCTCGCAATAGTCCTCTTTCAATCGGTCAGGTAGAGGGATTTCCGGTAATCGAGACATTCGTTGCGGGAGACATCGAGGAGGAGTTTGACTGGGCATCAGGGCAGGTTAGTAGCTTTATCTCTGGCGGCCTCAATCCTCATGACATTATAGTTGTATGCCTTGATGATAGAAATGTTAGGTACTATTTCCGGGAGATTAGCTCTAGGCTGGCCGCTGCGGGTTTAAATAGTCACAATTTGTCAGCAGACTCCTATTCCGATCTTCCTTTCTTTGCGGAGGGTAGGGTAACGCTGTCAACGATCTACAAGGCAAAGGGGAATGAGGCGCCAGCTGTGATTATTGTGGGCTTGGATGGTGCGGGCAGGCGGACCCGCTCAGGCCGAAACAAAGTATTTACTGCATTCACCAGGTCAAAGGCTTGGGTGCGTGCGAGTGGCATGGGTGATGTGGCGGTTGGGTTGATGGGGGAGGTTAACTCTGCGCTACGAAAGTTCCCAGTGCTAGAGTTCGATATGCCGGACTTACAGAATATTAACTTTATCCAGAGAGATCTTGGTAAAAAGCAAGCCGCGATCAAGAAGATTCGAGATCAGTACCTCAGAAAATTAGAGCTGGAAGGTTTCACAGAGGATGAGGCCCTTGGGTTGCTGGAGGAAGGTGATGGACCGACGCGCAGTCGTTGAGGGGATAAACGCAAGCTGGAGTTTCTTTGACGAATGCGCATTGGCTGAGAGTTTTGCGAGCCCCGATCCGCTTGGAGTGGATGAGGAGTTTCGCAGGATGGTCATGTCGGCCGATTGCTCGCATGAATCACTTTACTCTTACTGCATTCAGCGATCTCACTTCAATATACTTCTTTACGACCATTCGTTTTTTCAGTTTAGCTGGTCGGGTCTGGATGCAGTTAGATTTGCTTTCTATCCAAATCCTCACGTTTCTGATTTGGCTGGTGTTAATAAGTTCAGAAAGTACCGTGGCAAACTTTCCGACGGCGTTATAGAAGATGAGGATTTTAGTCAGCTTCTGCGTGGGATGGCTTATCGTGGGAGCATTCCGATCTTTAGATATGAAAATGCTCCGTCGCAGTACGTCCCTTTGAGTCATCCGTGCTCGCACCTCCACATCGGTGTGCACGGGGATAATCGATGGGCGCTCAGGCGACAATTGACCCCGCTGGCCTTCTCAATGCTCATGGCAAAGCACTACTACCCTGAGGAGTGGTCTATGGGCGTAGAGCAAGGGTCCACGAGCGGCGAGAATGGCTTCGAAACAAGGCTGCGGCAGGTCCGCTCGGAATGCCGAATAATTGCTGACTTCTCTGCGGAAGAAGAGCTCGCTTTTCATTTTTTCTAAACGGCGTTCATGTCTGCCGCAGTAGCGCAACTAATGAAGCAAAGGACCGGGAATTTTGCGCGCGGAGGGGGCTTGCCTGTGACGCGCGGCGCCCCGGAGTCCAGGCGCCTAATTTCGACGTTTAAATGTGGCTATAGCGAGAGCTGATCTGGATCAATCCTCTTCTGTTTTGTCTTTTTAGCGCCGCTCTTACGATCTCGCTGTTTGATCGGGCTCGCAATGCCCCAATGCGAGGCTGCCTGCGCGAGGCCCATTTTGAGCAGGCCAACCTCTCCGAGGGTGATTTCCTTAGTGGGCCGTTTAGGCTTTATCCCCATGGCTTTCAGTATTTGACTTGCTACAGCGCGCGCGAGCGGTGGTGGAACAGCGTTGCCGATTTGCCGCGCCCCGTGCCATTTGGTCTCGTGGAACCGGAACCAATCCGGAAACCCATGAAGACGTGCCATCTCGCGCACCGTAATGCAGCGACTCCACTTGTAGTGAATCGGCCGGGGGCTGGTAAACGCGCCACGTGCCGCATCCGTCCCTGCGCGTAGCGTGTTGCTGACCCCTTTGGGGGGAAGTTTAAGGAAGCGCGAAATCGGCTCAACCTGCCCAGCCACGGTGTTCGCAAACCTAGCGCGCGAAACCTCCGTGTGGTCAGAGCGCATGCTGGATGTGAGCAGCAGTGGATCCCACGCGCGGCGATAGCCAAACGCCCAGCCCTGTGCGTCCTCGCAGCGCATCAGCGCGGAGTAAAGCGTGCTCTTGCCAAACTTCTTAACTCTGACCTCATCGGTAACGTTCAGCGCGGCGAAGCTCTCGGCATCGGGTAGGTCGTCCAGCGCCTCTTTGCACGTGGGTGCGTCGGGCAGCAGCGAGCCCTTGAGCCCCGGCTTGGCCGTCACTGGATGAGGGTAGCTGGGGATCTGTAGGCCGCGCTTGGCGCCCATGAGAAAAAGCCGCTGTCTGTCCTGAGGTACGCCATAGGAGTAGGCATTGAGTACCTTCCAATCCTTGAGGACGTCGTACCCGGACGCCTCAAATTCCTGAATGAGCTCTTCCAGGAACTTGCGATGCTTACCTAGCGTCAGTCCCTTCACGTTCTCGAAGACGAAGTAGTCCGCATCGAGTTCACGAACGATGCGGACGAAGTCCTTCACAAGCGAATTTCGCGGGTCATCCAGCGCACGGCGGCCGATTAAGGAAAACCCCTGGCAAGGGGCTCCACCGAATACGACGTCGATCTTCCGTTGGCCCACGCCCGCAGCGACGCGGATCTGATCGCCCGTGAGGTCGGTAACGGATCGCGGGATGACGGCGCAGTTGGGGAAGTTGAACGCATGCACTGCTGCATGCACTGGGTCGATCTCAACAGCGGCTACAACGTCGAAGCCCGCTTGCTCGAAGCCTAGGCTGAGTCCGCCGGCCCCTGCAAAGAGGTCGATTCCGATAGGTCTGGTCATGGAGTAATTATAAGGCCGGCTAGGCTGAATGTCGATCGGAGAACGCCTCAATGTCCAGTGGGGCGGGGCCTTCTCGCGGGCTTATCATGAAGCCAGTCAGTCTCAGGGGAAGAGACCAGGAGCTGCGGATGGACCGCCTTACCCCGGAGCGCCGTAGTTGGCTTATGTCAAGGATAGGCAGGGCCAACACGAAGCCAGAGGTCGCTGTCCGGTCGATCCTTCACGGGCTCGGCTACCGCTTCAGGCTGCTTCGTCGGGATTTGCCGGGCACACCGGACATTGTTTTGCCGGGCAGGACCGCCGTGGTCTTCGTGCACGGGTGCTTCTGGCATGGGCATAGCTGTAAAAAGACAAAGATGCCGAAGTCCAGAACGGACTATTGGGGGCCGAAGATTGAAGCCAACAAGCGCCGAGATAGGCGCAAGCGCCGGCAGTTGATCGGGCTCGGCTGGCGAGTGATAGTGGTCTGGGAGTGTGAGCTAAAATACCCCGACAAATTGGCGAACAAGCTATCGAGGGCTCTGGGATAGAGATCTGCCGGAGCGCGACAATGAAGCAACTTTTGCGAAGGACGCAATGTGGAAAAGCCGCAGAAAGCAGCGAAACTGAACCGCTACTCCGAGATCATTGGCGAGGTCTTCCGAAAGAACTACACCCCAGGTAGCACTAAGGTGCCGTTCGAGCGCGGCGAGTTCGAGCATGCGGCGGTAGAGCGAGGAATTCGGTTGCCGAAGAACCTTGGCGATACAATCTACTCGTTCAAGTACCGCAACAGCTTGCCTGCGTCCATCACGGCGACAGCTCCGGAAGGTTTCGAGTGGGGCATCTATGGCGCCGGTCGTGCCAAGTACGAGTTCCGGTTAGAGCGCCCTCTTTCGATCATCCCGCGTACTAATCAATTGGTCGTCAAGATTCCGGATGCCACGCCCGAGATCATCGCGGCCCACGCATTGGGCGATGAGCAGGCACTGCTGGCCAAGGTTCGCTACAACCGACTGATCGACATCTTCCTCGGCGTCACCGCATCTTCGTTGCAGAATCACCTGCGCACGACGGTGAAGGACATCGGTCAGATTGAGATTGATGAGCTTTACGTCGGCCTGGATCGTAATGGTGCGCAGTACGTGGTGCCTGTGCAAGCCAAGGGTGGCAAGGATAAGCATGGCCGGCAGCAGACGGAACAAGATATAGCCTGCTGCCGGGAAAAATTCCCGGCGCTGGTCTGCCGTCCTGTGTCTGCACAGTTCATTACCGCAAACAAGATTGCCATGTTCGAACTTGCCGTCCAGGACGATGAGATTCGGGTTGTGTCCGAAGAGCACTACGAGCTCGTGCCATCAGCAAGCATCACTGCGGGTGACCTAGCTCTATATGCGGGGCGAAAGAGGGGCTAGCCAATGTGGGAGAGTGCGGCAGACGCATTCCTCCACACTCATCGCCACTCGCACCGCGAAAGATGCCACTCAAGTGAATCCCTACTGACCGTTTGCTCGCCTCGCACAGTAGTGGCGAGCTGCGAGCCGGTCAGAGCGGCGTATTCGCTATCTCGCAGCAAGGGCGCGGTCAGTACCCTCAGGCTGCCCGGATCCACTGCGATCAAGCAAAGATCGAACAACGTATGCACATCCGCGCGCAGTAGAAGACCATTTGTTACCGAGTTGGTGGCCTCATTCTTGTAAGGATAGACGTGGGCGGCTTCCAAAATCTCGACTAAGCCGCACCCAGTCACAGCGCATCGAAAGTCATACGCTGCGAGCAAGGCTTTGCGGAACGCCGGTTGGCCACGGCGTCGAACGATGCTCGCAACCGACCGACGCCTTTGGTCTTCGACGTTACTAGGCGAGAAAACATGGGCCGCTTCTGCCAGGCGTTCCTCTTCCTCCAGCTCTTTCTGAATCGCATTGCTTAGAGAGTTGAGCCCAGCAAGCTCGCCAGTGGTTTGGAGCAGGGGAGTCAGTTGCCGGGTGATGGTAGGCCCGACGTTGGCAGCCGGGCGCAGGCCATCAAGCCTCGGTTGCCCCAGCTGCTGCAACACGTAGGAGATGTTCTGCATCCTGTATTCCCACGACTTCGGTGATCGTCCATGACGCTGCGATAGCTCCCGGTAGACCTGGGCTTTGTTGATGCCGTGACCCTGCGCGACGCGCTGCTCCATCCAGCGGTAGGCATCTACCGCTGCTGCCAACTCCTGCTGAGTCCAACCGCTCACGTCGCCACTCCGCCTATGGAAAGCACTGCTTCGATAGGTGGGGAGTATGCCGCATGGGCCGTAGGCAGCCCAGCCGGTGAATCAGCTGCTAACGTTTAGCCCTGGCGAAGGCCAGAACGTGTCTACTCGATTCAGGTCGTAATCCTCGCCAAATGCCAATGCCGCCTCTCGGGCCGGAATGCCCGCGTAGCACCCCAGCAAGAATTCATCCATGCCCGCATCCGCATGGTCGATAGCGAAGAAGCCCAACATGGCCTCGTCGAACGCGTCAAGCCACTCCCCGTCAATCCTGGTCATCTGTAGTCCTCCCGATAGGCCAGAGAGGATGCCGCCACCCCGTCCCAAGGCCTGCGACTGAACCGGGACAGTTGCGTCGCACCGTAGACGCCGCCAACCAACCCCCGCCAGATCAACAGGAACAAGCGATTTCCCATCCTCAGCACCAACGCGCATGGTGTTCATCGGAGCGTAGAAACTCTTCTAGTAGCAGAATGTTGGACGTCCCTTTGTCGGGAGGGTGGCTAATACAACACCCTCGTGGAAATACGCCCGCCGGTTGCTACTAGACGGTTTCTAACCTCCCGACGCCCTTGCCATCCCGGCAAGGGCAAGCCCTGCAGGAGGTCCAACATGTTGACGCCGTGGGAAGACGAACCCGATGACGCGCGCCCCAAGCGCAAACCCTACGCCCGCCCCGCACGCAGCTACCGCGTAGGCGCGCTGACGTACCCGGACCGCGAAGAGTCCGGTCCCACCGAGATTGTTCCCTACCTCAAGCTGCGCGGCCGCTGGCTGGACAAGCTCGGCTTCGACGTAGGCGCCCGCCTGAAGGTGGAGGCCACGCACGGCAGCATCACCCTTACGGTGGTGGAGCGGCCCGTGCCGGTGGTCAAGAAGATCCCCCGCAAGGGCTGGCGGGCACTGGCCGTGCAGCCGCAGCGCCTGCCCCGGTTCGGCAGCGCTGCGCTGTGACGGGCGCAAACGCCAGCACGTCACTGCACCCCCGGTGCAGTGTGGAGGTACAACCTGTTTCAGAACCCAGCAGTGGGAGGAACGCATGAGCAAGAGTGTCTTCATGCAGTTGGAAATGGCCGCTGGCCTGCGCGCCAGCTTTCAGCGCGCGGCGGCGCGCGAAGACCGCCGGGCGGCACAGGTGCTCCAGCAGTTGATGCGGGAGTAGGTGGTGCGGCAATCGTGTGTGGATGCGGACGCAGAGGCCGGTGCCTTCGACCCGGTCAAGCGGGCGGATGCTCCAGACAGGGAATGGCGAGCAGTTCTGTCGGCCCCTTGTCGTCTCCAAGGGTGCCGCCGTAGCATTCCTTAATCGTAAACAGGGGGAATGCATGGTCAGCACAGGGATTGGCACGATCAACCAAGCGCCGGGTGTGCGCAATGCATAGTGCGGATCAGGCTGATACAGCCGCTTCGCCGCTCACCTACGAGGTGGTGCTCACCGACGGTGCCCTCCGCAATGGCTACATCACTGTCGATCCCGGTTGGGCGGGCTTTCCTTCGGCCATGTTGGGCCGGCCAGATGCCCCTTCGGGCAGGACGGCCGTGTTCACCTTCCCGGACGGCTACCAGGTTACTTCGGACCTGCGCGCCAGCGGGCCGGGTTCCGCGCGTATCCGGTCCCGTGTGGGTCCTGCATTCAAGCGGCTGGGTCTGGTGGCGGGCAATTCCCTGCTACTGGTGCGAGAGGGCGAGGGGCAGTACCGGATAGAACCGCGCACCGGTCAACAGCGGGATACCTTCGAACTGGGCTACGTGCGGCTGCGCGCGCGATTCCTGGCGCGGTTCCCCGGCTTCACTGGCTTTGATGACCCGCGGCTGCTGCGCGAATCCAGCTACAAGCGCCAGTTGGTCAACCACTATGAGAACATCATGGTGCCGGCGCTTCGGGACGGACCGGAGCAGGACGTCTGGACGGCGTTGATCAAGCTGCTGCGTGTGCGCGTGGGCAGCGATAACCCCCAACCTCAGAACGTGGTCGGCTGGCGCATCGTGGCCCAATTGGCTGAACTTCCCGAACACGACCAGATACAGTTGGGCGCCGGGGTGATGGAGCTGCTTCACCTGCAGGGACCGGGTGACCGGCTGGATGATTTCAACGATTGCCTGGCCGGGCTCAGCACGCCCTTGCAGTCGGCAGCCCAGCGCTCGCTCTCGAGCCTGCTGCTTACCTTGGACGATCCCACCCGCTACTTCTTCATCAAGACCGGACAGATGCGCCGGGCGCTGAGTCTGCTGGATCCGACCTTCGATTTCGGCAAGGGCGGCATGGTGACCGAAGAGTGGGAGCGCATCCGCTCTCTGGCTCATCGCCTCGCCAAACGCCTCGAAGAAGATGGCTGGCCGCCGGCAGACATGATCGACATTCAGTCGTTCCTGTGGGTGGCCATCGCCTACGAGCAGGGTGAGGGCGCCGAGCGTGAGGACGAGGTTGAGGAAGCCGAGGATGAGGAGTCTGAAGATGAAGCAGTGGACGACGAGGCCGATATGATCCCCGCGCACCGCCCCACCAATACCATTCTGTACGGCCCGCCGGGCACTGGTAAAACCTACGGCGTAGTGGAAAAAGCGTTGGAATTCCTCGACCCGCCACTGCTGGCGACCGCAGCCCGCCACGGCGCCGGTGGCCGGGCATTGCTGAAGCAGCGCTTCGATGTGTTGCTTGAAGAAGGTCGCATCCGTTTTGTCACCTTCCACCAGAGCTTCGCCTACGAAGACTTCGTGGAGGGCCTGAAGGCGCGCGTGGGCGAGGGCGGTGCGCTGGAGTATGTAGTGGAGCCCGGCGTGTTCCTGGAGCTCTGCATCGAGGCCCAGCACAGCGATCTGCCGTATGTGCTCATCATCGATGAAATCAACCGGGGCAACATCGCACGCATCTTCGGCGAGCTCATCACCCTTATCGAGCCCAGCAAGCGGCAGGGCATGGACGAGGCGCTGTCGGTGCGCCTGCCATACTCCAAGCAGGTATTCGCGGTGCCGGCCAACCTTCACCTGATCGGCACCATGAACACCGCCGACCGTTCGTTGGCGGCCATGGACGTGGCCCTGCGCCGGCGTTTCCGGTTCATCGAGATGCCGCCACAGCCAGAGCTGCTGGATGCTGTCATCGACGATGTCCCTTTGGGCGAGCTGCTGGGCACGATCAATGACCGCATTGAGGTGCTGCTGGGGCGCGACCACCTTATCGGCCATGCCTACCTGATGGGCGTAACCGACCTGCCATCGCTGGCCGAGGCCTTCCGCCTGCGCATCCTGCCGCTACTGCAGGAGTACTTCTTCGAGGATTGGCAGCGCATTGCCTGGGTGCTCAACGATGGTGTCAAACCGGAGGGCGAGCGCTTCCTGCGCCAGCGCGACCTTCAGCTGGGCCGATTGTTCGCACCGGATGTGCAGCTCGCGCCAGATAGCGCACGGTGGTACATCCATGAGACGGCGTTTGAAAAGGCAGCCAGCTACCGGGGAATTCTCGCTGGTCGGGCTGGCTGAGCCGTGGCGGTGCTCACGGTCCGCGAATACGCGCGGATTGGCGTCTGCGCACATGCGCCGCGGCAGGAAGGAATGGATGCGGCTTGGCTGCCGCAGGCGTCATTTGACTGGCTATGCGCGGAGTTCGAGCGCCTGCGTGGCGGCGGCGCTGCCCTGGTGCAGCGCGACGGTGCCCGCTGGCTACGGCTGGACCAGTACGTAGGGGTAATGGAATGCCCGGACGGCACAACGTTGGAGGTGCTGCCCAAGCATGTCACCGCCGACGGCGACCACGCTTCCGCCCGTCGGCTGCTGCGGCGCATGCTGTGCACGGTGCTGGACATCCCACCGCGCGAAGGCAGCCTGGCCGGGGTAGCGCTGTTCGATCTGCCGTTGAACGAATGGGTGATGGCGCGCTTCCTGGCTGCGCTGGATGAGCTGGTCAAGCGCGGGCTGCGTTTCGACTACACCCGCGTGCGCGAGGAGCAGGTTTTCCTGCGCGGGCGACTGGATACCACGCGGCAGCTACGGCAACCGCCCACCCGCGCCCATCTGTTCCACCTGGAGCATGACGTCTTCAGCGAAGATCGCCCGGAGAACCGCCTGCTGCGGTCTGCGTTGGATTGCGTGTGCGCTCGTACGCGAAACCCTGGTAGCTGGCGGCTGGCACATGAGCTGTCCACGCGTATGGCTGGCGTGCCGCGCAGCACCCACGTCGCCACGGACCTGCGTGCTTGGGGCACTGACCGGCTGATGGCGCACTACCGGTCGGTGCGCCCGTTGTGCGAGCTGATCCTGTCGGGGCAAAGCCCGCTCGCGCTGCGGGGGGATTGGCGCAGCCCCAGCATGATGTTCCCAATGGAGCGCCTCTTCGAACGCTATGTTGGCGTATGCCTGGCCCGTCAGTTTGCGCCGGCGTGGCAGGTGGGTGGCGCGGCGTCTGAACACCTGTGCAGCCACCAGGGCAAGGGATGGTTCAACCTGATCCCCGACTTCCTACTGCGCCGAGGTAAAGAGCTGCGCGTGCTGGATACCAAGTGGAAGGTGCTCGACGGGCGCGCTTCGGACTCGCGGGAGAAGTACGGGTTGAAGCAGGTAGACTTCTACCAGATGTTCGCTTACGGGCAGCGGTACCTCGAGGGCGCGGGCGAGATGGCGCTTGTATATCCGCTGCATGCGGGTTTCGACCAGGCTCTGCCGGTGTTCGCGTTTGATGCTCGGCTGAGATTGTGGGTGCTGCCGTTTGATCTGGAGCAGGGGAAACTAGTGATACCAGAGGGTTGGTAGACACGTGCCTGGGGCCGGGAGGTGTTGCTGGTAACGGCGCACGCCATACCCGCAGCCCATCCTGCTACCATTCCCCCGCAAACCCAGCCAGCCCACCCAGCGCAGACAGATGCGGGGCCGGCCGTCACATGTACGGCCCAGCGAGCCAGGACACCCTCCCGTGCCCCTTCAAGGAAGCTCGCATGTACCGCAATTCCGTAATCCGCTCGGCCGCTCTGGCCCTCGCCATCTCCCTGAGCCTTGGCGCCCCGTCCGCGTTCGCCGCTGACCAGGCCACCGCATCCGCCAGCACCACCGCCGTCCAGCGCAAAGCCATCGCCCAAGGCCTTTACGAGCTGGCCTTCAGCCCCAAGCAGAACGCCGTCTTCGTCGCCTCCTCGGGCGGCTTCGGTGATGCCGCTGGTCCGTCCCAGGTCCTGCGTCTGAACCCGGAAACCCTGGCCGTCGAAACCGCCATCCCGCTCGAACGCAAGGCGTTCGGCGTGGTGCTGGATGACGCCAACAACCGCCTGTACGTCGGTAACACGGTCGATACCTCGGTCACCGTCGTCGACACCGCCACCAACAAATCGGTCGGCATCGTGCAGCTGATGGAAAAGAAGGTCGGCAAGGACGGCAAGGCCGCGTACACCCACGATCTGCGCGAGCTGGTGGTCGATGGCGCCAACAATCGCCTGTACGTCACCGGCCACTCCGGCGAGGGCAGCGTGCTGTTCGTGGTGGACACGCAGTCGCTGAAGGTCATCAATACCATTCCGGGCCTGGGCAATGCCAAGGCGCCCGGTCTGGCGTTGGATGCCAAGGCCAAGCGCGTGTACACCTCCAACCTGCTGGCTGAGGTCGTCACCGTCGGCACCGACAGCGGCAAGGTCGAGCAGCGCTTCAAGGTCAGTGCCGAGCAGCCGATGAACATTGCGCTGGATCCGGCCGGCAAGCGCCTGTTCGTGACCGACCAGGGCTCGGAGATGATCCGCAAGTACCAGGCCAGCAGCTCGGGTTTCGAATCGAAGCATCCGGGCCAGCGTGTGCTGGTGCTGGACCGTACCACCGGCAAGGAACTGGCCAGCATCCCGACCGATGCCGGCCCGCTGGGCATCCTGCTCGATGCACCGCGCAAGCGCCTGTACGTGACCAACCGCGATGGCGGCACCGTCACCGCATATAACAGCGACACCTACAAGCAGGTGGCGACGTACGCGGTGCCGACGCACCCGAACAGCCTTGCGCTGGATGCCAAGAAGAATGTGCTGTACGTGACCGTCAAGAACGGTGACAGCGAGGCGAAGGGTAGCGAAGAGTCTGTTGCTCGGATTGCGCTGTAACGTGTTGTAGCTGGACCAAAGGCCGGCCGCCTCGCGCGGCCGGTCCTGTATTCGCTGCGTCGGAAGCTCTATTCCCGCGCGCCGTGATGCGAGACTGGCGCAAAGCCCTCGGCGTCGGCCCCAATCGTCATCAAATATCCCGCTCCCGCCGCACGTAATACCCCCGCCCCTCCCCAAACACCACACTCAACGCTTCCACCTTCCCGAACGCATCCCGATGGAACTCTATCTCCAGCCCATCGATATCTGGTGACACAAACCGATTCGGCGACACTGGCAGCACGCGCCCATCGCGTTTCGTCCCAGCCACACCCACGCGCACCTCCCCACCAGCCACCTTCACCTCCAACGCCGGGATGTCGAAGATGTCGGCCAACGCACCGCGCTGCGCCATCGGCACGCGCTCGTCCTGCTCGAACACCCCGGCATAGTCCGCATACCGCGGCTCACGAAGGTCCAGCGCAACCGTGCGCACGGCAGGATTCACGCCACGCCCGATCGCATCCGACAGTGCATTGCGGATCTCCGTCGCCAGCGCGGCGCCATTCTCACCATTGGTAAGAATCACAAAGCCATCGCCCGTCTCCAGATACCCCTCGATCCACGCCCGGTAACTGTCGTTGGAGCCGCCATGGTGGAAGATCCGGGTCTGCCCGGCACCGTCCAGACGCGGGCCAAGGCCGTGCCAGCTTGGCGACACCTCGGTCATCATGTCGGTCGCAATGGGCCGCGGCAGGAAATTTCCTTGGCCACGGTAGCTGGCCGTAAGAGCAGCAACGAACGCGGCCAGGTCGTTGGCGCTGGTCCATAGGCCGGAGGCGCCCTGTTCCGGGAAGGACTGCCAGCCGCGCGGCAGGGCGGTGAGCTTGCCGTCGCCGTCATGCGCTTTGGCGATGTTGTCGGTGTTGGCGGGTGGATCGGTGAACCGGCTGCGCTGCATGCCCAGTGGCTCGAACACCTGCTTGCGTGCGAGCGTGTCCAGCGGCTGGCCAGTCACATCTTCGAGCACGAGCTGTTCCACCATCACACCACCACCAGAGTAATCGCCCCGTTCGCCGGGTGTATGGATCAGACGTATAGGTTTGTTCTTGGCCGGGACGATGCCATCCAGCGTCTGCAGCAGCGTGGGCAGCGGCTCGCCTGGCAAGTAGTCGGCGAATCCACGCACGCCCAGCCCGGCGGTGTGCGACATCAACATGCGCAGGGTCAGCTGCGGTGCCGGCACCGACGGGGTAGCCGGGACTTTCCAGCTGCGCAGGTAGGTGGCGATGTCCCGGTCCAGCGCGAGGGTGCCGTCGGCGACCAATCGCAGTGAGGTGGCGGCCGTAACCACCTTGCTGACCGAGCCGACCGAGAACAACGTGTCGGCATTCACGGCAGCCTGCGTGCCCACCTCGCGCGTCCCGTAGCCGGCGCTGTGCACGAGCTTGCCATCCCGTAGGACAGCGATGGCCACACCGGGCACATGGTGCTGGGCCATGCGTTCCTGCAGCGACCAGTGCGGCAGCCCGGTATCGGCCGGCACCACCGTGGGGCGCAGGCCGGAGGCGAGCGCCGTGCGGATCGTAGCGTCTTCGCGGTCCGCCGCCGCGCCGGGGCCGGCAAGCAGCAGTAGCAGCGCGGCACACAGTGACGCGCGCAGCAGGCCGTACTGAGCGCGGTGGAATCGCAATGGTGTGGATGCCTGCGGAGGGGATGCGTAAGCCATGCGATACCTCATTAGCGGGGGCGATGGGCGAAAGACAGGCGTGCGCGTGCACGCCGCAGTGAGGGGCGATACGGTGCAGCGAAAGAGGGGATGGCGTGGCGGGCGATGGCGGCGGAGGCCATCGCACCGATCAGCGTCACCCGTGGGGAGTGCGGCCGGTCAGCGTCTGCCGGCGACCGCACCACGCTGGGTGAGGTAGTCACGGACGCGATCGTTGCGTGCCTGGTTCAGCGGCGAGCGCCACTGCCCGAAATCGGCCACCACGCCGAGGTTGACGTCGGCACCGTGCTCGACCAGATAGGCCACGGTGTCGACGTCACCGGAGCGGGCGGCATTGATCAGCGGGGTTTCGTCGTAGGCGACGATGCGGTTGACGTCGGCCCCGGCGCCGACCAGACGCTCCACTACCGGCAGATGACCGCGACGTGCCGCCGCGATCAGTGGATTGCCATCGCCGCGCGAGGCCAGGTCGGGCTGCGCGCCGAGGACGAGCAGGGCGTCGACCATCGCCAGTTCGCCTTGCTTGGCAGCGATGATCAGCGCGGTGCCGTCGCCACTGACCTGCGTATCCACGGCAACCCCCGTCTTGACCAGGTGCTGCACGCGGGAGATGTCTCCAGTGCCGGCCGCGCTGAGCAGCTGCTCGGCCTGCGGCGAAACGGTACGCGACGTAGTGGCGGTTTCGTTCTCTGCAACGATGATCGCGTTGCCCAACCGCGGCGTAGCGGCCACGGTGACACCAACATGCGCGACCAGCGCAACCGCACACAGTGCGCCCCAGCCGAAGCGCGTTGTCCAGCGGGTTGAGCGCGTGTCCAGGCGCAGCAGCCCATCGATGCGCTGGCTCAAGCCACTGCGGGTGGCGGACATGCCGACGGCCAGTGGCGCGCTGTGCCCGCGCTGCGTCATCAGTCCGGCGATACCGGCCAGCAGGGAATCGGCATAGCCGCGGCCACTGCCGGTGCGCAGGGCCGCCTGCTCATCGCAAGCCATCTCGCGGGCGAGATCCAGCCGACGGCCCAGCAGGTGCAGGAACGGGCTCCACCAGTACACGGCGAGCAGTGCACGCTGGGCAGCGGTGATCCACAGATCATGCCGACGGATATGCGCGGCTTCATGCAGCAGCAGATCACGCAGCGCGGCCGGGGGCAGGGTGGATGCCATCGTGGTCGGCACCAGAATGCGCGGCGACCACAGGCCAACCACCATCGGCCCCGTGGCGATATCGGATAGTGCAACGCTGGCACCCGCAGGCAGTTCTCCACCCAGCAGCGCTTCGTGCTGGGGCGAATGCCGCGCGCTGCGATGCAGGCGACGCGCTTGCCATGCGCCCTGGCCCAAGCGGGTCAGGCCCCAGAGCGTGCCGAGCAACCAGATCAGTACGGCGCCGTGCAGCAGGGTCGGCGTGGTGGAGGCGGGGATCGTGTTGGTGATGCCGTCCACTTTCTGCGCGACAACCGGTACTGGAGCCTCAGTCGCTAAGGGCAGTACGGCCTGCTGCGCGACCTCAACAGTCGTCGGCGCGGTGCGAGGCAGCAGGACCAACAGCGGTGATGCCGCAGCCAGCACAAAGGCCAGGCAGAGTGCCCAGGAGCGAGCTTCTGCATTGATCCGGCTGCGCCCCACTACAAGGGCAGCCAGCGCGAACAACAAGGTGCTCTGCCAGAGGTGTTGCACGGCCATCGTCGCCAGGGCTTGGGTCCAATGCACGGTCATTTGGGCGTCCTCGAAGGAGATGCGTCGTCCACGCGCTGCTGCAGCGCTTTGAGCTCGTCAGCGTCCATGTCGTGCTCATCGATCAGGTGCTGGGCCAGCACACTGGGCGAATCGTTGAAGAAGGACTTGAGCAGATTCTCCAACGCCTGCTTGCGCGCGTCGCTGCGGGTGATCGCGGCGCTGTAGATGAAGGCGCGACCCTCGCTGCGATGGTGGACCAGTCCCTTCTTGTCCAGCACCTTGAACATGGTCAGCACGGTCGTATACGCGACCGGCTTCTTCCTGGACAGCTCATCGGTGACCTCACGTACGGACGCCTCCTTCTTCTTCCAGAGCACCTCCAGAATGCGGCGTTCGGCGTCGGTCAGGGCAGGCGACACGGGGCGGGCCATGGCTATCTACTGGTTCGTTAGTTGATGCCCGCATCGTGCGCCCGACGGATCGGGCATGTCAACTATGTAATTAGTAATGGCCGGCCTGCGCGGCGAACCATGGCTCCGCCGGCCACGTCGCCGGCACGCATCTATGGGGTGTCATGGCCACGCAACAGCGCGCAGCTGGCACAGCACTCGCTCTCCGGCCTCTGCCGCAGAGCAGCACGCAATGCCGCATGGGCTGCAGGATGCGCACCAAGGCCATGCAACAACAACGTAAGTGCCAGCCCACAGCAGGCGTTTCCGGACGCGCAGGGTTCCACACGATGCGCAGCCTCCGGCGTGATCTCATGACAGTCCATGTACCGGTTCCCAGCGTCGACGATGCCCCATCGCAACTATCGTCCGCTGCCGTCTCAGATGCTGAGATCGTGGCCGAATGATGCCAGCATCGCGCCGCTGAACGCCCCGGCAGGTATCAGTCAGCCCTGTGCACGTCACGTCAGCGACATCGCGCTTTCTTTCACGGCTCACCCAACCCCGTCTCCCTAGGATCGAACCTTCCTTCCCCATCGCTCCAAGGAGTTCCCATGGCTGCTTCCCGCGTTCGCCTGCACGTTGAAGATTCCGGTGGTACCGGCCGCCCGGTGGTGCTGATCCACGGCTGGCCGCTGTCGGCCGAATCGTGGAAGGCCCAAGTCCCCGCGCTGCGCGAGGCGGGCTACCGCGTGGTGGCCTACGACCGCCGTGGTTTCGGTCGCTCGGACAAGCCGGCCGACGGCTACGAGTACGACACGCTCGCCGATGATCTGGCCGGTGTGCTCGAGGATCTGGATCTGAAGGACGCCACCCTGGTCGGCTTCTCCATGGGCGGTGGTGAAGTGGCGCGCTACGTCGCCAAGCACGGCGAATCACGCCTGCACAGCGTGGTGTTCGCCTCGGCGGTGCCGCCCTACATGCTCAAGACCAGCGACAACCCCGAAGGCCCGCTGACGCAGGAAAAGGCCGATGAAATGCGCGAAGGCCTGGAGAAGGACCGCGACACGTTCTTCGATGGCTTCACCAAGGATTTCTTCAGTGCCAACGGCGAGCTCAAGGTCAGCGAAGAAGAGCGCCAGGCCTCGATCAAGCTCTGTCAGCAGTCCGACCAGACCGCCGCGCTGGGCTGCATGAAGGCCTTCGGCACGACCGACTTCCGCGGCGACCTCAAGAAGGTCACGGTGCCGACCCTGGTGCTGCATGGTGACAGCGATGGCACGGTCCCGTTCGAGGGCTCGGGCAAGCGCACCCATGCGGCCATCGCGGGCAGTGAGGTGGTGGTGCTGAAGGACGCGCCGCACGGCTGCAATGCCAGCCATGCCGATGCGTTCAACAACGCACTGTTGGAGTTCCTGAAGAAGTAAGTCGCAGCTCGTTCGCAGATCGCGCCCGGCACGTTGCGATGACGTGTCGGGCGTTCTTGTACGCTGCACAGACCAAGCGAAAGTGCAGCGCTACGCCACACGAGACCACCCATGCGCCAGTCCCAGACACCGCCCTGGAAGAAGCCCAGTCCCAACGGGAAGAAGAAGTCGCAGCCGCTCTCCGAGGCGCAGAAGGATGCGGCACGTCAGCGCGCCGAGGAAAACGGGCGGCGCTACCCCAATCTGGTCGACAACATGTGGGCGGCCAAACTGCCACGTGGCAGTTGACCAGCCCTCTGCTCAGCGCTTGACCGCGAGCACCCCATCCATCGCCAGCTCGGCCTTGAAACCTGCCTTTTCCAGACGCTTGGCGACCTCGCGCGGCACATCGCGGCCGCTGGTCAGTTTGTTCGGCGCACCGGTGTAATGGAACATCCGGCCGCCCTTGCGGATGACGCGCGCGAGCTGGTCATAGAACACCTGTGAATACAGTTCGCCGGCGATGCCGAAGCGCGGCGGATCGTGCAGGATCGCGTCGACCGAGGCGGTCTCCAGCGCTTCGATCTCCTGCGACACATCACCCTGGCTCAGCGCCAGACGACCGCCGCTGCTGTCCGCGTCCGGATCGGGCGACCACGGATTGAGCGTGCGCAGCCACAGCACATCCGGATTCTTCTCGAACGAGCGGATGCGGGTGACCCCACCTTCCAGGCAGCACGCCGCGAAGTAGCCCAGGCCGCCGCAGGTATCCAGCACCGTCTTGCCGGCCGGTGCGATCAACGCGACCTTGCGGCGGGCATCCTCGAACGGGGAGACCTGTGCGCTGGGCAGCATCTTGATGCCGTCGATCTCGAAGGTCGGCGCGTCCCAGTCGGTCGGCACCAGCTTGATCAGCGCCGAGCCGAAGCGCGAGATCGCCAGGAACTCCTCGCCGTCCCAGTAGTACAGGGTGCGGTCCTTGGTCTTGCCGGGATAGGCGTAGGTCTGACCCTTCCACTGCCAGTGGTCGGCCGCCAGCGTGGCGGTGCCGGTGGAGCGGCCGAGGTCGAGCGAGCCGGTCCATTCCCCGGTGCCGGCATCGCGGGCGCGGGTCAGGCTCTCGGCGAGCGGGCGGGTCAGCAGGGGGCCGGTGTAATGGGGCACGGGATCTCAGGCCGCGGCGCGAGCGCCAGACGGTATGGCAGTCAGGGGTGGGCATCGTACCTGAGAAGCCACTGGCCGGCCGTCATGCGGCCGGTTCATGACGGGAGCCCGACCCTTGGATGCGCTGCGCTCCGAGGTGCTCACAGGGAGTGCACTGATCGTGGCTCGGCCTGGCGCTTTGGATACTTGGGCCATGTCCTACGACCACATCCTCTGGCCGACCGGCACCGCCTACTTCTTCAGCGCGCACCTGCGCGATCGCAGCAGCAGCCTGCTGGTGGAACAGGCGCAGACCCTGCGATTGGCGTTCCGGGTGGCGCAGCAGGCGCGGCCGTTCCGGATCAACGCGATCGTGGTGCTGCCGGACCATCTGCACGGGGTGTGGACGCTGCCGGAGGGCGATGAGGAAGGCCATCGGCGCTGGGCGCAGATCCAGGCGATCTTTGACCGCCAGTTGCCGATGGCCGAGCCGCGGCTGCAGCTCCGGCGTGATCGCAGCCTGCGGCCGCTCTGGCACAACGGCTTTCGCGAGCATCGGATCGTCGACGCCGAAGACCTGCAGCGGCATGTGGCGTATGTGCACCACAACCCGGTCAAGCACGGGCATGTGCGTGATGCGACGCAATGGCCATACAGCTCGATCCATCGTGGCCGCCGCGAGCCGGAAGAGGGCGGCTGACGTATGGGAGTGGGGGTTTGCCCGCGGAAGTGTGCGGCAGGCGATATCGGGGGATGAGGGTGGCGGACCGGGCTACTGGTGCGGGCATGCGGTGGGCCGCAGCCAACATCAGTGGCCCGGTAGGCGGTCGCGACGCACGTTGGCGATCAGGGGCACTTCACCGCGAACACCGGCCCGGCGCCGATCAGGACCAGCGCCATGTAGTCGCTGTCCTTGGCTTTGCCCTTGAGCGTGGCCCCCGGGTTGAACTTGAAGATGCCGAAGCCGCCACCGGGGCGCACCAGGGCCTTGTTGATCTGATCCGCATCGTCGCGGAAGAACTGGGCGATCTCGGCGCGGCTGGATTCCTGCAGCGGTGTGGCGTCGCGCTGCCATTGCTCATCGCGATTGAAGGACACGTAGTACTGGCCCTGCTGCTGATCGATACGGAACTCCGCGGGCTTGCGCGCGTGGGTGGCGTAGCAGCCGAGCATCGGATCGGACGAAAACACGCCGGCGCTGTTGTCCTTTCCGCAGCCGGTCAGCAGGAGCGGGGACAGGAGGAGAAGGCTGGGCAACAGGCGCATGGCGGATCCTGGCGACGGGTGTTTCAGCATTGTCCAACACCGCATGAAAAGATGCCGTCTGTGTGCGTCGCGGGCGATGGTGTACGGTGATGCGATTCTCAGGAGACACCCCGTGCCGCCCGATTCTCCGCAAGCGCCGCGCTCACCGTCGACGACGCCGATCTCGGCTCAGCGACTGCCGCTGCTCGGCCTGGTCAGCTTCCTCGGCCTCCCCGTCGGGGCCGCCGCCGCCCATATCGCCACCGCCGCCAATCATGGTGTCACCGCCGGCGCCAGCACCACAGGCGTCTCCATCGGCGTCCTCGCTTCGGCGGCCGTGGGTCTGATTGCCACCGTGGGCTCTCGCGTGCGTCAGGAACGCTGGCCGTGGCTTGGCATCATCGGCGCGGTACTCAGCGCCGCGCCGCTGGTGCTGTTCCTGGTCGGGATGATGTTCAAGCACTGAGCCGAGCCGGCCGCTCAGTGCCGGTGCCGCCGCCAGGCGTTCCACACATGCGTGCTGGCCAACAGCAGGCTGCCGACCACCGTCATCGGGGTCTCGGCCTCATGGCTCGGCCAGCCCATGGCGCCGGCCAGCAGCAACAGCAGCCCGACCAACGCGGCGGCCATCGCCAGCACGGGCAGGCGATGCTGGCGGTGCGCGCGCCACAGCGCGAAGCCGGTCACCGGCGCGGCAATCGCCACGAACAGGGCATGCACCCACTCGGCCTCGGCCCACACGCCCAGCAGCGGGAGCATCGCCGCGAGCAGCGGCAGGGCCAGGCAGTGCAGCAGGCATAGGCCGGACAGCGCGATGGCGCCGGCATCCAACAGGGCAGAGGATCGCTTCATGGGGCGTGGGGGTCTTGGTCTGTGAATGTTATATAGTAACATTTCAATTCCACTTCTGACCTGCTCCGCCATGACTGCCTCTGCTGCCCTTCGTGATTCCCGTCTGCCGGTGACGGTGCTGTCCGGCTTCCTCGGTGCCGGCAAGACCACCGTGCTCAATCAGCTGCTGCGCAATCGCGAGGGTCGCCGGGTGGCTGTGATCGTCAATGACATGAGTGAGATCAACGTCGATGCGCAGCTGGTCCGCGAGGGTGGCGCCGCACTCAGCCGCACCGAGGAGACGCTGGTGGAGTTCAGCAACGGCTGCATCTGCTGCACGCTGCGCGATGACCTGCTGCTCGAGGTGCGGCGGCTTGCGGCGGAGGGACGCTATGACTATCTGTTGATCGAATCGACCGGGATCGCCGAGCCGATGCCGGTCGCGGCGACCTTCTCGGTGCGCGATGAGGCCGGCTTCAGCCTCAGCGACATCGCGCGGCTGGATACGCTGGTGACGGTGGTCGATGGCGCGCAGTTCCTGCACGACTTCGGCTCCAGCGATCGCTTGATCGATCGTGGCCAGCAGGCGGGTGAGGACGACGACCGCGGTGTGGTCAACCTGCTTGCCGAGCAGATCGAGTTCGCCAATGTGATCGTGGTCAGCAAGTGCGATCTGATCGATGACGACACCCTGCAGTCCACGCTGGCCGTGCTGCGTGCAATGAACCGGGACGCGCGGCTGCTGTTGTCCGAACACGGCAACGTGCCGCTGCACGAGGTGCTCGATACCGGCCGCTACGATTTCGTCAAAGCGCAGTTGGCACCGGGCTGGATGCAGGCGCTGCGTGGTCAGCACACGCCGGAGACCGAGGAATACGGCATCACCAGTTTCGTCTACCGCTCGCGCCGACCGTTCCATCCGCAGCGCTTTGCACGCTTGCTGGAAACCGGGCTGGGCAGCGTGATCCGCAGCAAGGGCTTCTTCTGGCTGGCCAACCGCATGGACTCGGTGGGCGAGCTCTCCAGTGTCGGTGCGGCCACGCAGACCTCGGTCGCGGGGGTCTGGTACGCCTCGCGCGAGCGCATGGAGGCGGGCTTGGAGAACACCGTGCCCGAGCTGTCACCCACGCGCGTGCCCTACACGGATATCGGCTGGGCCCGCCAACAGACGGCGTGCTGGACCGCGCCGCTGCCCAGCGTGGAGCAGGTCGGCGATGCCGGTGAGTACCAGGCGATGCGCAGGCTGTGGCATCCCTGGTGGGGCGACCGCCGCCAGGAGCTGGCGGTGATCGGGGTGGCGATGGACGAGCACGCGGTGCGTGCCGAGCTGGATGCCTGCCTGCTCAACGATGAAGAGCTTCGCGCAGGGCCGCTGTTGTGGCAGTTGTTGCCGGATGCGTTCCCGGCGTGGGCGCGCACGTAGCCGCCGGCGCTACACCGGCGTCAGCTGCCAGCCCTGATCAGATGCGCGCAGGGTATGGCTCAATCCCACCGCCTCCAGCAGCGCGTCATCGTGCGAAACGATCATCAGCGTGCCGCTGTACTGGCTGAGCATCTGCTCCAGCGCGGTCAGCGAGGGCAGGTCGAGGTGATTGCCGGGTTCGTCGAGCAGCAGCAGCTGCGGCGGCGTCTGTGCGTAAAGCATGGACGCCAACGCCGCCTTCAAGCGTTCGCCACCGCTGAGCGTGGCCAACGGCCGCAGGCTGCGCTCGGCATCGAGCCCGAGCAGCGCCAACTGCGTGCGCAGCGTGCCTTCGTCGGCGACCGGATGCGCGCGTTGCAGCAGTGACAGGGCCGAGGCGTCATCGGGCAGCATCGTGAGCGACTGATCGAGCAGGGCGACGCTGGCCGCCACCTCGACGTGCCCCGACACCGGCGCCAACGTGCCGGCCAGCAACCGCAGCAGCGTGGATTTGCCGCTGCCGTTGCGGCCCTGCACGCCGATCCGCTGGCCGCGCTTAACCGTGAGATCCAGCGTCTTCCAGGGCGCCTGCACCCACGGCAGTTCGGCGGCGACGAGCTCGGCCACGCGCTGGGGGCCCGGCTCGCTGATCACCGGGGCAAGCAGGGCGATCTCGATGTCCTGCTCCACCTCGCCGGCGGCCTCGCGCACGCGCGCGTCCAGTTCGGTACGGCGCTCGCTCTGCTGTGTTTGCCAGCGGCCGGCACTGTGCTCGCTGCGGTTCTTCATGCCACCGAGCAGGATCGGCGCCTGGTTGGCGGTGCGTGCCTCGCGTGTAGCGCGCGCTTGCCGATGCGCCATCTTCTCGCGCTGATCGCGCAGCTCGGTCTGCTGCTGGCGGCGCTCGCGCTTGCGCAGGGCCAGCTGGGCATCCGCGCTGCGCCGCTCGTCCTGCTTCTTTTCGGCGTAGAGATCGTAGTTGCCGCCGTACGGGCGCAGCCCGCCGGGTGACAGTTCGACGATGCGCGCCATGTGCCGCAGCAGCATGCGGTCGTGGCTGATCACGATCAGGCCGCCGTGCCAGCGCTGCAGCGCCTCGATCAGGCGCGCACGATGGGCGGCGTCGAGGTGGTTGCTGGGTTCATCCAGGATCAGCCCCTCGGCACCGGACAGAAACGCACCGGCCAGCGCGACCTGCATCGCCTGGCCACCACTGAGCGTGGCCGCCGGGCGTAGGGGATCCAGCGCGGGCAGCCCGAGCAGCTGCCACTGCGCCTGCAGCTGCTCGCGGAGGTCCCAGCGCTCACCCACGCGGGTGAAGTCGTCCGGATCCACGCTGCCGGCTTCGATACGGTGCAGGGCGTCGAGCACCGCGCCGACGCCGGCCAGATCGGCGATGCGGCCTTCAGGCACGCCGCTGTGCTGCGTAAGCAGGTGCACCGGCCCGCTGCGCAGGATGCGGCCGGCGGTGGGCGTCAGATCGCCGCTGAGCAGGTGCGCGAGCAGGCTTTTGCCCACGCCGTTGCGCCCGACCAGGCCGGTCGGGGTGCCGTCGAACGCGGCGGACAGTTCGGAAAACAGGACCCGGCCGTCGGGCAGGGTATGCGTCACGCGATCGAGCGTGAGAGCGAATGCGGTCATGCGACCTCCATTGGATGCCAAGGACTCCCCTCCTGCGGAACAGGTGGGTGGAGACGGGCCGTCAGACGACGGCGGCATCAATGGCGCATGTAGGCCTACCTCGGCAACAAAGGCGGCTGGCTGCCGCGTGGCCAGTATAAAACCGCCCGGCGGCAGGGCGATGAACGCCGCCTGTTCAGCAGCTGACCCCGGTCAGCCGGGCGCTGATGAAATCGATGAAGACCCGCAGCTTGGGCAGCACATGGCGGCCGGAGGGCCACAGCAGGTAGAAGGTGCCGCAGGCATGGATGCGGTCGGCCATGACCCGTTGCAGGCGGCCGTCGGCCAGGGCCTCGCGCACCGAGTGCTCGGGGATATAGGCGATGCCGCGCCCGGCCAGCGCGAAGGCCAGCCGCGCTTCGATCGTATTGCTGACCATCGAGACCGGCAGTGCCAGCGGCGCGGCGCCCGGCGTCTGCGGCAGCGGCCACGGTTCCAGCTTGCCGCTGCTGGGGAAGCGGTAGTGCAGGCAGTCGTGGTGCAGCAGGTCCTCGGGCACACGTGGCGTGCCGCGCCGCGCCAGGTAATCAGGGGAGGCGACCAGATAGCGCGGGAACACGCCGAGCTGTCGCGCGCTCAGGCGCGAGTCGGTCGGCGCGCTGACCCGCAGCACGGCGTCGAAGCCTTCCTCGATCACATCCACCAGGCGGTCATCGAAATCCAGCTCCAGGCGGATGCCGGGATAAGCGGCCATGAACTCGGCGAGCAGCGGCAGCGAGATGTCGCCGACCAGCGGCAGGCTGACCCGCAGCACTCCCGTGGGCGCCTCGGTCTGCTGGACCAGCTCATCGCGGGCGGCGTCACGCTCATCGAGGATGCGCCGGCACCGGACCAGGAAGCGCTCGCCCTCGGCGGTGAGAGTGACGCTGCGGGTGCTGCGATGGAACAGCCGCACGCCGAGTGCCTGCTCCAGCCGCGATACCGTCTTGCCGGCCGCCGAGGCGGAGATGCCGAGCATGCGGCCGGTCTCGACGAAGCTGCGGGTGTCGGCGACCTGCACGAAGGTCTGCAGGTTGCCGAGGTTGTCCAAGGCTGACATGGGCGGTTGCACGGGGTGAAAGAGGCACTGTAACGGCCGGCAGGGCCTGCGGGGCGGGCGCCGGCGGCATTGGCCCGCAACACTGCGGTGCGCGGGTGCCTGGTGCCAGCCGAAGACCTTGCGGGGAGGGCGCTTCACCGATTGCGGCCTCGCCGGTCCGGAATGTGCGGAGCGCCACCCGGCTGTTTCCCTGGCGGCTCACCGCCTACCGTGGCGCTCCCCCTTCTGCTGGTGCCCCCATGTCTTCCCTCCCGGACCTTCGCGAGCCCACGTCCTTCGATGCGGCACCCACCCAGGCGCGCCCATGAGCGGGCACGCGGTCGATTCCACCGCCCTCCCCCTGCCCAACGCCGCCAGCCGGTTGCCGTTCGGCGGGCTGCTGGCGCTGGCCTGCGCGGGCTTCATCACCATCCTCACCGAGGCGCTTCCGGCCGGCCTGCTCTCCCCGATGAGCGCCGATCTCGGCGTCAGCCGCGCGCTGGTCGGGCAGCTGGTCACGATCTACGCCCTGGGCTCGCTCGTCGCCGCATTGCCGATGACCGCGCTGACCCGGCGCTGGCCGCGGCGCCCGCTGCTGCTCACTGCGATCGCCGGCTTCGTGGTGGTCAACACCATCACCGCGATGACGCACCACTACGGCCTGATGCTGGTCGCGCGCTTCTGCGCGGGCATCAGCGCGGGCCTGCTGTGGTCGCTGGTGGCCGGCTATGCCAGCCGCATGGTGGTGCCGCAGCTGCAGGGCCGCGCGATCGCGGTGGCGATGGTCGGCACGCCGCTGGCACTGTCGCTCGGCATTCCGGCCGGCACCCTGCTCGGCCAGACCATTGGTTGGCGCTGGGCGTTCGGGTTGATGTCGCTGCTGAGCGTCGGCTTGCTGGTGTGGGCGCGGCTGGTGCTGCCACCCTTGCCGGCCCCGGGCGCGGCGGCGCAGCAGCCGCTGGGCAACGTACTGCGGCTGCGCGGCATGCGCACTGCGTTGCTGACGATGTTCCTGTACGTGCTGGCGCACAACGTGCTCTACACCTACATCGAACCGTTCGCGGCGCTGTCCGGCGCGGCGGCCTGGCTGGATCGCCTGCTGCTGGTGTTCGGCGTGGCCGCGCTGGTCGGTATCTGGATCACCGGGCTGCTGGTGGACCGCTGGCTGCGCGAACTGGTCATCGCCAGCACGCTGGCGTTTGCGTTGTCGGCCGTGGCGTTCGGGCTGTGGCCCGGCACACCGTGGGTGCTGCTGATCGGCACGGTGGTGTGGGGGGTGTCGTTCGGGGGCGTTGCCACCCAGTTCCAGACCGCGGTGGCACGTCGCGCCGATGAGGCCGGTGACATCGCGCAGTCGTTCGTGGTGACCGGCTGGAACCTGGCGATCGCGCTGGCCGGCATCGTCGGCGGGGTGATGCTGGAAACCGTGGGCGAGCGCTGGCTGCCGGCGGTGCTGCTGGTGCTGCTGTTGGCCACGTTGGTGGTGGTGCTGCGCCAGCCGCGTGCGTGGGCCCCGATCGCGCACTGAGCCGAGCCGCCGCACACGGCAAGGTGAGCCGCGATACCCGGCGCTATGCTGGGGCCGGGTATCGCGATGGGAGTGGCAGGTGCGTAACGGAGTCCTTCGAAGTGGCCTGCTGGCGCTGCTGTGCCTGGCCGGGGTCGCACAGGCGGCTGAGCCGGATCGGCGCATCGCGCTGACGATCGATGATCTGCCCTGGCAGCGCCTGGACGAACGCGCCGAGCCCGAGCTTGCCGCCCGTCATGCACAGTTGATCGCAGCCCTGAAGCGGGCCGACGTGCCGGTGGTGGGGTTCGTCAACGAGGTCAAGCTGGCGCTGGACGGACAGGTGCAGCCGACGCGGGTACAGATGCTGCGCGACTGGCGCGATGCCGGTGTCGAGCTGGGCAACCACACCTACGGCCATGTCGATCTGCACGCGATCGGACTGGCCGCGTATGAGCAGGACATCCTGCGCGGTGAAGCCACCTTGCGCCCACTGCTGGCCGAAACCGGGCAGGCACCGCGCTGGTTCCGGCATCCGTATCTGCGTGCCGGGCAGTCACCGCAGGAACGCGCTGCGCTCGGCGCGTTCCTGCAGCAACATGGTTATCAGGTCGCGCCGGTCACGGTCGACAACAGCGAATGGATCTGGGCCTTCGCCTACGATCACGTGCGCGATACCGAGCCGGATCCGGTCGTGCGGGAGGCTCGCCTGCGCCAGCTGCGTCGCGGCTATGTGCCCTACATGCTCAACAAGCTGGACTACTACGAGCAGCAGGGGCAGCAACTGCTGGGCCGGTTGCCTGCACAGGTGTGGTTGATCCACGCCAATGCGCTCAGCGCGGACTGTGTGGAAGAACTGGTCGCAGCCACG
Organism: Stenotrophomonas sp. TWI602; assembly: GCF_039674045.1. Taxonomy (NCBI): domain Bacteria; kingdom Pseudomonadati; phylum Pseudomonadota; class Gammaproteobacteria; order Lysobacterales; family Lysobacteraceae; genus Stenotrophomonas; species Stenotrophomonas sp. TWI602. Next base: position 92,620 of record NZ_JBDJMT010000004.1, read on the forward strand.
CGCCGGCGCGGCTATCGCTTCATCTCGCTGGAGGCGGCACTGCAGGATCCGGCCTACCAGCATGCCGATGGCTACAACGGCGCCGGGGGCATCAGCTGGATCCAGCGCTGGGCGATGGCCGAGGGCAGACCGAAGGCGTTCTATGCTGGCGAGCCGCAGGTCCCGGCGTGGGTGATGACGCTGGCCGGCCTCGAGGCGGAATGACGCAACGGCTCAGGCCGGCGTGTCGCCGTTGGGGTTCTGCATGTCCTCCGGTGCCGGCCCGTACTGCTGCTGGCGCTGCTGGTGGAACGCCATGAACTCGGCCGGCGGCAGTGCCTTCGAGAACAGCCACCCCTGCCCGAACTCCACCTGGCGCGCCTGGAGATAGGCGAGCTGGGCCGGGGTTTCCACGCCCTCCGCCACGGTGAACAGCCCGAGCGTCTTGGCCATGTCGATGATGTGCGAGGTCACCGGGCTGGTGGCACTGTCGGTGCCGATCGCATCGATGAACGACTTGTCGATTTTCAGTGCATCCAGCGGCAGCTGCTGCAGGTACTGCAGGCTGGAATAGCCGACACCGAAGTCATCGATCGCCACGCAGTGACCCATGCGCCGCGCATTGGCCAGGCTGGTGCGCGCGCGGCGGAAATCGATGAAGCCGCGCTCGGTTGCCTCCAGCCAGATCTGCTGGGGGTGGATGCCGGTGCCGTGCAGCTTGCTCGACAGCACCTTCAACGCCCGGCCACTGCTGACATCCTCGGCGGCCAGGTTGATCGCGATGTGCGCGGTGCGGTCCTGTATCAGCAGCGTGCGCATGTCGGCGATCACATGGTCGATGACCTGATCGGTCAGCGCCTCGATCAGCCCGGCTTCCTCGGCCAGCGGAATGAACAGATCCGGCCGCACCAGCGTGCCATCGGGCCGACGCCAGCGCACCAGCGATTCGGCGCCCACGCAGATGCCGGTGTCCAGCTCGATGATCGGCTGGTAGTGCATGAAGAACTCGCGCCTGCGCACCGCCGTGGCCAGTTCGCCCCGCAGCGACAGCCGCCGCCGCGACAGCCACACCACACCCCCGATCGCCGCCAGCGCGCCGAGCACGCCCAGCGGAATGAACTGCCCGATCTGGTGGCGGAACGCGGCGACCAGATCGGTGCGCGGGGCGGTCGCAACGGCCAACCACTCCTGGTCCTGCGCGGTGGCGTAGAGCGTCTGGCCTTCCATGCCGCTGGCGGGCTCGCGCAGCAACCGCTGCAGCAGTTCCTGGTCCCGGATGTCCTGCTGCGCGATCAGGCGCCCGTCCGGGCTGGCTACCGCCAGCCGCACGTTGGGGTCGGCGATCACATCGACCAGCCGCGCCGGGTCCATCAGGATGTCGTACTGCCCGTAGCTGAGCGCCATCAACGGCTGCTCCAGATTGCCGGCCAGCGGCCGGACGCCGAGGGTGATGCCGGCGCCTTCGGCGGTCACGTACCCGGGCGTGGGCTGCGGGATCTCGGCCGTCACCGGCCCCCACGAATTGCAGACCAGCCGGCCCTGTTCGAAGTAGCCCACCTGCTCGGCCGAATGGGTACGCATGGCCAGGCTGCGCATCAGCTGCAGGTGCTCGGGTGAGCAGGGCACCAGTGTGCTCTGGTTGAGCTCGTGCAGGGTGGTCAGTGCCATCTCGTAGGCACGATGCGCGCGCTGCAGGGTGCGCTCGGCCGTGGTCTGCAGCCGCACCTGCTCGGATTCGCTGGCGCGGCTCCAGGTGAAATAGAACACCGTGGCGATCGGCACCAGGGCGCCCAGCAGGGCGAGCACTACAGTGACGGCGATGATCCTGGCGCGGTTCAAACAGACCTCGATGCCTAGTCGAAAAGGGGTTCCATGGCAGCCCGATGGGCCAGGGCACTCACTGCCCCGAGCCGCTATATGACCATCAGTCCGCGGGGATTGAAACACTGCCGCGCGCCGGGACGGGCGGGAGCGGAGGCGGGACGCTCCATGAGGGGTTGAATCCGTCAGCCCTGGGCAGGGCGCCAGCGCGTGCCCAGCGGCAGCCCGGTATTCACCTTCGGTTCGCGCCCCCGGCCGGATCATCGCGCCGCACCCTTCCGTGCCCCGATCCGAGCCCGATGAATCCGACCCTGCCTGCCGCGTTGGCCCTGTTGTCGTTGCTGCTGCCTGGCCTGGCATCGGCGCGCACGGTCTATCGCTGCGTGCAGAGCAACACAGTCAGCCTGGCCACCGCGCCGGAGCCGGGCTCCAGATGCACCCCGCAGCAGATCGACGACAACGCCGTGCAGACCCCCAACCTGTGGGGCAACATGGGCGTCTTCAGTGGCACCCTGTACGAGCGTGAGCAGGACGGTGCGCTGGTCTACTCCACCCGCAACCTGCCCGGCTCGCGCGTGTTCCTGAAGTTCACCGTGGCCACGCCCCCGGGCGAGCCGGCGCACGAAGGGCTGGGCAAGGTCGGTACGCCGCAGTTGAACCGGCATGCCAAGCAGTTCAAGGCGGCAGCCAAGGCCACCGGCGTGGACGATGCCTGGCTGCGCGCGATCGCGCATGCCGAGAGTGGCTTCGATGCCGGCGCGATCTCACCCAAGGGCGCGCAGGGCGTGATGCAGTTGATGCCCGATACGGCCACCGAATACGGCGTGGCCGATCCCCTCTCGGCCGAGCAGTCGATCAGCGGTGGCGCGCGTTACATGAAGGCGTTGCTGCGGCGTTACAAAGGCGACCGCGTACTGGCTGCGGCCGCGTACAACGCCGGGATCGGTGCGGTGACGCGCTACAAGGGCGTGCCCCCGTATGCCGAGACGCTGGCCTATGTGGAGAAGGTCAGCGCGTTGTACGTGCGCTACCGCGAAGCGATGGGGTTCAAGGTGGAGACGCCGGCGAAGTAGGGGCCGGGCTCAGCGCGAGGAGCCGCGTGCGACGATCGCGTACGCGTCACTGCGGCCGACGGCGTTCAACGCCGCTTGGACATCGCGGCGCGCCACCACCTGCCACCAGCGGCGATCGCGCTCCGCATCGCCGGGCAGCGAGGGCACCGTGACAAAGCGCTGGACCGACAGCAGGGTATCGCTGCGGTGCTGGGTGGATTGCAGTCTGCCGATCAGATGCGCGGCCGCGGCGTCCAAGGCGTTGTCCTCCAGCAGGGCCTCCATGAAATAGCCTGCGGCAACATCGTCATGCGCCTGGAGCCATGCCTTTGCCTGTTCGGCACGGGCCAGATCGCCAAGCTGGCGGTAGGCCGCAAAGCGCACCCACTGCTGCACCGCTTCACCGTACGGGCTGAGGTTGTCGCCGATGCCGTTGGCGGTCTCCAGTGCCTGGCGGGGTTGCAGGATGCCGGTCTGCCACACGGCCAGGTTCAGGCGCTGGCTGACATTGCTGCCGCCGCCCTCCGAGAAGCGGCCCGCGAGCGTCATGGTGGCCATCGCCGTCTCGATGTCGCCCAGCCGCCGCTGGGCGATGGCACGACTGTTGAGCAGCCACGCGAGGTCGCCGGACCCCTCGAAGGTGTCCGGAATGCCCGGACCGGCAGCCACCTTGGCCGCCCGGTCCGTCATCGCGAGGACGTCCTCGTTCTTTCCCATCAGCAGCATCGCCTCGCTCATCGCAGAGAGCGCGGTCACGTTCTCCGGCGCCAGCAGCGTGTCCAGCCGCAGCGTGTCCAGATGGCGCTGGGCAGACTGTTGTGGATCGAAACGAGGGCTGTCGCGATCAATGAAGCGATCAAAGCGCTTGTCCGCGCGCAGGGCGATGACTTCCATCGGGGTATCAATGCGCGCAAGGGTGGCCGCGACCCGTTCGGACTGCTCGGCATTGATCTGAAGCAGCGCGAGCGTACGCCAGAAATCAGTCGGCTCCACGCCATCGGGCTTCCACTGGCGCTGGAACAGCACCTCGAGGAACGCGCGCAACACATCCTCCTCGCCCTGCAACCGCTGGATGAACTGCGCGGCCATGTTGATGCTGACATCGCCCGCGAACGAAGGCGCCAGCTGGACTGCACGGGTGATGTTCCGGATGCCGTCAAGCGGATTGCCCTCCTGGGTATCCAGTGCCCCGAGCAGATACAGCACACGCGGTTCATCCGGCGACAGCTGGCGTGCGCTCTGCAGGTATGTTCGTGCGAGCCCCGTCTGACCGGTCTGCAGCGCGGTCCACGCCGCCTGGCTGTAGGCCTCGAGACGGTCGGCCTGCGACAGCGTGGGCAGGGCAGGGCTCGCCAGCAGGCGTTCAAAGGCAATCAGTGCACCCAACGTGTCGCCCTGTGCGGCTTGACCGGCCGCATCGGCGACGGCGTCGCGCAGGACCTGCGCCTGTGGCGCCGTCGTGCCATCGCCGGTGTCGACACGGGCGTGGACGGGACTGCTGCCTGCGATCGCCAGCGCAAGCACCAGGGCACTACGATGACGTTGCAGGCGCCGCATGACGGTGTCCTTCCATGGAATGAACCCCGATTGAAACCGGAACGTGGCATCTGCACAAGTCGCGTTCGTCGTGCAGGGTTTGCAGGCGCGCTGCGAGCGGCTAAGGTCGTGTCCCGAACAGCAGCAGGCAAGGACGGCGATGACGCGCGGACGATGGACGATGGTGGTGCTGATCGCCACCCTGATGGCGGCAGCGCTGGTCTGGACCTTCCTGCGCGAACCGGCAGCGCCGGCACCGCCACCGGGCCCGGTGGCGACGGCCCTGGGTTGGACGCCGCAGATCAGCGTGCTGGCCGGCGACGGCGTCGGCGGCAGCACGGAAGGCCCCGCCGCCCAGGCGCGCTTTGCCGATCCGTACGGCGTGGCCGTGGATGCACACGGCGTCGTGTACATCGCCGATGCCGGCGACAACAACCGTATCCGCCGCGTCCATCCCGACGGCCGCGTGGACACCCTGGCCGGGCAGGGCGAGGGCTGGCGCGATGGCGCTGCCTTGCAGGCGCAGTTCAACACGCCCTCCGGGATCGCGGTGGATGCCAGCGGCAACGTCTTCGTCGCCGATACCGGCAACCACGTGATCCGCCGCATCGCGGTGGACGGCACCGTGAGCACGCTGGCCGGTGATGGCCAGCGGGGCTTCGTCGACGGGCCGGCCGCGCAGGCGCGTTTCGATGGGCCGATGGGCGTGGCGGTGGACGCCGGCGGCCGCGTGTACGTGGCCGATACCTACAACGACCGTATCCGCATCATCGAACCCGATGGACGGGTGCATACCGTCGCGGGCGGCGAACGCCCGGGCATGCTCGATGGCTTGGGGACGGCCACCCGCCTGGATACGCCGGTGGCGCTGGCACTGGATCCGCACGGCAATCTGCTGATCGCCGACCTGTTCAACAACGCGATCCGCCAGCTTGCACCGGATGGCACGCTGAGCACCCGCGTCGCCGATGGGGGCCTGCTCAGTGGTCCGCTGTCGTTGGCGGTGACCCACGACGGGGTGATCTATGCCAGCGACATCAACGGCAAGGTGGTGCAGATCTCGGCGCAGGGGCATCAGCTGGCCTTGGCGGGGGTGCCGCCGCAACCGCGCTTCGCCCGTCCCACCGCGCTCGCGCTCGATGCCGAGGGCGGTCTGTATCTGGCCGATGCCGCGTCCTACCGTGTGCACCGGCTGCGTGCGCTGGCGGCAGGAGAAGCCGCGCCGCCGGCGCTGATCGGCCCCGCGCCGGACGCGCCGCTGCCGCAGACCGCGGGCCGGTGGCCACTGGCCCCGCAGGACGGGTGGCATGAAGTGGTCGGCACCCTGGGTGAAGTGCGCGGCGACTTCAAGGGCGAAAGTCGCCACCACCTGCACGGTGGCTTCGACATCCGCGGCGATGTCGGCCAGCCGGTGCTGGCGATTGCCGACGGCAAGGTGGATACGCCGTTCGCGGCGTGGTCAGTGGGTGGCCAGGCCGAGGGCCTGTCACTGGGCCGGCTCAAGTACATCCACATGAAGGTCGGCCGCGACCCGCGCGATCGTCCGTTCGATGCGCGCTGGCAGCCACTGTTCGGTGAGGACGGCACGTTGGCGCGCATCCGCGTGCGCCGTGGCACGCGCTTCGCTGCGGGTGAGGCGCTGGGCAGCATCAACCGCATGGCGCATGTACACCTGAGCGTGGGTGCCAGCGGCTTCGAGCGCAATGCGGTGGCGCTGGGCTTCATCGATTATGCCGACACCTTCGCGCCGCGCATCACCGAGGTGGCGGTGCTGGACGATCTGGATCAGCCGATCCAGGCCGGCGCCGATGGCCGCATTGCAGTTCCGAGGCAAGGCCCGGGCGTGCAGATCGTGGTGGAGGCGTGGGACCAGGTGGACCGCAACCTGCCGCGGCGGCGGCTGGGGCTGTACCAGGTCGGCTACCAGGTGCTGGATGCGCAGGGCCAGCCGTTGGCCGGCTACGAGCAGCCGCGTTTCAACATCGTCTTCAACCGGATGCCGCGCGAAGACAGCGCCACCCGCGTGGCCTACGCGCCGGACAGTGGCATCACCGTGCATGGCAGCGCGGTCACCCGGTTCCGCTACCTGGTCACCAACACCGTGCGCGATGGGCTGGTCGAGACCGGGCGCTGGCAGCCCGACGCGTTGCCCGCCGGCGACTACATCCTGCGTGGCAGTGCGCGTGACTACAGCGGCAATGAGGCCATCGGCCCGCGCGATCTGAAGATCACGCTGTTGCCCTGAGCCATGTCAGGCGCCGACGCGCACGCGTTCGGCGTCCATGTCGGCCAGCGGGCGCACCTCGATGCTGCCGAAACGTGACCACGGGAACTGCAGGGCGATGCGCATCGCCTCAGCGTGGTCCGGCGCGTTGATCAGATTGAAGCCGGCCAACAATTCGTGGGTTTCGGCGAACGGGCCATCGGTGATGCGGGTCTGGCCCTGGCGCACGCGCAGCGTACGCGCGCTGTCGACCGGTTCCAGCTTCTGCGCGAGCACCAGCGTGCCCTCGGCCTGCAGGCGGTCGGCATGCTGCAGGCAGTCGTGCATCAGGCGGTCGTACTCGTCGCCGGGCAGGGCCTGCAACAGGCCTTCGTCGATGTAGATCAGCAACAGGAATTGCATGGCCGGACCGGGGTGAGCGGGGGAAACGGCATGATGCCCCAGCCCGCGCCCGGGACGTGTTGCAGCGCCGCAGCGGTGCCCCGTTCAGGGGCGGAAAAATAAACCCGTGCGGCGTGTCGATTTCCGCCCTGCGGGCACGTTGTATCCAGTGAACGGCCCGGGTGACGGGCTGGCACACAGGAGCATCCCGTGAAAGTCATGGTACTGGTCAAGGCAACGGCGGCCACCGAGGCCGGTCAACTGCCCACCGAGCAGGAAATACGCGCCATGGGCGCTTACAACGAACAGCTGGTCCAGGCCGGGATCATGCTGGCCGGCGAGGGCCTGCACCCGACCGCGCGCGCCCGCCGGGTGGCGTTCGGCAGTGAACCGCCGCGTGTCATCGATGGGCCCTTCGCTGAAACCCGCGAGCTGGTCTGCGGGTTCTGGCTCTGGCAGGTGCGCTCGCTGGACGAGGCCACCGAATGGCTCAAGCGCGCCCCGTTCGCTGCCGGGGATGTGGTCGAGCTGCGGCCGATCCTCAGTGCCGAGGATTTCGGCGCGGCCTTCACTCCTGAATTACAGGCGCAGGAACAGCGTCTGCGCGACCAGATCGGCACCGCCGATTGATCCCCCCGCATCCCTGGAGCATTCCCATGAAACTGATTCCGTTCCTCGGCTTCAACGGCAAGACCCATGACGCCATGGCCTTCTACGCGCAGGCGCTCGGCGGTAAGGTCACCTCTGAAATGAAGTACCGCGACATGCCTCCCATGGAAAGCCAGGAGGGCTGTGGCGAGATGCCGCCGGAGACACTGGACCACGTTGCCCACAGCCAGCTGGAGGTTGGCTCGGCGGTCCTGATGGCCGCCGATGGCCCGTCGTCGGACGGGCAGGGCAGCACCACGATCAACATCGAGGTCGACTCGGTCGACGAAGCCGAGCGTGTGTTCAAGGCGCTGGCCGACGGGGGTGAGATCAAGATGCCGATCACCGAGACCTTCTGGGCCCATCGCTGGGGCTTTCTGATCGACCGCTACGGCAAGCCATGGATGGTCAACTGCATGAAGCAGCCCTGAGCCCGGACCGGCGCGATGGCACGCCGCGGTGCGGCTTGTGCCCCGGCCGCGCTGGTGCTCTGATCGGCCGCATGGACACGGCACTGACGCAACGACTGGAGACGATCTGGCGCATGGAGTCGCCAGTGTTGACCGCCCGCCTGACCCGCCTGCTTGGCGGCGATGTCGGCCGTGCCGAAGAGCTGGTCCAGGACACCTGGCTGGCCGCGCTGGAGCGCTGGCCCCGCCAGGGGGTACCGGACAATCCCGGAGCGTGGCTGATGACCACCGCGCGCAACCGTGCCATCGATGTGCTGCGCCAGCACCGCCGCGTCGCCGGCCAGCATGCGCAGTACGGCAGTGAGCTGGAGCCACTGCCGTTGCCGGCGCCCGATGACAGCGATGCGCTGGAAGACGACATCGGCGATGACCTGCTGCGGTTGATGTTCGTCGCCTGCCACCCAGTGCTGGCGGCCGATGCGCGCGTGGCATTGACGCTGCGGCTGCTTGGCGGGCTGACCACCGAGGAAATCGCGCGCGCCTTCCTCGCCCCGGAGCCGACCATCGCCCAGCGCATCGTGCGCGCCAAACGCACGCTGGCGCAGAAGCAGGTGCCGTTCGAAGTGCCACGCCAGGCGGCGCTGCCCGAGCGGTTGGCCTCGGTGCTGGAGGTGGTCTACCTGATCTTCAACGAAGGCTATGCCGCCAGTGCCGGCGATGACTGGATGCGCCCGGCATTGTGCGATGAAGCGCTGCGGCTGGGCCGCGTGCTGGCCGGCCGGCTGCCGACCTGGCCGCAGGTGCAGGGTCTGCTCGCGTTGATGGAACTGCAGGCATCGCGCACCGCCGCGCGTACGGATGCGACCGGCACACCGATCCTGCTGCCCGACCAGGACCGCACGCGCTGGGACTGGCTGCAGATCGCCCGTGGCCAGGCGGCCCTGCAGCAAGCGATTGCGCTGGGCGGTGGCGACGACGCCTATGCACTGCAGGCGGCCATCGCCGAGTGCCATGCGCGCGCACCCCGCGCCGAAGACACCGACTGGGCGCGGATGACCGTGTTGTACGCGCGGCTGGCCCAGCGCCAGCCCTCGCCGGTGATCGCGCTGAACCACGCGGTCGCCTTGTCGCGGGCACAGGGTGCGGCCGCCGCATGGCCCCTGGTCGATGCGCTCGGGGACGATGCGCGGTTGCGCGACTACGCGCCGCTGGCCGCGGTGCAGGGTGATCTGTTGGCCCAGCTGGGCCGGCACGACGAAGCGCGCGCGGCCTTCGCGCGTGCAGCCGCACTGACCGCCAACGCACGTGAGAAGGCGCTGCTGCTGGCTCGCGCGGCCGCTGTGTAGACCGGCACTGCACCGCACGGCAGCTCTGGCCTACACTCGGGCGATTGTCGGTCAGTCATGAGGTGCAGCGTGAAGCGTGTGGTAATCAGCCTGTTGGCGTTGTCGGTGTCGTCGGCCTTGATGGCCGCCACCCCCAAATTCGATGGCGCGCGGATCTCCGCCGACGTCAAGGAACTGGCGTCGGATGCCTATGAAGGCCGCTCGCCGGCCACGGCCGGTGAAGAGAAGACCATTGCGTTCCTGAGCAAGCAGTTCGCAGCGGCGGGCCTGCAGCCGGGCGGCGACCTCAAGGATGGCAAGCGCCTGTGGACCCAGGCCGTGCCGCTGCTCAAGGGCGATATCGTCGGCACCCCGAGCCTCTCGCTGAGCAGCAAAGGCACGCCGCAGACGCTGAGCCAGGGCAAGGAAATCGCCGTGCGTGCCGCCATGAACGGTGCCAGCGAAGTGGATATCAAGAACGCGCCGCTGGTCTTCCTCGGCTACGGCGTCAAGGCCGGCGAGCGCAACTGGGACGATTTCAAGGGCGTGGACCTGAAGGGCAAGATCGCGGTCGTGCTGATCAACGATCCGGACTTCGAAACCGGCCAGGGTGATTTCGACGGCAAGGGCATGACCTACTACGGCCGTTGGACCTACAAGTACGAAGAAGGCGCGCGCCAGGGCGCCCTCGGCGTGCTGATCGTGCACGAGACCGCACCGGCCTCGTATGGCTGGGCCACCGTGGCCGGTTCCAACACCAACACCATGTTCGACGTGGTCCGCGACAATCCGGCCGACGCGCATCCGCTGCTGGAAGGCTGGATCCAGCGCGATCTGGCGGTAGAACTGTTCAAGCGCTCCGGCCTGGATTTCGAGGCGCTCAAGAAGCAGGCGCAAACCCGTGACTTCAAGCCGGTCGAGCTGAAGGGCGAGACCTTCTCGGCCAAGTACGCGGTCAAGACCGAGGTGATCACCTCGCACAACGTGGCCGCGCGCCTGGAAGGCAGCACGCATCCGGATGAGACCGTGATCTACAGCGCGCACTGGGATCACATCGGGGTGGGCAAGCCGGACGCGAACGGTGACACCATCTTCAACGGTGCGCTGGACAACGCCAGCGGCACCGCCTCGCTGGTCGAACTGGCCCGCGGCTTCGCCAAGGCCAAGCGCCCGGAGCGTTCGGTGCTGTTCCTGGCCGTCACCGCCGAGGAAAAGGGCCTGCTCGGCTCGGAGTACTACGCCACCCACCCGCTGTATCCGCTGGGCAAGACCGTGGCGCTGATCAACATGGATGGCATGGCGCCCTTCAGTCCCTCGCGTGACTTCGGCATCTACGGCTCGGCCAAGCTGGAACTGCTGGACCAGCTCAAGGACGTCGCCAAGGGCTGGGACATCCGCTATACGCCGGATCCCAAGCCGGAAGCCGGCCTGTTCTTCCGCTCCGATCACTTCCCGTTCGCCAAGCGTGGCGTGCCGGCGGTGTCGTACTCGGCGGGCCAGGATTGGGTGGAAGGCGGCGTCGCCGCTGGCAAGGCGGCGTCGGATGACTACACCGCCAAGCGCTATCACCAGCAGGGGGACGAATGGCAGCCGGACTGGACCTTCGCCGGTGCCTCGCGCGATCTGGAAGTGCTGTACACGCTGGGCAACCAGCTGGCCAATTCGCGCGCCTGGCCGAACTGGAGTGAAGATTCCCAGTTCCGCGCCCCGCGTGATGCCAGCGCCGCCGAGCGAAAATAAGACCGCGTCCGGCCGGCACGCCGGCCGGACCCCGCTGTAGAGCCACGCCATGCGTGGCTTCGCGGTCTCGAACCCAGACGTAGAGCCACGCCATGCGTGGCTTCGCGGTCTCGAACCCAGACGTAGAGCCACGCCATGCGTGGCTTCGCGGTCCCGAACCCAGACGTAGAGCCACGCCATGCGTGGCTTCGCGGTCCCGGAAGAAAGCCAGCCACCCATGGGGTGGCTCTACACCGCTTCGTCCCACCATTCCCCGCCTTCGTCGCATGCCGCTTGTTCCCGCTGCCGGCAGGGCTATGCTCGCCTCACTCCCTATGTGATGACGCCGCCGTGTTCGCCAGCCTCTCCCTGATTCTCCGCATTCTGTTGGCCTGGGCCGCCGCCATCGTGGTGGCGGGGTTCGTCTGGAGTGGCTTCTTCCACGGCATGGACGAAGGTCCCGGCTGGGTGTTCGGCTTGCTGGCCCTGTTCGTGATGGTGACCGCCCTGGGCAGCTGCATTGCCCATATCCGCCGGGTCCAGCACGCGGCCGGGCGCCTGGACGCGGCCACCCTGTCCAGCCGCCAGCGGCGCCAGATCGAGGTCCCCATGGATGCGGGCCCCGCCTTCGCCTTGGTCGAAGCGGCCATCGCCGAGCTGCCGCGGGTGGAAGATATCGAAAGCGCTCCGGGCAGCCTGCAGGTCCGTGCCTACGTACGCCGCGTGGACACCTACAACGGCCGCCCACCGTCGCGCTGGAACCTGCCTGCGCGGCTGGCGATCAAGCGCAACAGCGTGCTCGCCACGGTCACGCCGGGGCAGGGCACCAGCAGCGTGACGCTGCTGTTCGAGCCCGATGCCGGCGTCTGGGCGGACCTGCTGGCGGTGGACGAAGGCAGCAACCATGAGAACGCCGAAGCGGTAAGCCGTGCGATCACCCGCCGGGTGGCCGAGCAGCGCCGCGACGAACAGGCCGCCGCCGAACAGACCGCGACCGAGAAGGAACTCTCGGTGGCCAGACTCAACCTGCTGCATGCCCAGGTCGAGCCGCACTTCCTCTACAACACCCTGGCCAACGCGCAGGTGCTGACCCGCACTGATCCGCCGCGCGCGGACCAGATGCTGGGGCACCTGATCCAGTACCTGCGCAGCTCGCTGCCCAGCGTGGATGAATCGATGTCCACCCTGGGGGTGGAGCTGGAGCGCACCCAGGCCTACCTGGAAATCCTCAAGATCCGCATGGGCGCACGCCTGGCCCTGCAGGTGGATGTGCCGCCGGCGCTGACCAGCGTGCCGCTGCCCTCGATGGCCCTGCAGACCCTGGTCGAGAATGCGATCAAACACGGGCTGGAACCCAAGCCGGGCGGTGGCACGGTATGGATCATCGCGCGCGCTTTCGAGGACCATGTCACCCTCACCGTGGCCGACGATGGCCTCGGTTTCGGGCAGGGCACCAGCGGTACCGGGATCGGCCTGAAGAACCTGCGCGAGCGCCTGCGCCTGACCTGCGGTGAGCGCGCCGGGGTGGCCATCGTGTCCAATTTCCCCAGCGGCGTGGCGGCGACGATCACCCTGCCGCGCGATGCCCGGGAGGCGATCCATGCAGCTTGATGCACTCATTGCCGAAGACGAAGACCTGCTGCGGCAGTCATTGGTCGCCCAGCTGCAGCGGCTATGGCCGGAGCTGCGGCTGGTGGCCGAATGCGAGGATGGCGCCAGCGCGCTGGAGCGCCTGGCCGAGCTGAAGCCGGATCTGGCCCTGCTCGACATCCGCATGCCGGGCATCACCGGCATCGAGGTGGCCCGCGCGCTGCCCGAGATCAGCCCGCGCACCCAGGTGGTGTTCGTCACCGCCTACGACCAGTACGCCATCGATGCCTTCGAACAGGGCGCGATCGACTACCTGCTCAAGCCGGTCAGCGATGAGCGTCTGCTCGCCACGCGTGAGCGCATTCTGGCGCGCATGCAGCTGGGCCGGCCGGACAGCGGCATGCTGGAACAACTGCTGCAGCGCCTGGGCCAGCAGCCCGCCGCCGCCTCAAGCGCGCCGCCGTTGGCCTGGATCACGGCCAGCAACGGGCGTGACACCCAGCTGATCATGCTCGAAGACGTGATCTACTTCCGTGCCGACAGCAAATACACCACGGTGGTCACCGAGCAGGGTGAAAGCCTGCTGCGCACCTCGCTGCGCGAACTGCTCGACGCGCTCGATCCGCAACGTTTCCGCCAGATCCACCGTTCCACCATCGTCAACATGAAAGCGGTCGCCGCGGTCACCCGCGATGACACCGGCCGCGGCCAGCTGCGCTTGAAGCACCGCGCCGAAGTGCTCAACGTCAGCCAGCCCTTCATGAGTCTGTTCCGCGGGATGTAACGCGCCTTTTCTTTTGTCGGGAGCCTGCCATGCGTATCGCCGTTGTCGCCAGTCTCTGCGTGCTGGTGCTGGCTGCCTGCCAGCAATCGAGCAACACCTCCGTCACCCGCATCCGCGCCAATGGCGTGGATGCGCTGTACAGCAAGACCACGGTCGACAACGGGGTGGCCAGCTTCGACTGCATCGCCAGCAGCAGTGGCCACTGCCACTACCTGGTGCTGGATGCGCGCTGCGGGAAGGACAAGGACTGCGCCTATCCGCCCCTGCACCGGCTGTCGGTGGCAGTCGGCAAGACCGAGCAGATGGCGGGGTTGCCGGCTGGCTTCCAGCACTGCGTCAGCGCGGTCCAGAAAGAACAATGCCACCGTGAGTGATCACGGTGGCATCGTGGCTCCCCCCGCGTTTCAGTAGGGTCAGAACGCCGGTTGCAGATGCAGGTTGGTTCCGTTGGGCTGCTCGCCCACGTGGTTGAGCTGGCCGACCAGTTCGGTGTGCTGCTTCATCCGGCCGATCTCGCGCATGATGCGGATATCCTCATGGCGCAGTTCGCGCTTGGCGCTCACGGCCTGCTTGTAGTGCAGCACTTCCGGATAGTGCTGGGCCATATCCAGCGCTTCGGCCACGCACTCCACCGTATCGGCATCGGAGGTAATCCGGGCGCGGCTGTTGAAGGCCTTCATCCAGCGCTCGAAGCCGGCGGTGTGATCGAACATGTTGGCCATGAACCAGATCACGAACAGGATCGACACCCATGAGCCGAACACGATCACCACGCGGGTGAAGGTGATATGGAAGTCATCCTTCCACAGGTAGTTGCTGATCAGGCCGAGGATCAGCAGCGAGGATGCCTGCCACCCGACGATCGAGGCCATCAGCCATTGGCCCTTGGCCTTGGCGAGCACCGCGACTTCCTCGCGGATCTGCTGTTCACTCTTGTTACGCCAATGCGCGACCTGTTTTTCGAACGGGCTGCTGTACAGCTCGTTGTCCTGCAACAGCAAACCCAAACCTTTGAACAAAGCGATCATGACGAGCTCCTTCTGGAACGTGCGGCAGCGCATTGGACGACGTTGTGGCACGTCCAGTTCTAGCACTTTCACGGCGCTTGGCAATGGGCAAAGCGCAAAGATCCGGCGTCATTCCTGCCTGAATGGGCAAACTCGCAGCGGATTTGCGCACTGCGGCACGTAAATCACCGGGTAAATAGCCTGCGGACGCCGGTTCCCATGCTGCAGTTGCACAATGCGCGGGCCCAGCGCGACGGTGCCCTCGCCAGCCCCGGCGGTATCACGCAGAATTGACGCATCCGCGCGAAACGCCGGCCCGCTCCGCCCTCGGTACTGTTGATGTCTTCCCTGCTGCGTTCGCTTGCCCGCCCCGCCACTGCCCCGATCCGCCGCTGGGTACTGGGTGCTTTCCCCCGCGGCCAGAGTGGGATCGATTACGACCATCCCCTGGGCGACCCCGGCTGGTTCGGCCCGGACAGCATCACCTGGCGCGTGCACTCGGAATTTCCCGGGATGCTTGCCGGCGGCCTGTGCGCGCTGATGCTGCAGACCCTGCATCCGCTGGCGCTGGCCGGCGTGTACGACCACTCCAATTTCCGCGATGACATGGTCGGCCGCCTGCGCCGAACCACCGCGTTTGTCGCCGGCACCACGTACGCACCGGCCGCGGAAGTCGAGGCGTTGATCGCCAAGGTGACCCGCATCCACGCGCAGGTGCGCGGGCACACGGCCGACGGCCGCGCGTATTCCGCGGACGATCCCGCCTTGCTGACCTGGGTACACGTGACCGAGGCCTATGGTTTCCTGCAGGGCTGCCGGCGCTATTGCCGCGACGTCCCGGGCGCCATCGCCGATCAGTATTACCGCGAGTACAAGCGCGTGGCCGAAGCACTCGGCGCCACCGATGTGCCGGCGTCGGAAGCGGAGGTCGACGCGTACTTCGCACAACAGCAATCGGCGCTGGTGTTCGATGCGCGCTCGCGCGAGGTGCTGGCGGTGTTGTCCGGCATCCGCTTGCCGGTGCCGATGGCGGGACTGTCGCGCGAGCTGTTCCTGGGTGCCGGCGCGGCGCTGTTGCCGGACTGGGCGACGACGATGCTGGCGCGCACGCCCATGCAACGTGCGCAGTCGCGTGCCTCTGCGGTGATGCTGAAGGGTATGGCGCCACTGTTCCGGCGTGCACTGCAGGATGGCCTGGCGACGCGGGCGTGCACGCGGATGGGCGTTCCTGCCGGCGTGCTTGCTGATTGGCCTTGAAGCGGTGAATCGCGAGTGCCTGTGTCCGATGGTTGGGTCGGGCACGCATAGGCTTCCGGGACCCGCTGCAAGTACGTCCCTGTAAGCTCGAATGCCGCCATCCATGGCGGCATACGGTCCCTCCAGCCTACACGTGCCCGCCCCCTGACAATTGGCCGGTGGCCATGCTGAGATCAAAGGCCAGTAAGCGGAGCTGAGCGGCAGAGCACAGCGCAGCAGCAGAGCACAGCAGCAGAGCACAGCGCAGCAGCAGAGCAAAGCAGCAGAGCAAAGCAGCAGAGCAAAGCAGCAGAGCAAAGCAGCAGAGCAAAGCAGCAGAGCAAAGCAGCAGAGCAAAGCAGCAGAGCAAAGCAGCAGAGCGTCACTGTGTTGCTCCACGAAGCCGAGTAGCAAAGCTACAGATCGAAGCGGGCCAGCGAAACAAACCCAATCACTGCCACAGCCGCGGAGCCGGGGACCGCTTTTCCCTTGCGCACCAGCCCATTGTCAAAGGGTGGGCATGGGTGGGGTGGCGGGACCGTATGCCGCCATGGATGGCGGCATACGAGCTTACATGGACGTACTTGCAGCGGGTCCCGACACCCCGCCCATGCCCGCCCAAGCCAGAGCAGCCGCAAACCCCAGCCGTTGCTCTGCTCCAGCTCTTCAGCTCTTCAGCTCTTCAGCTCTTCAGCTCTGAAGCTCTGAAGCTCTGAAGCTCTACGACAAAAAAAACGGGCGCCGAAGCGCCCGTTCTTTCATCTCAGCAAAACGCGATGAAAAGCCTCACCACACCTTGACCCGCTTCTCCGGCGCCAGATACAGCTTCTGGCCTTCCTTCACCTCGAAGGCCGGATACCACGCATCCAGATTGCGCACCGTCAACGCACGGAACTGGCCCGGCGCATGCACGTTCGTCAACAGCGAATTGCGCAGTGCCTGCTCACGCGCCTTGCTGCGCCACGCCTGCGCAAAGCCCAGGAAGAACCGCTGATCCGGCGTGAAGCCCTCCAGCGTCTGGCCCGGCTTGCCCTGCAACGACAACTGATACGCATCGTAGGCCGTCGACAGACCCGCCACGTCCGCAATGTTCTCGCCCAGCGTCAAACGACCATTCACCGACACCCCCGGGAACGGACTGTAGCTGCTGAACTGCGCCGCCAGCGCATCACCGGCCGCGTTGAACTTCTTCAGATCTTCCGCCGTCCACCAGTTCTGCAGCTTGCCCGTCTCATCGAACAGCGCACCGGCGTTGTCGAAGCCGTGGCTGATCTCATGGCCGATCACCGCACCGATCGCACCGTAGTTCACCGCATCATCGGCCGCACCATCGAAGAACGGCGGCTGCAGGATCGCAGCCGGGAACACCAGACGGTTTTCCAGCGGCACGTTCATCGCATTGATGGTCTGCGGCAGCATCGCCCACTCGCTGTGGTCCACCGGCTTGCCCAGCTTGGCGATGTTGCGGCGGTACTCGAACAGCTCCGCACGCTCGGCATTGCCCAGCGCGTCATCGCGCTTGATCTCCAGGCCCGTGTAATCGCGCCATGTGTCCGGGTAGCCCATGCCCACGGTCAGGCCATCGACCTTGGCTTTGGCACGCGCCTTGGTCTGCGGCGACATCCATTCCAGCGCATCGATGCGCTTGGCGAACGCGGCAATGATGTTCTTGGCCATCTCGTCCGCACGGGCCTTGGTGGCCGGGTCGAAATGACGCTCGACGTACAGCTTGCCGATCGCTTCGCCGACCGCATGGTTGCTGTCATCCACCGCACGCTTCCAGCGCTCGCTCTGCTGCGGGGTGCCGTTGAGCGTGGTGCCGTGGAAGGCGAAGCGCGCATCGGCGAACGACTTGGGCAGGTACGGGGCGGCGCGGTCCAGCGCATGGAAGGCCAGATAGTCCTTCCAGACCTCCAGCGGCTCGGTCGCGACCAGGCGCGAAATGCCGGCCACGGCCTTGGGCTGCCACACGATGAAGTCCTGCTGGGCGTCCAGGCCGGCCGAGGCCAGGAAAGCGCTCCAGTCCATGCCCGGCGCCTTGGCGCTCAGGTCGGCCTGCTTCCAGGCATTGGCGCCCTTGGCGACGTCGTTGGTGTCTTCCTGGGTGGCGTGGGCCTGGGCGATCTTGGTCTCCAGCGCGAGGATGCGCTGGGCCTTGGCCGCCGGATCGGCGACGCCGGCCAGCTGCAGCACCTGGGCGATATACGCCTGGTACTGCTTGCGGATCTCGGCCATGCGGCCGCCCTGCAGGTAGAAGTCGCGGTCCGGCAGGCCCAGGCCGCCCTGCACCAGGTACGGCGCGGTGCGGTCCGGCTGCAGCAGATCCACCGAGACCCACACACCGAACAGGCGGTCGGTGTAGAAGTTGGTGGCGTTGAGCAGGTCCACATCGGCGCGCAGGGTGCCGCCCAGCGCGGTGGCCAGCGCGGCCTTGTCGCTGATCCCGGCGATGGCGTCCAGCGCTGGTTTGACCGGGGCGGCACCGCGTGACTCGATGCCGGTCTCGTCCATGAAGGCGGCGTAGTAATCGCCGATCAACCTGGTCTCGCCCTCGGCCTTGGTATCGGCCGCGGCGCCTTCGAGGATCGCGCGGGTGTCGGCCAGGGTCTTTTCGGAAATGACGTTGAAGCTGCCGTAGCTGGAACGGTCGGCCGGGATCTCGGTGTTCTTGACCCAGGTGCCGTTGGCGAAGCCGAAGAAGTCATCGCCGGCGGCGATGCTGCGGTCCATGCCGGCGGCGTCGAAGCCGAAACTGCCAAGCTGCGGCTTGGGCGCGGCCGGTTCGGCCGGAGCGGCTTCGGGCGCGGCCGCGGCCGGCGCAGTCGCCTGGCGGTCACAGGCGGCCAGGCTCAGCGACAGGCTGGCGGCAATGGCGAGCATCAGGGTGGGGCGGCGCAGCTTGGACATTGAGCTTCTCTGCAACGGAAACATCCAAGTCTAATCCTGTCCCGGGCGTACGGTTATGCCGGCTTCGGCGGCATCGGGTACCGGATCTGCCCGTCCCCGGATTCACCGAGGTGAACGGCCCGCTGCGGTGCTTCCCGTCCTGCGCGTGCTCGTGCATGCTGGCGCGGCACGGATTCCGCGCGCGCCCCGTCGGCGCCCGCGTGACGATCAAGGCGTCAAGAATCCCGGGCAGCGGCCGCTCAGGTTTGGGGAAACCAGGAAGCGTTTACAGATGAAGTCAGCCTGTCGTTCGGGAAAAGGGTTGCGATGCCCGCGTTGAACCGTGCCCTGGCGCGGCCACTGCGGACCTTCGTGTGGCTGGGGGTTTGCCTGGGTGTGCTGCTGGCTGCCGGGCTGGTGGCCACGCTGGTCAATGATGGCCAGCGCCGACAGGAAGCCGCGCAGCGCCAGAGCTCGGCGCTGGCGACCGGTGCCCAGCGCCTGCTGCGGCTGGAGCTGCGCAATCTGGAGCGGGTGATGCAGGGCATTTCCCGGGATGGTGCGCTGCTGTTCCAGCGCGTGCCGGCGCAGGCCCCTGATCTGCTCGACGCCAGCATCGCCGGCGCACTGCAGCGGCATGCCGAACTGCACAGCATCGTGGTGGTCGACCAGTACGGGCGCGCCCTGACCAGTGGCAGCGGCGACCTGCAGCTGCCGCTGTGGGCGGTGGATGACAACCGCGGGCAGGGCAGCCAGGTGTTCCTTGGCCCACCCCAAGCGCTGGATGCCGCGCAGTGGATCCTGCCGCTGGCGCTGCCCATGGGCGGCGACCGCTGGCTGCTGGCACGGCTGCGCACGGCCGAACTGCAGTCGATCATCGGCGGCATGGACACCGGCGATGCCGGGGTGATCTCCATCACCGACCCGCATGGCTATGTGTTGGCGCGCAGTCCGGACCCGGCCGGGGTGGTGGGGCGTCGTTTCGGCCTGGCCAAGCGCGAGCTGCTGCGCCGAGACGCGTTGACGCCGCTGGGGACCGAGATCAGCGCGGTCGATGGCATCGAACGGATTTCCAGCCTCAGCACGCTGGCGCAGTACCCGCTGGCGGTCTACGCCGGGCTGGGCCGGCGCGATGTGCTGGCAGCGTGGTGGCCGTATGTGCAGGCCTCGATCGGCGTCTATCTGCTGTACTGGGCGCTGTTCGGCGCGGTGTATGTGAGCCTGCGCCGTGCCACCCGCGATCAGGACACGCTGAGCGAGGAGCTGCGCACCGGCCATGCCGAACTGCGCATGGCGCACCAGGTTGGCAAGGTCTGCACCTGGTACGTGGATGAGGATGCCTGCCTGTTGCGCTGGTCACCGCTGGCGCGTGAGATTTTCGGCATCGACATCGAGAGCCTGCCGGTCGCCGACTTCTTCGCACGCGTGCACCACGAAGACACCGTACGCATGCAGCAGGCCTTCGACGCCGCATTTGCCGGCAGCGGCGTGCTCGATGAAATGTTCCGCCTGGTGTTGCCCGGGGGCGCGATCCGCTGGGTGTCCGCGCGTGGCCAGCGGGTGGCGGTGGTGGACCGCGAGCGCCGCATGATCGGGGCATTGACCGATGTCAGCGAGCGGGTGGATGCGCTGGCCCGGGTGCAGCAGGCCGAACGGCAGTTCCGGCTGCTGTTCGACCGCAACCCGGCGCCGTTCTGGGTGTTCGATCCGGACACGCTGCGCTTCCTGGAAGTCAACGAAGCGGCGGTGCGCCAGTACGGCTACAGCCGCGATGAATTCCTGGCGATGAGCATCCTGGATATCCGCCCGCGCGAAGGCTGGGAGGAGATCCGCGGGGCGATCGCCCAGGCCCGCATCGGCGACGTGCAGGATGCGCAGGTGCGCCTGCACCAGCGCAAGGACGGCACCGTGTTCGAGGTCCGTGCGCATCTGGCCCGGCTGGATTTCGATGGGCGCCAGGCCTGCCTGGTGCTGGCCGAGGACGTCAGCGAGCGGCTGGCCTACGAGCGCGACCTGGCGTATCACGCCACCCACAACCCGGCGACCGGCCTGCTCAATACGCGTGCGCTGGCCGCGCAGCTGGACGAGGAGGGCGGGGCGTACACCATTGCCTACGTGCAGTTCCGTGGCCTGCAGCTGGTCGCCGATACGCTCGGCCGGGAGGTCGGCGACGTGGTGCTGCAGGCGATGGCCAAGCGCCTGGGCGGGCTCGGCGTGCGCTATGGGCTGCTGGCCTTCCAGCCGGCCGAGGATTTCATTTTCGCCATCCGCGACGACCATCAGCGCCAGACCGCGCTGGACACCCTGGTGCAGACCGTCTCCGAGCCGGTGCGCGGGCAGGATTGGCTGCACCAGTTCGAGCCGCGCATTGGCGTGGCGGTCAAGGCCGACGCCGACACCAGCACCGCCGAGCAGGTGATCGGCATGGCCGCGCAGGCCGCGCATGCGGCGCGCGACGAAGGCAACGTGATCGCCTGGTATGACACCACCGTGAGTTCGCGCTTGTCCGAACGCCTGCGCCTGGCTGGGCGCATCCACAGCGCGATCGATACCGAGTTCGAGCTGTACTACCAGCCGATCTGCCACGCAGGCGACAGCAGCCCGGCCGCGCTGGAAGCCCTGCTGCGCTGGCCGCAGGCCGACGGCAGTTTCATTCCACCGGGTGAGTTCATCCAGCTGTGCGAAGACACCGGCCTGATCCTGGCGCTGGGCCGCTGGGTGATCCGCGCCGCCGCGCAGGCACAGCGGCAGCTGGTCGATGCCGGCTGGGACCTGCCGATCGCGGTGAATGTCTCGGCGGTGCAATTCTTCAACAGCGACCTGGTGGCCGAGTTCACCCGTGCCAGCCAGGAGTTCGGGCTGGCCCGCGGTGCGCTGCAGGTCGAGCTGACCGAGAGCAGCCTGATGCGCAAGCCCGGCCAGGCCAAGCAGACCATGCAGCGCCTGCATGAGCAGGGCATCTGCATCTCGCTGGACGACTTCGGTACCGGCTATTCGAACATGTCCTACCTGCAGCATCTGCCGCTGGACATCCTCAAGATCGACCGCAGCTTCGTGGCGGACGTGGAAACCAATCCACGCAATGCCTCCATCTGCCGTGCACTGCTGTCACTGGGGCACAGCATGGGCCTGACCATCATCGCCGAAGGCGTGGAGACCCCCGGGCAGCACCAGTGGTTGGCCGCGCACGGCTGTGACCAGGTGCAGGGCTATCTGCTGGGCCGGCCGATGCCGCTGGCCAGGGTGATCGCGCAGTTGGATGCGGTGGAGGCGTAGTTCGCCGGGCGCTGCCCGGCCGCCGCCACGCGTCATCCGCCCAGCGCTTCCACCAGGTAGTCGATGAAGCTGCGCACCTTCGGCGCCAGATGGCTGCGGCTGGTGTACACCGCATGGATGCCGATGCCCGGCACCGCCCACGCGGGCAGTACCCGTTCCAGTCGACCCTCGGCGATCGCCTCGGCCACCAGGAAGTCCGGCTGCACGATGATGCCCATGCCGGCGATGGCCGCTTCGCGCAGCACGTCGCCATTGTTGGCACGCACACCGCCACGTACCGGCACGGAGACCTCCCCGCGTGGCCCCTGCAGCTGCCACGCATCCCCGCCGCCCCAGTAGCTGTACTGCAGGCATTCGTGCGCGGAGAGATCTTCGGGTTGCTGCGGCCGGCCATGCGCATCCAGATACGCCGGCGCCGCGCACAGGCTGATCTGCGCGTCCGCCAGCTTGCGCGCGATCAGTGCCGGGCCGGGCTGGCGGGTGATGCGGATCGCCACGTCGTAGCCTTCTTCGACCATGTCCACCAGGCGGTCGGACAGCGACAGGTCCAGTTCCACCTGCGGGTAGCGCGCGCGATAGCCGGCCAGCAGTGGGCCCAGCCGGGCGATGCCATAGCTGACCGGCGCGTTGATGCGCAGCCGCCCGGAGGGCTCCAGGGCCTGCGCGCTGATGCCGGCCTCCAGCGCATCGAACTCGGCCAGCAGCCGCACGCACTCGGCGTAATAGGCCGCGCCCGTGCTGGTCGGGCTCACGCGGCGGGTCGTACGGTTGAGCAGCCGGGTCGAGAGGCGCTTTTCCAGCGCCGCGATCTGCCGGGTCACCCCGGCGGTGGACAGGTCCAGGGCCTGGGCGGCGGCACTGAAGCCGTTGCGCTCGACCACGGCGACAAATACACGCATGGCATCCAGAGTGTCCATTGTTTCTCTTTCAGAAATAAACAGCGTCGATGCATCGTATTTATTGGCAAGGCGGCGCGCAATAAGCTCAGGGCCGTCGTAGCGCTACTGGAGTCCGTGATGTCCCGATTGCCCTCCCTGTACATCTCCCATGGCTCGCCGATGACCGCGCTCAACCCCGGTCTGGTCGGTGAGCGCCTGGCGGCCCTGGCCGCGCGCCTGCCGCGACCGCGCGCGATCGTCATGGCCTCGGCGCACTGGCTGACCCATCAACCCGTGGTCGGCGGGCATGCCCAGCCACCGACCATCCATGATTTCGGCGGTTTTCCGCAGGCGCTGTTCGATCTGCAGTACCCGGCACCGGGCGACCCCGCGCTGGCGCAGGAGATCGCGCAGCGGCTGACCGCGGCCGGCCTGCCGACCGCGATCGACCCGCAGCGCGGTCTCGACCACGGTGCCTGGGTGCCGCTGCGTTTTCTGTACCCGCAGGCGGAGATCCCGGTCGTGCCGCTGGCGATCCAGCCGTTGCTTGGGCCGGCCCATCAGTTTGCGCTGGGTCGCGCGCTGGCGCCGCTGCGCGAGCAGGGCGTGCTGGTGATCGGCTCGGGCAGCATCACCCACAACCTGCACGATTGGCGCAGCTACCAGGACGGCAAGGAAGCGCCGTATGTGCGGCCCTTCATCGAGTGGGTGGAGCAGCGCCTGCAGGCCGATGACAGTGCCGCCTTGCTGGACTACCGCCGGCAGGCCCCGTACGCCGTGCAGGCGCACCCCAGCGACGAGCATCTGCAGCCGCTGCACGTCGCGATGGGCGCGGCCGGTGGCGAGGCGCTCGGTGCGCAGCGCATCGATGCCGGGATCGATGCCGGCTTCCTGGCGATGGACATCTATCGCTTCGACGGTGCCGACGTACAGCAGCGCGCCGCATGAGCGCCGTGCTGTCCGCGAACTGAGCCTGGCGCGCCCCGCGCATTCGCGCGGCGGCGCACGTGTGGTACGTTTTTTCCTGTTTCCGGCGCCGGCTGCCTGCAGCCTCCCCCGCGCTGCTTACTGGAAAATGCATGCATACCATTGAAGTCGTCCTGGCGATGCTGGTGGCGGTGGTCGCCAGCGGCTACCTGGTCCGCGTATTGCCGTTGTCGCTGCCGCTGCCGCTGGTGCAGATCGGGCTGGGCGCGGTCATTGCGGGGGTGTTCAACCGCGGCCACGCGCTGGAGCCGGAGATGTTCTTCCTGCTGTTCCTGCCGCCGCTGCTGTTCCTGGATGGCTGGCGCATCCCCAAGCAGGGCCTGTTCCGCGATAAAGGCGTGATCCTGGAACTGGCCTTCGGGCTGGTGGTGTTCACCGTCATCGGGGCCGGGTTCCTGATCCACTGGATGATCCCGGTGATGCCGCTGGCGGTGGCGTTCGCCCTGGCCGCGATCATCTCGCCGACCGACCCGGTGGCGGTCAGTTCGATCGCCTCGCGCGCGCCGATCCCCAAGCGGCTGATGCACATCCTGGAAGGCGAGTCGCTGCTCAACGATGCCTCCGGCCTGGTCTGCTTCCGCTTCGCGGTGGCGGCGGTGATGACCGGCTCGTTCTCGCTGGCGACGGCCTCGCTGACGTTCCTGTGGGTGGCGGTGGCCGGGCTGGCGATCGGTGTCGCGGTGACGCTGGGCGTGTCCACCTTCCAGCGCTGGCTGTGGCGGCGCTTCGGCGAGGAGCCGGGCGCGGCGCTGCTGGTCAACCTGTTGATTCCCTTCGCGGCCTACCTGCTGGCCGAAGAGTTCAACGCCTCGGGCATCCTCTCGGCAGTCGCCGCGGGCATCACGATGAGCTATGTGGAACTGAGCGGTCGGGTGTCGGGCAGCATGCGCGTGCAGCGCACTGCCGTGTGGAACATGCTGCAGTTCAGCTTCAACGGCATCATGTTCGTGCTGCTCGGCGAGCAGCTGCCCGGCATCGTGGAGCGCGCGATCAAGACGGTCAGCGAGAGCGGGCACCACAGCGCGTGGTGGCTGCTGGTCTATGTGGTGGTGATCAATCTGGCGCTGGTGCTGCTGCGCCTGGCCTGGGTATGGCTGTCGCTGCGCTGGAGCCTGCTGCGCGCGCGCCATCGTGGCGAGGCCCGGCAGGGCACGTCCTGGCGGATCGTGGTGGCGACCTCGGTGGCTGGCGTGCGCGGGGCGATCACCCTGGCCGGCGTGCTGACGCTGCCGCTGTTCCTGCCCGATGGCAGCGCCTTCCCGGCGCGCGATCTGGTGATCTTCCTGGCCGCGGCGGTGATCCTGATCTCGCTGGTCGGTGCCAGCATCGCGCTGCCCCGCCTGCTCAAAGGGCTGGAACTGCCGGCCGATTCGGGCGAACGCAAGGAAGAGGATCTTGCCCGCAAGCTGGCCGCCAAGGCCGCGCTGGCCGGCGTGGAGCGCACGCGCCAGCAGCTGGTGCAGAACCAGACCACCGAGAACGTGCAGCTCTACAACGACGCCGCCTCACGGGTGAGCCTGCTGTACCAGCGCAACCTGGAGAAGGACGCCGGGCCGGATGCCGATCCGGACAAGGTGAAGCGGATGGAGCAGGGCTACCGCCAACTGCGCACCGCCGGGCTCACCGCCGAGCGCGAAGAACTGTTCCGCCTGACCCGGCGTGGCAAGATCTCCGACGAGATCTCGCGCCGGCTGATCCGCAATCTGGATCTGCTGGAGACGCGGCAACGCGATTGAGGTCGCACCGTGTCACGGGTAGAGCCACCCCATGGGTGGCTGCGCGGACCCATTGAAACCCACGCGTCGGGGACGAAGGGCAGCCACCCATGGGGTGGCTCTACCCCGGCACACGTGGATCAGGCGCCGCCGGCACACGTGGATCAGGCGTCGCCGGCGCACGTGGATCAGGCGTCCGGCTTCTGATCCAGGAAATAGGCCACCACGGTGCCCTTGATCTTGATCGTCATCGGGTTGCCGCGGCGGTCGCGGGCCTTGCCGGCCTGCACGCGGATCCAGCCTTCGCTGACCGAATACTCTTCAACGTTGTCGCGCTCGACATCGTTGAAACGGATGCCCACGCCGCGCTCCAGTGCAGCAGCATCGTGGAAGGGGCTGGTCGGGTTGATCGCCAGGTGATCGGGAGGGGTATCGCTCATGGTCACAGGATGCTGACGACCACCAAGGCCGCCTTCTGCCGTACAGGATAAACCGCAGCGGGCCCTGCGCCGAATTTCGCTTCCTGCCAACGCCCTTGCACGGCAGAATGCGCCCCTGTCTCCAGGAATACCGGCCATGCCCGACAACAGCGATTATTTCGACTTCGAAGAAGAGGAACGCGATTTCGACGAGGACGATTTCGAGGCGCGGATCTGGAATCTGTTCGTGCTGATCAACCCGGGCGATGAAGAACTGGCCCTGCAGCAGTTCAACCGCTGGCGCGAGGCGCTGCTGGAGAGCGGCGAAGGCATCGATGAGGATGCCGACTGGCTGCCGCCGATGATGGCGGCGATCGCCTGGCAGTCCGGGTTCGAGGTGGAGCGCAGCGATGCCGATGCACTGATGTCGGCGGTGAACGAGCTGTCCGCGCGCTGGAATCTGCAGATCGACTGGGGCGGCGACCTGGACGATGAGGATTTCGCCGCCGAGGTGGATGCCCCGATGCTGATGGCCACCGCCCATGACCGCCTGCGCGAGCACAACTACGCGCTGTGGAGCGTGGATACCGGCAATGACACGCTGGCCGGGTGGGTGGCGCTGAACCGCGATGACGATGCGATGCTGGCGCTGTGCTCGCTGCTGGGCGTGGAAGTGCGGCCGGGCAGCGATCCGTTCTGAGGGCGCGATTGCGGTCTGCGTGTGCCGACCAACGGTCGGCACCTACGCCTGATACTGCTCGCGCGCGTTCGAGATCACGGCTTTGACCAGCGCACGGTCCGTATGCCGTGAGATGGCCCGTGCGCCCAAGGCGATTGCCTGCAGGCGCAACGGGGCGGGCACGTCGTAGTGCGCGCCGCTGCGGCGGTTCTGGAACGCCCGCCGCGGAATCCCGAGCTGCGCTGCCATGGCGTGCAGCTCGGGCAGGGTATCGGCCATCAGATGCGCCCAGCGCTCGCCGCGCCAGGGATGTACCGCATCGTCGATATAGACCGTCACCGGATCGCCGTGGCTCAGGCCTGCGGCTTGTCGTCGCTGGCGGCCGGGGTGGCGTCGGCGGCGGCATCGGTGCCGGCCTCGTCTGCCACCGGGGCGTCTTCGCTGGCGTCGGCAGCGGTTTCAGCGGTTTCGGCGTCTTCGCCTTCTTCGCCTTCCACGCCTTCAAACTCGGAGACCAGCTGGGTCAGGTACTCGTCGGCGGTCTTGCCTTCGTCGGCGGCCAGGTCGTCGATCAGCTGCTGCAGCTGGCTCGAGTATTCCAGGTTGACCTTGCGGCCTTCCTTCTCCTGGACGTTGGACAGGTGCTTGAGCATGGCCAGCATCGGGACCGGGTTGTCGGCGTTGCCCATGGTCTGGCCGCCAATGGCCAGCAGCCATTCGGTGCCCTGCAGGCCGATCGCAGCGACGACCTGACCTTCTTCGTTGGTCAGCACGGCATGGTTCTGCACCGGCTGCTGGGCGTTGAGGCGGTTGATCGGACGCTTGGGCTGCTGCTTCTTGCGCTTGTCGCGCTTGGCCTTGGACTGCTTGGACATGAGTGCGGTCTATCTACAAAAGGGAAGACCCATTGTAGTGCCGGCCGCTGGCCGGCTCCACGCATTCCGTGAAGGGCGCATATCCCCGGCCGCTGGCCGGCTCCACGCATTCCGTGAAGGGCGCATATCCCCGGCCGCTGGCAGGCTCCACGCATTCCGTGAAGGGCGCATATCCCCGGCCGCTGGCCGGCTCCACGCATTCCGTGAAGGGCGCATATCCCCGGCCGCCGGCCGGCTCCACGGATTCCCTGAATTCCCTCTGCAGCCGCCGCCGCCGCGCCCCTTAAGGCGCGACAGCCGGCGCAAGCGTCGCCTGGATATCGGCGTCGGCAGCGGTGGGCGACAGCGCCACTTCCTGCCCGGCACCGGCCAGGGCCGCCGCTTCGGCCGCCCTGGTCATCACCACGATGCTGATCCGGCGGTTGATCGGGTTGTCCGGCTGGGTGCGGTCGAACAGCACCGAGGAGGACAGGCCGACCACACGGGTCACCTTGTCTTCGGTCATGCCGCCATCCAGCAGGGCCCGCCGGGCGGCGTTGGCGCGGTCGGCGCTGAGCTCCCAGTTGCTGTAGCCATGGGCCGCGTTGTAGGCAGTGATGTCGGTATGGCCGGTGATGCTGATCCGGTTCGGCACGTGGTTGATGAACTGCGACAGCTCGCGCAGGATCTCGCGCGTATACGGCTTGAGCGAGGCGCTGCCCATGTCGAACATCGGGCGGTTCTGCTTGTCCACGATCTGGATGCGCAGGCCTTCGGGGGTGAGGTCGAGCAGCAGCTGGTCCTTGAACGGCTCCAGCGCCTGGCTCTTGCTGATCGCTTCTTCCAGCTCCTGCTTGAGCGCTTCGAGCTGGCGTTTTTCGCGCTCGCGCTCGTCCTGCTGCGGCACCGGCCTGGAGGCCTGCTGGTTCTGGAAGGGATCGTTGCTGTTGCCGCGCGAGATGTCGGTCGCGCCGCCCAGCTTGATCATCGAGGTGCTGGCGCCGCCCGGGCCGGCCATTCCCGGGGCCGGGGTGGAACTGCTGCCGGCCAGCGGGCTGGGGTTGCGGAAGTACTCGGAGATTGCCGCGCGCTCCGGCTTGCTGGTGGCGGCCATCAGCCACAGCACCAGGAAGAAGGCCATCATCGCGGTCACGAAGTCGGCATAGGCCACTTTCCAGGCGCCGCCATGGTGCGCGGCATGCCCGGCCTTCTTGACCCGGCGGACGATGACGGTGGGTTTGGTCTCGGCCATGGCGCTGCCTTACTTGACCGTCTTGAGGTGCTGTTCGAACTCGCTGAAGCCCGGGCGCACGTTGGACGGCAGGGTCTTGCGGGCGAATTCCAGCGCGATCTTCGGGTTGTAGCCGCGCAGGCAGGCCAGCAGGGCGGTCTTCACCGATTCGTAGATGCGTGCGTCCTGTTCGGCGCGCGCTTCCACGGCCGAGGCCAGCGGGCCGACGAAGCCATAGGCCAGCAGGATGCCCAGGAAGGTGCCGACCAGCGCGCCGGCGACGTGCGCGCCGACTTCCGTGATTTCCCCGCCGATCGAGCCCATGGTGATCACGATGCCCAGCACCGCGGCGACGATGCCGAAGCCGGGCAGGCCGTCGGCGACCTTGTTGAGCACCGCGGCCGGCTGCATCGCCTCGCCGTGGTGCTTCTCCAGCTCCATCTCCAGCAGCGGTTCCAGCTCGTGCGGCTCGATGTTGCTGCCGATCATCAGGCGCAGACAATCGGTGATGAAGTCGACCAGGTGATGGTCGGCCTGCACCTTGGGGTAATTGGCGAAGATGCTGCTCTCGGCCGGGCGCTCGACGTGGTCTTCCAGCGCCATGAAGCCTTCGCGGCGCGCCTTGTTGAGCAGTTCGTAGAGCAGGCTCAGGACGTCGATGTAGTCCTGCTGCTTGTAGCGCGGCCCCTTGAACACGCCCACGGTGGCCTTCAGGGTCTGCTTCACGGTTTTGACCGGGGTGCCGACCAGGAACGCACCCAGCGCCGCACCGCCGATGATCACCAGTTCATAGGGCTGCCACAGCGCGCCGAGTTTGCCGTGCGCCCCCACGTAACCGCCGAGCACGCTGAGGATGACGACGAGAAGTCCAACGATGATGAGCATGGGGCCGACGCGGGAAGGGGATACCTCCATGTCGGCCCCTTCACACCCTTTCTGAAGGGGGGTGTTCGCTCGATGTCACACTTTTCCGGATTCAGGCGGCCGGCTCGGCTTCCGCACCCCCGCGCTGCAACGGATCCGGATAGGCCTGCCCGTTGGGCGTGAACGACAGCGAGACCGAGTTCAGGCAGTGGCGCTCATGGGTCGGCGGCGGGCCATCCGGGAAAACATGGCCGAGATGGCTGTCACACCGCGCACAGACGATCTCGGTGCGGACCATGCCATGGCTGGCGTCGCGGATCTCGCGGACATGCGCCGGGTCGAAGGGCGCGAAGAAGCTCGGCCAGCCGGTGCCGGAGTCGAACTTGGTGCTGGAGCGGAACAGCGGCAGGCCGCACAACCGGCAGCCGTAGACCCCGTCCTGCTTGTTGTCCAGGAAGACCCCGCAGAACGGCGCCTCGGTGCCGTGATGCAGCAGCACGCGCTGCTCATCGGCGCTGAGGCCGGCCACCAAGGACTGGCGCTGGGCGTCGGTGGGCGGGGAAAGGTCGAAAGCTGTCATAAACATTCCCTATTGATGTGGTACGTAGATTGGGCTGTTGCCTGTAGAGGTTCAAGCCGGGGCATTCATCGTGCTGATACCCATGGCGGCGCATGGTGAAGACCTGAACCGCCGCCGGGAGATCGCCATGTACCGCCCACGTCGCCTCGCCGCTGCCTTGCTGGTGCTGCTGCCGTTGACCGCGGCCGCGCAGATCGGCCCGCCGCCCACGCCCACCGCGACGCGGCCGGTGGTCACGCCGCAGCGCGCGCCACAGCCCCCGGCCGTGCAACCGGTGCCGGTCGACAGCCTGTCCGACAGGATGGCCCCGGTGAAGTCGTCCTCGCAGACCCAGCAGCAGCTGCGCACGCACCCGATCCAAAGCAAAGGCCCCGCGCAGCCCGCACCGCTGCAGGGCCCGGCCGTGCAGAGCAAGGTCTACGACCGCCACGGCCGGATCATTCCGGGGGTCAAGCAGGTAGGCCCGAACCGCGTGCTCGATACCCGCACCGGCCGCTATTACGACGCCGTCCCCAGCGCTGACGGCCAACAGATCAAGCCCTGACTCCCGGGGTGGCAGGCGGGCAACATGAATGGTTTACATCGCCGCCCGCGCAGTCATCCCCGTCAACGCAAGGCCTCACTGTTTTTTCGCCTGTGATTAACCGAATCGGCGGGACCCTGTACCCGCGCCGCAATACAGCGCATTCCCCGAGGTTTTTCGAGAAGAGTGCAATCATGGCTAACCAGCAGAACCGCAGTCCCGGCAAGACGCCGCAGGAGCAGCAGGGCAGTCAGCAACAGAACCAGAAGCCCGGCCAGCAGAACCAGCAGCAGTGGGACCAGCAGAATCAGAAGGGCGGCAAGCAGCAGGACCAGAAGCATCAGGACCAGAAACAGCAGCGCTGATGCGCTTGGCGCAATGAACAAGGGCGGTGCGCACATGCGCGCCGCCTTTTTGCGTTTCAGCCACGCCACTCAGTCACGCGACCGGATCAATCTGGAATCGGCAGGGTCAAGGTCTCCTTGACCTCTTCCATCACGATGTAGCTCTTGGATTCGCGCACGTGCGGCAAGGTCAACAAGGTGCTGCCCAGCAGCTTGCGGTACGAGGCCATCTCGCTGATGCGGGCCTTGAGCAGGTAGTCGAAATCGCCCGAGACCAGATGGCATTCCAGCACATTGGGCAGCTTCAACGCCGCGCGCCGGAACTCTTCAAAGATGTCGCCGGATTTGTAGGCCAGGCTGATCTCCACGAACACCAGCAGGCTGGCCTTGAGGTAATGCGGATCAAGCTTGGCGTAGTAGCCGGTGATGGCCCCATCGCGCTCCAGCCGGCGGACGCGCTCGGTGCACGGCGTGGTCGACAGCCCGACCCGCTCGCCCAGTTCGGTGAAGGAGATCCGACCCTCGGCCTGCAGGATGCGCAGGATCTTGCGGTCGATCTTGTCCAGTTCACGGGCACGCGTGGCCATCGGCGTCAGCCTCTCAAGGATGTTCGCGAGACAATACCCTGCCTGATGCTGGAAAAACAGGCGAATTGCTTGGTTGCGGCTGACTATACTTCCTCAATTATGGTCCCGGCGTGCTCCTGCGCAGGGAATGATCGGGTTGGAGAGGTGTCATGCGCGTTCTAGTCCTTGGCAGCGGTGTGATCGGCACGACCAGTGCCTGGTACCTGCGGCAGGCCGGGTTTGAAGTCACGGTCGTCGACCGCCAGCCCGGTCCGGCGCTGGAAACCAGTTTCGCCAACGCAGGCCAGCTTTCGTTCGGCTATACCTCGCCGTGGGCAGCGCCCGGCGTGCCGCTCAAGGCCGTCAAGTGGCTGTTCGCCGAGCATGCGCCGCTGGCCATCCGCCCGGGCCTGGACTGGCACCAGTACCGCTGGCTGGCGCAGATGCTGCGCAACTGCACGCATGAGCGCTATGCGATCAACAAGGCGCGCATGGTGCGCATGTCCGAGTACAGCCGCGACTGCCTCAACGAGCTGCGCCGCGAGACCGGCATCGAGTTCGAAGGCCGCGACCTGGGCACCACCCAGTTGTTCCGCACCCAGCAGCAGCTGGACGCCTCGGCGCAGGACATCGAGGTGCTGGCCCAATACGGCGTGCCCTACGAGGTGCTTGATCGCGACGGCATCATCGCCCACGAACCGGCGCTGGCCGGCGTGGCCGACAAGCTGGTCGGCGCGCTGCGCCTGCCGCGCGACCAGACCGGCGATTGCCAGTTGTTCACCCGTCGCCTGGCGCAGATGTGCGTCGATGCCGGGGTGGAGTTCCGCTTCGACCAGGACATCGCCGGCCTGCAGAGCGAGGGCGACCGCATCACCGGTGTACGCATCGATGGCAAGCTGGAAACCGCCGATCACTACGTGGTCGCGCTGGGCAGCTATTCGCCGTCGCTGGTCGCACCGCTGGGCATGCAGCTGCCGGTGTACCCGCTCAAGGGCTACTCGCTGACGCTGCCGATCACCGACCCGGCGATGGCCCCGACCTCGACCATCCTGGATGAAAGCTACAAGGTGGCCGTGACCCGCTTTGACGACCGCATCCGCGTGGGTGGCATGGCCGAAGTGGGCGGGTTCGACCTGTCCCTCTCGCCGCGCCGCCGTGCCACGCTGGAGAAGGTGGTGCGCGATCTGTACCCGGAGGGCGGCGACCTGTCGCGCGCCGAATTCTGGACCGGCCTGCGCCCGGCCACGCCGGACGGCACCCCGGTGGTCGGCGCCACGCCGTACCGCAACCTGTTCCTCAATACCGGCCACGGCACCCTGGGCTGGACCATGGCCTGCGGCTCCGGCCGCTACCTGGCCGACCTGATGGATGCCCGCCAGCCGCAGATCAGCACCGAAGGCCTGGATATTTTCCGCTACACCCACCATGCCGCGTCCGTCCGTCACCGTGAGTCGAGTTCATGCGCCCAGCCCGTGCGTTGATTGACCTGGACGCGCTGCGCAGCAATTACCGGCTGGCACGCGAACTGGGGGGCGGCAAGGCCGTTGCGGTGATCAAGGCCGATGCCTACGGGCACGGTGCGGTGCGCTGCGCCCGCGCGCTGCAGACCGAGGCCGATGCGTTCGGCGTGGCCTGCATCGAGGAAGCGCTGGAACTGCGGGCGGCCGGTATCACTGGCCCGATCCTGCTGCTGGAAGGCTTCTTCGATGCCGACGAACTGCCGCTGATCGTCGAGCACGACCTGTGGTTCGCGGTTGGCGCTCCGTGGCAGGTGGAGGCGGTGGCCGCGTTTCCGACCACCGCCACGCTCACCGTGTGGTTGAAGCTGGACAGTGGCATGCATCGCCTGGGCCTGTGGCCGGACGAGTTCCGCGCCGCGCACGCCACGCTCAGTGCGCTGGCGCATATCGGGCCGATGGTGCTGATGACCCACATGGCGCGTGCCGACGAGCTGGACAGCCCGCGCACCCGTGAGCAGGCCGACGTCTTCGCGGCCGCCATCGAAGGCCTGACCGGGCAGACCAGCCTGTGCAACTCGCCGGCGCTGCTGGGCTGGCCGGAGGTGCGCAGTGACTGGGTGCGCCCAGGCCTGATGCTGTACGGGATCAACCCGATGCCGGCGCACACGGCCCTGACCGAGCGCCTGCGCCCGGTGATGACCATGCGGTCGAAAATCTTTGCCGTGCGCGACATCGCGGTCGGCGAGCCGGTCGGCTATGGCGCGCGCTTCGTCGCGCAGCGGCCGACCCGGGTGGGCGTCGTGGCTCTCGGCTATGCCGATGGCTACCCGCAGTTCGCGCCGAACGGCACCCCGGTGCGCATTGATGGACAGCCCGGCATCGTGATCGGTCGGGTCTCGATGGACATGCTCACCGTGGATCTGACCCACCTGCCGCAGGCCGGCATCGGCAGCACGGTGACGCTGTGGGGCGATGCGCCGCGCATCGAGGCCCTGGCGCCGCTGTGCGGGGTCAGTGCCTACCAGCTGCCGTGCGGCGTGAAGCGGGTGGTGCGCGAGTACGCTGACGGCTGAGCCGCCACCGGCGATGCCGGGTGCATGAAAAAGGCGGCGCTGATGCGCCGCCTTCGTCCTGTCAGAGCCAACGGCTCAGGTATTGGCCGTGGCCTCATTGCGCAGATCGCGCCGGATCCAATCATCCAGCAGGCGCTTCTCGTAGCGCAGCGGGTCGGTGTCGCTCTGCCGTCCGATGTTGTGCAGGTAGCCGGTGTCCTGCAGCTTGCGCTCACCTTCGCCGATCACCTGTCCCTGGGCATCCTTCAGGGTGTAGGTCAGGGTCACGCGCGGGGGGTAGATATCGCGCATCACCCGGATGTCGTTGGCGCGCGGGCCGTGCCACGGCTCGTAATCGCCGGCGCGCTTGATGTCGGTGAAGGTCACCTCCAGCGTCTGGCCGGGCTGCAGTGCCTTGCTGGCGGTGGTCTGCACGTACTTGGCCAGCTGCTGTACCCAGTCACCGCGTTCGGCTTCAAAGCGGTTGTTGCTCAGCCGGATCTCGGTGAACTGGGCCGGGTCGGTCCACATCACCTGGACCGGACCCTCCGCCTTGAGCGCGCGCGGGGCCTGCGGGTCGGTCACGGTGCGTGGGGCGGCGGAGGCACTGCCGATGAGCAGCAGGCCGGCCAGGGCGCCGGCGATCAGGGATGTGCGGTTCATGACAACTCCTGGGGCGCGATCACAAGGGGGATCAGGCACCCAGTGTGATCCTGATCCGGGTGAGGGACAATCCACGCGTGTATGCTCCGGCACTGCGGTTGGCGCCAATTCACCCAGGCCGCCCCCGACCCCCGGCGCTTGACGCTGCGAATACGCGCGTTGGCCGATCCTGTCCTCCTCTGTTTCGCCAGTTGCCTCATTGACGCCCTTGCCCAGCCTGCCCACCTCGACGTTGGAACGCGCCTCCTTCCTGGCTTCATCGCCGGATCCGGCCCTGTATCGCACGGTACTTGAACGCCTGAATGCGGGGTTCTGCATCATCGAAGTGATCTTCGACGATGCCGGGGTGGGTGTGGACTACCGGTTTGTCGAGGTCAACGAGGCGTTTTCACGCAATACCGGGCTGAGCAACGTCTGCGGACAGCGGATGAGCAGCCTGCAACCCGGCCATGAATCCGACTGGTACCGCACCTATGGCGAGGTGGCGCGTAGCGGGCAGGCACGGCAGTTCGAGATGGAAGCGCGCGCGCTGAACCGGTGGTACTCGGTGGAAGCGGTCAGCGTGGGCGAGCCGGACGAGCCTCTGGTGGCCGTGGTGTTCTTCGACATCACCAACCGCAAACACATCGAGGTGGAGCTGGCCGAAAGCGAGGCGCGCTTCAGCGCGCTGGCCGATGGCCTGCCGATGCCGGTCTGGGTGCTGGATGAGCGCGGCCATTCGCGCTTCGTCAACAGTGCCTTCAGCGAGTTTTTTGGAGGCGATGAGCAGCGCGTGCCGGATGATGTCTGGCGTGGCCTGGTGCATCCCGATGATGCTTCGGTATTCGATTACGAACTGCAGGAGGCGCTGAAATCGCAGCGCTCCATGCATGCACTGGTGCGCGGCCGTCGCGCCGATGGCCAATGGCGCTGGCTGGAAATGAACGCCCGGCCGCGCTTCTCGCGCATGGGCCGTTTCATCGGTCTGGCCGGCAGCAGTCCGGATGTGACCGAGCGCCGCGAGATCGAAATGGCGCGCGAGGAACTGCTGCAGTCCGAACGTGCGGCGCGCAGCGCGGCCGAGAACATGGCGCGGCTGAAGGATGAATTCCTGGCCACGCTCTCGCACGAGCTGCGGACCCCGCTGACCACCATCCTGGGCTGGAGCGAACTGCTGCTGCAGCGCATCGACAACACCAGCCCGATGTACAAGGGCCTGGGCGTGATCGCCAACAGTGCGATGGCGCAGAAGCGGTTGATCTCGGACATGCTGGACCTCAGCAGCATGCTGCTGGGCAAAGTGCAGCTGGAAGTGGAAATGCTGGATCTGCGTGCGCAGCTGGAAGAGGCGATGCGCGCGCAGGAGCTGGTCGCCGAAGGCAAAGCGTTGTCGATGGAGCTGGTGATGCCCGACGAGCCCTGTCTGGTGCTCGGCGATGCCACCCGTCTGCAGCAGGTGCTGTGGAACCTGCTTTCCAACGCGATCAAATTCACCCCGGCCGAGGGGCGCGTGGTGCTGACCCTGGCCGCGGACGGCGGGCACTGGTCGATCAGCGTCACCGATTCCGGCGACGGCATCGCGCCGGAGTTCCTGCGTCATCTGTTCAGCCGGTTCCGCCAGGCGGACGGGACGACCACGCGCCGGCATGGCGGCCTGGGCCTGGGCCTGGCGATCGTGCAGCAGCTGGTGGAGCTGCATGGCGGTGCGGTGGCCGCCAGCAGCGACGGCCATGGCCACGGGGCCACCTTCAACGTGCGCCTGCCGCGCTACCAGCCGCAGGCCGACGGTCGTCCGCTGCGCGAAGTGTTCAGCGGCCCGATCACCGAGCAGATCATCGAGCCGTACCCACTCAAAGGCCTGCACCTGTTGGCTGTGGAAGATCAGCCCGAAGTACTCGAGTATCTCCGGCGGCTGCTGGAAGAGCAGGGCGCCTCGGTCACCACGGCGTCCTCGGCCGGCGAAGCGCTGGCACTGCTCAACGAGAAAGGCCATGACGGCATCGATGCGCTGCTGACCGATATCGGCATGCCCGGGATGGACGGTTACGGGCTGGTGCGCACCCTGCGCGACAACATGGGCGTCGAGCCGGAGGCACTGCCTGCGGTCGCGGTGACGGCGCTGGCACGTGCGGACGACCGCAAGCGTGCGTTGGCGTCGGGCTTCCAGGAGCATGTGGCCAAGCCGTATTCGGTGGCGCAGCTGGTAGCCGCTGTACGCGGTGTCCTGGGCGGTACGCGCTGAGTCCTGCGTTGCCGGCGTGTTGACGCCGCCGCGGGCACACTGGGGCGCACGCCACAGGAGTTGCCATGTCCCGTTACGCCCCCCGCATCCATACCGATCCGGCCGCCATCGCGGCGCTGGAAGCCCTGCTGCCACAGCTGCACGGCCAGACCCAGGTCGAACTTACGCTTGAGGATGGCAGCCGCCTGCTGGGCACCGTCGCGGTGCAGCCGACGCTGCAGCAATACCGCGACGCCGAAGAGAACGAAGGCAGCAATGGCCAGCTGCGGTTGGACGATCTGGATACCCCGGTCCAGCAGCACGTGGTGTGGCTGGACCAGATCAAGGCCATCCGGCAGCTGCCCTACCGCGAGTGATCGCGGCGGGCAGGCGCGGGTGGGCAGGGCTCAGTGGGTGAATTCGCTGGGCTCGGCCTCGAAGCGGCGCGCGTAGGCCCGTTCATCGGCGATCCGGGCCACCTCGTCATCGGCCAGGTCCGGGGCACCATAGACCGCATAGGCCACGCTGCCATCGGCGGTCTTGCCGACCTGGTGCAGGCGGTAGCGGGAATGGCCGCCGCCGGTGTCTTCGGGGTAATGCACCGGTGGCTGGCTGCCCTCCATGTCCATCTCGCTGTTGTCGACTACGCCACCGACGAACAATGCACGCATGAGCCATCTCCACGGGAAGTGAGGCTCCACCCTGCCGGTTTGGATGTTGTCAGGGCATCAACAGGACGTTGAATAAACGCAAATCCGGGTGGGGCGGGGCGAACCGGTAGAATGGCGGCCTCTTTTCAAGATGTGCCCCCGCATGGCTGCTCAGCACGACGCTCCCCTGGAAACCCTGTTCCTGCCCTTCGCCAGTGGCGCACTGTCCTGGCCGGCCGGCCCCGTGCTGTTCCTGCGCGCCCGCGATGGCGCACCGCTGCGCGAGCATGCCCAGCCGGCGCAGCTGGTCTGCGAGCAGAGCTTCCGCCCGTTCGCCGACGCCCTGGAAGCCAGTGGCTGGACCGTGCGTGACGAGCAGCAGCTGGCCGGCGATGCCACCCGCTACGCCGTGGTGCTGGTGCTGCCGCCGCGCCAGCGCGAGGAAGCCAAGGCCCTGTTCGCCCGTGCGCTGGCCCTGACCGCCCCGGGTGGCATCGTGGTGGCCTGCCAGCACAACAACGAAGGCGCGCGCTCCGGCGAAGGCGACCTGCAGCAGTTGGCCGGCCTCGGCGGCAAGCTGACCAAGAACCACTGCCGTGCCTACTGGACGGCGCCGCTCAACGGCCAGCACGACGCTGCGCTCGCGCAGCGCTGGGCCACCCTGGACGCGCCGCGCGCGATCCTTGGCGGCCGCTTCCAGAGCCGCCCGGGCATCTTCGCCTGGGACCGCATCGACCCGGCTTCCGCGCTGCTGGTCGAGCAGCTGCCGGCCGATCTGGCTGGGCGTGGGGCCGATCTGGGCGCCGGCTTCGGCTATCTCTCGGCCGAAGTGCTGGCGCGCTGCCCGAACGTGACCGCGCTGGACCTGTACGAGGCCGAAGGCCGCGCGCTGGCGCTGGCCCGCGAGAACCTCGCCGCGCTCGGCAAGCCGGCGGCGCTGGCCTATCACTGGCAGGACGTCACCGCCGGGATCGAGGGCGAGTACGACTTCATCGTGACCAACCCGCCGTTCCACACCCCGTCGCGCGCGGATCGCCCCGACATCGGCCAGCGCTTCATCGCCGTGGCCGCACAGGCGCTGCGCCCGGGCGGCCGGATGTGGCTGGTGGCCAACCGCCACCTGCCGTACGAGCAGATCCTCAATGAGAGCTTCGGCCAGGTCCGCGTGGCTGCCGAGCGCGATGGCTTCAAGCTGATCGAAGCGACCAAGGCCAGCAAGAGCGCCACGCCGGTTCGCACGCCGCGCAGCACCGAGCCGAAGTGGGGCCGCGGAGGCCGCGCATGAAGCTGGTCAAGCTGTTGGCCAACCTGGGCTATGGCAGCCGCAAGCAGGTGCAGGGGATGTTCCGCGCCGGCCTGATCACCGATGCCGAGGGCGAGGTGCTGTACGCCGATGACGCGGTCGCGCATGAGGCGATCCGGGTCGAGGGCGAGCCGCTGGACCCGCCGCAGGGGCTGACCCTGCTGCTGCACAAGCCGCGCGGCTACACCTGTTCGACCAAGGACAAGGGCCGGCTGATCTACGACCTGCTGCCGCCGCGTTACCGCGACCGCGCGCCGGTGCTGTCCTCGGTGGGCCGCCTGGACCGCGACACCAGCGGCATGCTGCTGATGACCGACGACGGCGCGCTGCTGCACCGGATCGTGTCGCCGAAGTCGCGCCTGGACAAGGCCTACGAGGTCACCCTCGCCGAAGATCTGCGCGGCGATGAAACCGCGCGTTTCGCCAGCGGCGGCCTGCTGTTGGAATCGGATGACAAGCCGCTGCTGCCGGCCGAGCTGCACGTGAACGGTCCGCGCCAGGCGCAGCTGGTCCTGCACGAGGGCCGTTACCACCAGGCCCGCCGGATGTTCGCGGCCGTTGGCAACCACGTCGAGGCGCTGCACCGCAGCCGCATCGGTGGGCTCTCGCTGGGCGAGCTGCCTGAAGGTGAGTGGCGCATGCTGGATGCGGCCGATCTCGAGACGCTGTTCAACGTCCCATGACGGCCTTCGCCGCGCTGCCGTTCCTGCCCGACGCCGTCATCTTCGACATGGACGGCCTGATGATCGACAGCGAGCGCGTCTCCATCGCGTGCTGGTCGCAGGCCGCGCAGGAACTGGCACTGCCCTTCCCGGAGGGATTCTGGCTGCGCATGGTGGGCCTGGGCGACCGCGATTGCGAACGCCTGCTGCTGCAGACGGTGAATGCCGAGCAGGTCGCCGCGCTGTTCGCGCGCTGCCACGACCTGTACGAAGCGCGCACGCAGCAGGGGCTGCCGCTGCGCCCCGGCATCCTGGAGATCCTGCAGCTGCTGCACGATCACGGCGTTCCGCGTGCGGTGGCGACCTCCACCCGCCAGCCGCGTGCCTCGCGCAAGCTGGCAGCGGCCGGGCTGCTGCCGTTCTTCGAGGTGGTGGTGACCAGCAGCGATGTGTCGCATCCCAAGCCTGCCCCGGACATCTACCTGCTGGCCGCGCAGAAGCTGGGCAAGGACCCGGCGCGCTGCCTGGCGCTGGAAGACTCCCCGGCCGGTATCCGCGCGGCAGTGGGGGCGGGCATGACGGCGATCCAGGTGCCGGACCTGGTGCATCCGGATGAGGAACTGCGTGCGCTGGGGCATCGCATCGTGGATTCGCTGCTGGACGCACGGCAGTTGTTGGTGCCGCTGCTGCCGGTGACCGGCGCCCGATAACCAACGGCGTTGCCCGTCTGGACCACGAAAAAGCCCGGCACATGGCCGGGCTTTTTCATGCGGACACAGGCTGCCGTCAGAGGCGGCTGAACACCAGCGCCGCATTCGTGCCGCCAAAGCCGAAGCTGTTGGACATCACGGTGTTCAGCTGTGCCGGCTGCGTCTCGCGCACGATCGGGAAGCCTTCCACCAGCGGGTCCAGCTCGCCGATGTTGGCCGAACCGGCGATGAAGCCATCGCGCATCATCAGCAGGCAGTAGATCGCTTCATGCACGCTTGCCGCACCCAGCGAGTGGCCCGACAGCGCCTTGGTCGAGGACAGCGGCGGGATGCTCTCGCCGAACACTTCGCGCACGGCCTTCAACTCGGTGACGTCGCCCAGCGGGGTCGAGGTGCCATGCGTGTTGAGGTAGTCGATCGGGGCGGTGATGTGCTCCATCGCCATGTTCATGCAGCGCACCGCGCCTTCACCGGACGGGGCGACCATGTCGGCACCGTCGGAGGTGACGCCGTAACCGACCAGCTCGGCATAGATGCGTGCGCCACGGGCCACGGCGTGGTCGTAGTCTTCCAGCACCAGCATGCCGCCGCCGCCGGCGATGACGAAGCCGTCGCGGTCCTTGTCGTACGGGCGCGAGGCCGAGGCCGGCGTGTCGTTGAAGCGGGTCGACAGGGCGCCCATCGCATCGAACATCACGCTCATCGACCAGTGCAGGTCTTCACCGCCACCGGCGAACATCACGTCCTGCGCGCCATGACGGATCAGATCCGCAGCGGCGCCGATGCAATGCGCGGAGGTGGCGCAGGCGGCCGACAGCGAGTAGCTCAGGCCCTTGATCTGGAACGCGGTGGCCAGGCAGGCCGACACGGTCGAGCACATCGTGCGCGGCACCATGTACGGGCCGACCTTGCGCACGCCACGGGCGCGCAGGATGTCGGCCGATTCCACCTGCCACTGGCTGGAGCCGCCGCCGGAGCCGGCGATCAGGCCGGTCCGCGGGTTGGCGACCTGCGCCTCGTCCAGGCCGGCATCGGCGATCGCATCGCGCATGGCGATGTACGCATACGCCGAGGCATCGCTCATGAAGCGCTTCACCTTGCGGTCGATCTGCGCATCCAGGTCGAGCTCGATGTTGCCGCCGACATGGCTGCGCAGGCCGGCTTCGGCATGATCGGGCAGGTGGCGGATGCCGGCGCGGCCTTCACGCAGTGCGGAGGACACGGTGTCCAGATCGTTGCCCAGGCACGAAGTGATGCCCATTCCGGTAATGACGACGCGACGCATCAGAAGTTCTCAGTGGAAGTGAACAGACCTACACGCAGGTCTTTGGCAGAGTAGATTTCGCGACCGTCCACCAGCATGCGGGCGTCGGACTGTGCCATCACCAGCTTGCGGTTGATGACGCGCGAGATATCGATTTCGTAGGTGACGCGCTTGGCGCTCGGCAGTACCTGGCCGGTGAACTTGACTTCGCCGCAGCCCAGGGCACGGCCACGGCCGGGCGCACCGATCCAGGTCAGGAAGAAGCCGGTCAGCTGCCACATGGCATCCAGGCCAAGGCAACCGGGCATGACCGGGTCGCCGAGGAAGTGGCAGTCGAAGAACCACAGGTCAGGGCGGATATCCAGTTCCGCGCGTACCATGCCTTTGCCATGGGGACCGCCGTCCTCGCGGATATCGGTGATGCGATCGAACATCAGCATCGGATCATTGGGCAGGCGGCCGCTGCCCGGGCCGAACAGTTCACCGCGGGCGCTGGCCAGCAGCTGGTCGCGCGAGAACGCGTTGAGACGAGTCATGGAAAACGCAATCCTGAGGAAGTTGTCATCGGGGTGAGCCGACCACAGGTCGACTGCTCTTGCATGAAGCAAGTGCTCAAGAGTGCATGAGAAAAAGTGATTCAATCAAACGTTTTAACCGTACGCCGCCGTAGTGTTTTCAGGTTCAAAAACGCATGTTGTTGTTATCCAACAACCATACTGCGGCGTGTGGCTGTAATCTTGTTCATCTGAATCCGAGTGCCAACGCCCGTGTCCCGCCCCCGCAAGATCATTCACGTCGACATGGATGCGTTTTACGCGTCCGTGGAGCAGCGTGACGACCCTTCGTTGCGGGGCAAACCGGTGGTGGTGGCGTGGCGGGGCATGCGTTCGGTGGTGTGCGCAGCCTCGTACGAGGCGCGTGTGTTTGGCGTGCGTTCGGCGATGCCTGCGCTGCGCGCGGAGCGGCTGTGTCCGGAGGCGGTGTTCGTGCCGCCGGATTTCGCCCGCTACAAGGCGGTGTCACGCCAGGTACGCGAGATTTTCCTGCGGCATACGGATCTGGTGGAGCCGTTGTCGCTGGATGAGGCGTATCTGGATGTGACCGAGCACAAAGGCGGGATGACGGTGGCGACGGAGATCGCGCAGATCATCCGCGCGCAGATCCGCGAAGAGACGCAGCTGACCGCCTCGGCGGGGATCGCGCCGAACAAGTTCCTGGCGAAGATCGCCTCGGATTGGCGCAAGCCGGATGGGCAGTTCGTGGTGCCGCCGCATCGTATCGAGCAGTTTCTGACGCCGCTGCCGGTGAGTCGTGTGCCGGGCGTGGGCAAGGTGATGGCGGCGAAGCTGGCCGAGCTGGGGGTGGCGACGGTGGGTGATCTGCGTGCGCTGCCGCTGGAGGAACTGGAGGCGCGGTTCGGGACGTTCGGGGGACGGTTGTTCAATCGGGCGCGCGGCGTGGATGAGCGCCCGGTGGAACCGGATCAGCCGGTGCAGTCGATTTCGTCGGAGGATACGTTCGCCGAGGATCTGTTGTTGGAGGATCTGGCGCCGGCGATCGTGCAGTTGGCGGAGAAGACCTGGCTGGCGACGCGCAAGACGGACCGGGTGGGACATACGGTGGTGTTGAAGTTGAAGACGTCGCAGTTCCGGATCATTACGCGGAGTTTTACGCCGGAGTCGCCGCCGGATTCGTTGGAGGAACTGCGCGATATTGCGTTGGGGCTGCGGGCACGGGTGGAGTTGCCGTTGGAGACGCGGTATCGGTTGGTGGGGGTGGGGTTGGGGGGCTTCCGGGAGCGGGAGGTGGTGCGCCAGCCGGGGTTGTTTGATCACCTGGGTGATGGCTGACGGTTTTTCTGTTTGCGGTGACGGCAACGGCAACGGCTGAGGCGCTGGGGTCCGGGTGATGAGGGTTTGGGACGACGCGGGTGGGGTATCGGGACCCGCTGCAAGTACATCCCTGTAAGCTCGTGTGTTGCCATCCATGGCAACACACGGTCCCGATACCCCACCCGCGTCGTCCCCCCGACACTGGGTCGGTG
The DNA here is from genome assembly GCF_039674045.1 of Stenotrophomonas sp. TWI602. Classification (NCBI taxonomy): domain Bacteria; kingdom Pseudomonadati; phylum Pseudomonadota; class Gammaproteobacteria; order Lysobacterales; family Lysobacteraceae; genus Stenotrophomonas; species Stenotrophomonas sp. TWI602. The sequence goes on from NZ_JBDJMT010000004.1 coordinate 136,142, forward strand.
CGCATGGAAGAGGCGCACTGCCCTTCCCCAATGCCACTGAAGACGTCGCTCTTTGGGGCCGCACCGCTGTGGCATCTCGACTCTCTTTGACGACGTTGATGTCGGCAATGACGGGAACCTCGTGCCGGCACGGCGCGCATGTGCATCGACGGCGGAGCTCTCACCCACGCGGGCTCACCCACGCGTGGTGATCGTGTCGCCTTCGGGCCGCCCAGCCTTTTATTTTCGCGCTATTACGGCCACTGCATTTCACCCTTGGCGACCTTCGCGCTCAGTTCCAGTGAACTCTCGCCCGCCAGATTCGGATAGCGTTTCTTCATCGCGGCAATCAGTGCGTTGGCGTCTTTGCTGCGTGCGGTTTCTTCGTCGAAGGCGCGGATGTAGTCGGCGGTGAAATCCACTGCGCTGATGTCCAAGGCGGCATCGGCTGCGTAGTGGCCGGGGATGACGCGGGCGGGGTTCAGGGTTTTGATCGTGGCCAGTGTCTGCAGCCAGTGGGCGTGCGATTGGGCGCTTTGGGTGTCGGCCATCCAGACGTGTTCGCCGGCGACGATGGGGATGCCGCCGAGGACGGTGCGCAGGGCGGGGATCCACATGACGGTGCGGTCCGGGGTGGGGCCGGTGAGGCCGATGATCTTGATCGGTTGGCCTTCGAGGGTGAGGGTGTCGCCGTCCAGTGGGGTGGGGATGACGATGCGGCTGGGCTTGGCTGCGCCCATCTGCGGGCCCCAGTAGGCGAGTTTGGCGGCCTGGGTGGCGTTGATGTGGGCGACGGTCGCAGGGGTGGCGAGGATGCGGGCGTCGGGGAAGGCGTCCTGCAGCGTGGCCAGGCCGAAGTAGTAGTCGGGGTCGCCGTGGCTGATGTAGATCGTGGTCAGCCGTTTGCCGGAATCGCGGATACGCTGGACGAGTTGCGCGGCATCGGTGGCGGCGAACTGGGCGTCGACCAGGATCGCGTCGTGGCGGCCGGTGATCAGGGTGGACGCGACCGAAAACAGCGCCTTGTCGCCGGGGTGGTAGGGCTGCACCTGCAGCGCGTGGGCTTCGGCGGTCGCCGCAGCGGCGTGGCTGATGGCCGGTGGGCTCATGGCGAGCGCGGTACCGAGCGTCAACGCCAGGGCCAGGGTCGTGCGGGAAACGTTCTGCATTTCAAGAAGTCCTGTGCAGCGCGGCCCCGGCATCACACCGGGGCGGGACGGCCCCGACATGGCACCGGGGGGAACGGCCCCGACATGACACCGGGGGGGGGGACGGCCCCGACATGACACCGGGGGGGGGACGGCCCCGACATGACACCGGGGGGAACGGCCCCGACATGACACCGGGGCCGGTAGAGCCGACCGTTGGTCGGCTGCGTCCAGATCGGCGGCCTGGTCAGTACGCAACCGTGGCGATCTGCCGCACGTATTGCGGGGTTTCGATTTCGCTGACGAAGGCGTCGGCGTAGTCGGCGTAGCTGATCCGGCTGTGGCCGTCATCGCCGACCAGGAAGTTCTTCGCCTGGGTGCGGAAGCCGCCGCGCTGCGGGCCGGGGCCGATTTCGGCGGCGGGGGAGTAGAACGTCCAGTCGAGGTCGTCGACGGCGCGGAGCTGCTTGAGCGTCTCGCGGGCGGCAAGGGCGACCGGCTTGTAGGCGTCCGGGAAGCCCTCGGTGTCCACCAGCTGCACACCGGGGGCGACTTCCAGGCTGCCGGCGCCACCGACCATGATGAAGCGGGGAACGCCGGCCTGGCGCGCCGCGGCGACCAGGGCGGCACTGGTCGTGGTCACCGTGGTGGGGGCATCGCCCGGGCGCGGGCCGAAGGCGCTGGCCAGGACGTCATGGCCGGCGATCACAGCGGCCAGGGCATCGATGTCGTCCAGCGCGGCCACGGCCAGCTGCGCGCCGTCCAGTTCCGCCGGGAGGTCAGTCTCACGGCGGACGATGGCGGTGACCTGGTGGCCGCGGGCGAGGGCCTGGCGGGTGATTTCACGGCCGATGTTGCCGGTGGCACCAACGAGAGCGATTTTCATGGGGGACGTCCGTTGAGGAAGGAAGGCCAGCGTATGCCTCTGGAATCGAACGAAAAACCGCGTATAACGGCCTAATTTGTTGCACGGATCGATCAAATGGACCGGATGACTGCCATGAACGTGTTCGTCGAGGTGGCCGAGCGTGGCAGCCTGACCGCTGCGGCCGAGGCGCTGGAGATGTCGCGGGCGATGGTGACGCGCTATCTGGCCGAGGTGGAGCGCTGGCTGGGGGCGCGTCTGCTGCACCGGACCACGCGCCGGATCAGCCTGACGGGGCCGGGAGAAGCGGCGCTGCTGCGCTTCCGGCAGATGTTGGCGATCGGCGATGAGCTGCGCGGGGAGCTGGCCACGGACAATCCCGAGCCGCATGGCCTGCTGCGGGTCACCGCGAGCGTGTCGTTCGGGCAGAACCATCTGGCGGCGGCGGTGGCCGAGTTCGTCAAACGGCATCCGCTCACACGCGTTGAACTGCTGCTGGTGGATCGGGTGGTCAACCTGGTGGAGGAGCGCGTGGACATCGCCGTGCGCATCTCGCGCGCGATCGACCCGAGCCTGATCGCGCGTCCGCTGGGGCAGTGCCGCTCGGTGCTGTGCGCGGCGCCGTCGTACCTCGCAGAGCGCGGTACGCCGACCACCGCCGACGCACTGGCCACGCACAACTGTCTGACGCACCACTACGTCGGCAAGAGCGTGTGGCATCTGCAACGCGACGGACGGAAGATCGCGGTGGCGGTGGGGGGCAACATCAGTGCAAACGAAGCGTCGTTGCTGCTGGAAGCGGTGCGTGCCGGTGCGGGCATCGCGATGCTGCCGATGTATCAGATCGCACCGCTGCTGCACGCGGGGGAACTGGTCGCCGTACTGCCGGACCATGAAGTCGAACTGCTGGGCCTGTACGCGGTGTACGCCTCACGCCGGCAGCTGCCGACGATCATGCGCAGCTTCCTGGATTTCCTGGTGGAACGCTTTGCCAGCCCGGCGTTCCTGGCGCAGCTGTAAACGCGGCCCCGGTAGAGCCGACCGTTGGTCGGCTGCACTTGATCCGGCAACCGCCCATCAGCACGCCGTGCACCCGCAACCGCAGCGGGCGCGTGCAGCCGACCAACGGTCGGCTCTACCCGGGCGTGCATCGGCATCACACACGCACCTCCGTACAATGGCGCTTCCCTGCTGTGGAAGTGAGCATTGTCTTGTCGTATCCGTATCCGTTGGTGGTGTTCGATCTGGATGGCACGCTGGTGGACAGCGCGGCCGATATCGCCGAAGCGCTCAACCGCACGCTGCAGGACTGGCAGTTGCCGCGCGTGCCGGAGGCGACGGTGTTGACGTGGATCGGTGATGGCGTGCGGCGGCTCGTTGAGCAGGCGTTTACCGCGGCCGGCAGCGATATCGATCTGGACGAGGTAATGCCCGGTTTCATGCGCCACTACGAGGCGTGCCTGTTACGCAGCCCGCGCCTGTTTGATGGCGTGGCCGAAACGTTGGCTGCCTTGCGCAAGCGTTCGGTGACGCTGGCGATCTGCACCAACAAGCCGTCCGCACTGGTGGCGCCGCTGCTGCAGCACTTCGGTCTGCAGGACGTGTTCGCACTGGTGCTGGGCGGGGATTCCTTGCCGGAGCGCAAGCCCAGTGGTGCGCCGTTGCGGCATATCGCCGCGCAGTTCGAGGTGGCCGTCGAGGCCGCCTTGATGGTGGGTGATTCGATCACCGATTACCGCGCTGCCGTGGATGCCGGGATGCCGGTGGCGCTGGTGCGCTATGGGTATCCGCGTGGGCTGGATCTGGACAACGTCGAGGCGGTTGCCGTGGTGGATGATCTGCGGGAATTGTTGGCGTTGTAAGGCGTTCGAGCGTGTGCCGACCAACGGTCGGCACCTGCCAGGGCCGGGACGGCGGCGGTGCCGCCGCCCCGCGCGCTTATTTCGGCTGGTAACGCACGCTCAGTCGATACTCGCGGCCAGGCTGGTTGTACCAGGCGACGGTTTCGTACTCGCGGTCGAAGATGTTGCTGACCCGGCCCAGTACGGACCAATCGCGGGTCAGGGCGTATTCCAGGCGCAGGTCCACGGTGCCGTAGCCCCCCAGGCGCACCGTGTTCGCTGCATCGTCGTAACGCTTGCCGGCGCCGTTGACGGTGAGGCCGGCGCGGACATCACCCACGCGACGATCGACGTCCAGGCGTGCGGTGTTCTGTGCGCGGCGGGCCAGCCAGTTGTCGAACTGTGCGCTGCCGTCGGTGCGGTTGCGCGGGTCGGTGTGGCTGAGCTGTGCGTTGAGGTCGAACCCGGCGACGGTGATCGCACCGGTCAACTCGGCGCCGCGGATGCGGGCTTTCTCGACCTGCGACATCATGAAGGTGGTCGCGTCGTAAGTGATCAGGTCATCGATGCGCGTTTCGTATACGTCCAGGCCCCAGCGCCAGCCATCACCCTGCTGGGCGATGCCGATGTTGGCGCTCTTGGATTTCTCCGGATCCAGGGTCGGCACGCCGCTCCACGGGTCGTAAAGGTCGCTGAAGGTCGGGGCCTTGAACGCGGTGCCGTAGCTGGCGTTGAGGCGGAACCCGCGGCCCAGCTCCAGGCCCCAGCCGAGGCTGCCGGTGGTGTGGTTGCCAAACTGTTCGTTATCGTCGTTGCGCACGCTGGCCTGCAGGTGGTGCGCGCCGAAACGGCCCTGGTACTGCACGAACACGCCGGTGTTGTCGCGGCTGTCGACCAGGTAGCCGGCGCTGCTGCCGTCCAGGTTGTCCTGGCTCCAGTCCACACCGGCGCTCAGCAGCTGGCCGTCAGCGATGCCGATGTCGGCCTGCATCGAGGCACTGTCGCGGTGGGTCTGTGCATTGCCCAGCCAGGTATCCCCGTTGAAGTTGTCCGATTCGTTGTCGGCGCGGCCGACGTTGACCGTCAGGTTGAAGCGCTCGCCCGGCGTGTAGCGCAGCTTGCCGCCGAGTACCTGCTGCAGCGTTTCGGAGTAGTTGTAGTAGCCGTCGTAATGGTTCTCGCCTTCGGCGCGCAGTGCGGTGCCTTCCAGGCTCAACGTGTCCGTCAACGCATAGCCGCCGCGCAGGCTCATGGACAGGTTGCGGTAGCCATCGCGGTCGGGCTCGTCGGCGCCGCAGCCAGCGAAGGGCGACACCGAGCCACGGCAGGCGTTGATGCCATCGGTGTGCTGGTAGGCGATGTCGGTGCCGAACCAGCCACGCTCACCGCTGCCGCCGAAGCCACCGCTGGCCTCGCGCAGGCCGTTGCTGCCACCGCCGAGCTGTAGGTGCGGCGCGAACTGGCCGGCGTTGCGGCGGGTGAAGATCTGGATCACGCCACCGATCGCATCGGCGCCGTACAGGCTGGACTGCGGGCCACGCACGATCTCGATGCGCTCGATCTGCGCCAGCGGCAGGTCCTGGATCATGGCCAGGCCGAGGTCGCCGGTGTTGATGCGCACGCCATCGACCAGCACCAGGGTGTGGGCCGAGTTGGTGCCGCGCAGGAACAGCGAGCTCTGCTTGCCCAGGCCGCCGCTGTTGTTGAGGTTGATGCCGGCACGGCCGCGCAGCAGGTCCTGCAGCGACGGCGCCTGGCTGCGCTCGATCTCGGCGCGGTCGATCACCTGCGCCGGGGAGATGCTGTCCTGCAGGGCGATCGGGGTACGCGTGGCGGTGACCAGCACCTGGTCCAGCGCGGTGGCCTCGTCCTGTGCGGAGGCCACCAGGGGCAGGGCCGACAGCACGGCCAGGGAAAGAACGCGGGTTTGCAGCTTCATCGATGACTCCATGCACCGCGCACGCCCGCGCGGCAAGGGGTGGGGATGATCGCGCTGCAGGGAGGTTCGACGGTGGGCGGGCGCGCGCAGGCGCCTGCTTGCCGCCGCCATGCCCGCCGCATCGCAACCAGTCGTCTTCCAGGCCGGTCTCCGGGCTCGCGGGCCGATGGGGTGCCATCGTGCCAGGCGCCTTCCCATGCCGGAGCACAGTGGCGTGTTGCCTGGTGTTTCCACGCTTACCGTTGCGGGGGCAGCGCCGGAGTGGCGGCGTGGCACAGGGCCTGACGCGTCACCGGCTTCCCGTTTCAACCTGGCGGCATTGCAGCCCCGGGTCACCTGAAAGTGGGCGCAGTCTAAGCCATCGGCCGGGCCCATGGAGCGCACCGGTTAGAATGCGCCTCGCTTTTTCGATGTGATCTCCATGACCCCAACGTGGTTGCAGCACCCCGGCACCGACGCCCGTGACCCGCACTGGCCGGCCGCAGCGGGCAGCAGACGGGGCCGGGCATGATCCTCGATCTGATCCGCCACGCCAGTACCGGCCGCGACGATCATCTTGATGGCCGCACTGATCCAGCGCTGCACGAGGGCGCGACCGACGCCCTGTGCGCGCGCTACGCCGGGCTGCCCTGGCAGCGTGTGCTGTCCTCGCCGCGGCAGCGGGCGCTGTTGAGCGCCGAGGCATTGGCCTTGCCCCACGCGGTGGACGTGGAGGTCGATGAGGAATGGGAAGAACTGGATTTCGGCGACTGGGACGGGCTCGCGCTGGAGGCGCTGCCGATGGATGCGCTGTCCGCCTTCCATCTGGACCCGCATGCCAATCCACCGCCGCATGGCGAAAGCTGGGGCCACTTCGAACGCCGCATCGCGCGCGGCCTGCATCGGTTGCTGGATGAGCCCGAGCCGGTCCCGACCCTGATCGTCAGCCATGGCGGACCGCTGCGGATGGTGCTGTCGCAGGTGTGCGGCCTGCCGATGGCGATGTGCTGGGCGCTGCGCATCGATCACGGCACGCGACTGCGCCTGCGCGTGGAGCGCGAGGACGACCGGCTGTGGGGCGAACTGCTGGAGCTGCAGCAGGTATGAGGCGCGCGGCTACCGACGGTGCGTGGGTAGCCGTGGATCAGCGGTTGTCGTCGTCGATCTCGAACGGCGGCGCTTCATCGCCGTCATCATCGCGGTGCTCCACGGTGCGGTCGTAGACCGGACCGGAGGCAGGCGGCGCCTTCTTCAGCGGCTGGTCGGCGATGATCGCTTCGTACTCGGCCACCAGCACGGTGCGGCGCGCTTCCGGCAGTTCCTGCCAATGGCAATCCTGCAGGGCACCTTCCAGCGAGTAGAGCAGGTTCAAGCTCGGTTTGAAGCCGGCGCGGCGCACCTTGACGAAGGCACCGACCGCACCGACCGCCACCAGGTCTTCCGGCGTACGCAGACCGACCTGGCGCAGCCACGCTGCGCTCTTCGGGCCGATGTTGCGCAGCTTGGCGGCACTCATCCCAGTGCCTCGACGAACACCGCGGCGATGGCTTCCAGCCCGGCCTGGTCCTCGGCATCGAAGCGTGCCAGCGAGGGGCTGTCCAGATCGAACACGCCGACCAGGTCACCGTTGTGGACCAGCGGCACGACCAGTTCAGAGCGCGAGGCCGAGTCGCACGCGATGTGACCCGGGAACGCATCGACGTCTTCGATGCGCTGGGTCACGCGCTGCGAAGCCGCGGCGCCACATACACCCTTGTCGAGTGGAATGCGCACGCAGGCGGGCAGGCCCTGGAACGGGCCGACGACCAGCTCCTTGCCATCGAAGAAGTAGAAGCCGACCCAGTTCAGGTGCGGCAGGGCGTGGTAGACCAGTGCCGACAGGTTGGCCGCATTGGCGATGCGGTCGCGCTCGCCGTGCACCAGGGCGCGGGCCTGGGCCAGCAGCTGGCCGTACTGTTCCGGCTTGCTGCCGGTGAGCGTGGAGGTATCGAACATGGCCGCAGTCTACCAAGCGCGGCGGTTGGTTGCCCCCGGGGCCGGCGGAACGCAGCGGACCGCGCCGCAGCGCTGCCGGGACGGCGGATAATGGCGCGTTTCCGCTCCCGGTCGTCTCCATGTCCCTGCCTGCGCCGCGCCCTGCCGCCCTGTTCGTCACCGGTACCGACACCGGCATCGGCAAGACCTTCAGCAGCTGTGTGCTGCTGCATGCCCTGCGCCGCCACGGCGGCACCGCAGTGGGCATGAAGCCGGTCGCCAGTGGCTGCGAGCGCACGCCCGAGGGCCTGCGCAACGAGGATGCCACGGCCCTGCTGGCCGCCAGCAGGCCGATGCCCGCGTATGACGACCTCAACCCGTTCGCGCTCGAGCAGCCACTGGCCCCGGAGATCGCCGCGGCAGAGGCTGGCGTGCAACTGTCGCTGGCGCCGATCGAGGCCGCCTTCGCGCGCCTGCGCGCCAGCGCGGACACGGTGGTGGTCGAGGGCGTCGGTGGCTGGCTGGCGCCGCTGTCGGCCACGCTGGACCAGAGTGATCTGGTGCACGCGCTGGCGCTGCCGGTGGTGATGGTGGTCGGGCTGCGGCTGGGCTGCCTCAACCATGCGCGGCTGACCGCCGAGGCGATCGCCGCCCGTGGCGCGCGCTGCATCGGCTGGATCGCCAATGAGGTGGACCCGGGCATGGCGCGCCGCGACGAGAACGTCGCACTGCTCACCGCGCGGCTGCCGATGCCGTGCTGGGGGCGTCTGCCGTATGCGCCGGGTGCAGACCCGGCCCGCCTGGCGGACCGGCTGGTGTTCTGAGCGTCAGCTGCCTGCGCGCACCTGCAGCGCGCTGGCGAGCCGGCCGACCGTGGCAATCGCGCCGGCGAAGCGCTCGTCCAGTTCCTGGCAGCACGACAGGCGCAGGCAATGCCGGTAGCGGGCACCGCGCGAGTACACCTGGCCGGGCATGAACACCACGCCCTCGGCCAAGGCCTGCTCGAACAGCTCCCCGGCATCGATCGCCGGGGGCAGCTCCACCCACAGAAGGAACCCACCTGTCGGCTGGGTGGCCGACGTGCCGGGCGGGAAGTGCTGCGCGATCAGGCCACGCACGTGGCTGACCTGGTCGCTGTAGAGCCGACGCAACCCCCGCAGATGATGCTCGTAGTTGCCGGCCTCCAGGAACGCGGCAACCGCGTCCCCGAGCAGGCGTGATTCGGCGCCGGAAGAATGAAACTTCAGCAGCTGGATATCGGCAGCGAAGCGGCCACCGTCGAGCCAGCCGATGCGGTAGTCCGGTGCGAGCGTTTTGGAGAAGCCGCTGCAGACCATGATCCAGCCATCGCGGTCAAAGCTCTTGGCCAACGGCTCCAGGGGCTCCTTGAACTGCAGTTCGGCGTAGACCGCGTCTTCGATCAACGGCACTTGGTAGTGATTCACCAGCTCGGCCAGGCGCTGCTTGTTCGGCACGGGCATGCTGCCGCCGAGTGGATTGTGCACGGTCGGCATGGCCATGATCGCGGCGATGCCGCCGGCGGCGAGCAGCGCTTCCAGTGCCTCCAGATCGAGGCCGTCCCTCGGATGGGTGGGCAGCTCGATCGCGCGCAGGCCCAGGCTGCGCAGCAGCGGGTAGATGTTGAAATACGAGGGCGCTTCGATCGCGACCGCATCGCCGGGTTGGGTCACCACGCGCAGCGCCAGCTGCAGGGCTTCCATCGCGCCATGGGTGAGCACCAGCCGGTCGGTGGTGGTGTGCAGCCCCAGCCGTGGCCCTCGCTGCACGATCTGCGTCAACAGCCGTGCCGCACCGTTGGGACGTGCGTAGGTCTCCACCGTGGTGGCAGCCCGGCGCAGTACCTGCGCGGTGATGCGGGCGAGCTGCGCACCGGGATAGAAGCGCTTGCCGCGCGGCCCGGCGAAGGCCAGGTCGACGATGCCCGGTTGCTGCTGTGCGGCCAGCACGCGCGCCATCATCGCCTGCTGTGCCGGTGCGGTGGGCGGAGACGGCGCCTGCCGCAGCGACTGCGTCGGTTCGGGCAGACGCGGGCTGACCACGAAGCCGGCCTTGGGCCGCGGCAGCACCAGCCCGGCATCCTCCAGCTGCCGATACGCGGCGATCACCGTGTTGAGGCTGAGGCTGCGCTGTGTCGCCAGGCCGCGCAGCGACGGCAGCCGGGTGCCGACCGGCAAGCGCCCACTGCGGATCGCGTCGGCCATTTCATCGGCCAGGGACTGGTAGAGGTTGGTCGCCATCGGCATCTGCATCCACGGGTATCTGTAACCGTGCGGATGCCAGTCATCTGCATCTGTATCCGCCTCGGGACGCAGCCTACCATGGGCGTGACGACTTCCCTCGCGCACGGCAGAGCGGTGTGTGCCGTGCGTCTTTTCTTCTGGTTCGCCGCGTGATCAGCGCGCCGAAATGGTTGTACTCACCAGGCGCGGCTGCTCGCGGTACAGCGCCGGATACTTCTGCTTCAGCGCGGCCACCTTGGGCAGGTCGTTGATCCGGATATACAGCGATTCCGGATGCAGCGTGAGGTAGTTCTGGTGATAGCCCTCGGCGGCGAAGAACGGCTTGCCACCCTCGACCTGGGTCACCACCGGCGCGGCGTAGGTCCTGGCCTGCTGCAGCTGGGCGATGTAGGCGCGGGTGGCATCGCGCTGCGCGGCGTCGTCGGCATAGACCGCCGAGCGGTACTGGGTGCCGCGGTCCGGGCCCTGCCGGTTGAGCTGGGTCGGATCATGCGCCACCGAGAAGAACACCTGCATCAGCTGGCCATAGCTGACCTGGGCCGGATCGTAGGTGACCTGTACCGCCTCGGCATGGCCGGTGCCACCGCCGCCGACGCGCGGGTAGGTGGCGTTCGCCGCACTGCCGCCGATGTAGCCGGAGAGCGCATTGTCCACGCCCTTGATGTGCTGGAACACGCCCTGCACGCCCCAGAAGCAGCCACCGGCGAAGACCACCTGTGCCCGCTTCACACCGGGTTGGCGCAGGTCCGCCTTGCCGGTGGGTGGCGGCATCGCCACGGCTGTGGTGGCTGCGGCGGCGAGCGCCGGTCGATCCAGACCCAGCACCACGCTGGCGGTGAGTGCCGCGATGGCGACAGCGATGCCGCCTGCAACGAGTTTGTCGACTGCGATCTTCATGCGATGGCTCCTCACCCAAACGTAAAGGCGTAGGCGCGCACGCCCGGATCGAGGAACTCGATCTCGAAGGTGCGCTCCTGCACGGCGCCGGACTGGCGGATCAGCTGATACAGACGGTTTTCATCCACGCGGCCGTCGCCGTCGGCGGAGATGTCTCCACCGGCTGCTGCGCCCGGCGCCTGACCGTCGATGCGCACGCGGAACCGGACCGGCTTGCCGTCCTCGCCCGGCGCCAGCACCAGGTGCAGGTCACGTGCATGGAAGCGGAACGCGACACGACCGCCGCGCGTCTCCAGCCGGGCGTCTTCGTTGCCCACGGTCCAGCGTCCAGCCAAGGCCCACTGGTTGTGTTGAAGCGTGGCAGGCACCGTGTAGTCGGCAGGCTGGTCCTGGCGCTGGCCACCGGGCGAGGCGAAGTTCTCGGCACGCGCATGGCCGAGGTAGGTCTCCGGCGATTTGAGGTTGTCCATGTCGGCCTGGCGCGCCACGCCGTCCAGCGTCATCGCTACCGGAGCATCGTCACCGGGCAGGGTGTTGCCCGCCTCGCGCAGCAGCTGGCGGATGATCTGCTCGGACTGCGCATAGTTGCCCTCGCCGAAGTGATGCGCGCGGATCCGGCCCTGCGCATCGATGAAGTAGTGCGCCGGCCAATACCTGTTGTTGAAGCCGCGCCAGATGGCGAAGTCGTTGTCGATCGCGACCGGGTAGGTGACCTTCAGGTCCTTCACCGCCCGCTGCACGTTGGCCAGATTGCGCTCGAAGGCGAACTCCGGCGCATGCACACCGATCACCACCAGGCCGTGATCGCGATAGCGCTCGGCCCACTCACGCACGTAGGGCATCGCGCGCAGGCAGTTGATGCAGGAGTAGGTCCAGAAGTCGACCAGTACCACCTTGCCGCGCAACGCCTGCGCATCCAGCGGCGGGCTGTTGAGCCAGCCGGTCGCACCGGCCAGCGAGGGCAGGGTGCCTTCCACCGGCAGCGGCTGCCCGGGGGCACCGGCGGTGCTCATCATCGCCGCACCGGCGGCGGGTTGCTGTGCTGGCAGCACATCGAGCAGGCCCTGTTCCAGCTTGGCGGTGCTGACCGTGGACAGCCGGGTCAGCACGCCGGTATCCCACCCCATCGCGATGGCGACCACCGCCAGCAGCGCCGCGATGCCGAGCCCGCGGCGCACCCACTCCCCCACGCCAAGACGGCGCTTGAGCGCGGCGAACACGCGCCCGCCGATCCAGATCGCCAGCGCCAGCGAGGTCGCCGCGCCCAGTGCATAGGCGAGCAACAGCCCGCTGGTGCCGACACTGGCGCCCTGCAACGCCGCGCCGGTGAGGATCAGGCCGAGGATCGGCCCCGCGCACGGTGCCCACAGCAGGCCGGTGGCGATGCCGATCAGCAGCGAGGTACCCACGCCCCCCCGGCCCGCGTCACTGGCCGCATCGGCCGAGGCGCTCAGCCGCGCCCCCAGCCGCTGGAACGGCGACAGCAGGCGGTCGGCCAGCGCCGGCCACAGCAGCGCCAGCGCGAACACCGCCATCACCACCAGTGCGATCCAGCGCCCGATCTGGTTGGCCTGCGCTACCCATTGGCTGCTCACCGCCGCCAGGCTGGCGACCACGGCGAACATCAACGCCATGCCGATCAGCAGCGGCAGGCCACTGCGCAGGAACGGGCGGTCCGAGCGCGCGAACACGAACGGCAGCACCGGCAGGATGCAGGGGCTGAGGATGGTGAGCACGCCACCGAGGTAGGCCAGCACGAGCAGAAGCATGGAGAGGTCCTTCTATGACGCAGGGGAGTGCGGCGCTCAGGCCGCGACGAAATTCATGGCCACGCCGTTCATGCAGTAGCGCAGCCCGGTGGGGCGCGGGCCGTCATCGAAGACGTGGCCGAGATGACCGCCGCAGCGCCGGCAATGCGCCTCGACACGGACCATGCCCAGAGTGGTGTCGCGGTCTTCGCCGACGGCATCGTGCAGCGGCGCCCAGAAGCTGGGCCAGCCGGTGCCGCTGTCGAACTTGGTGGAGGAGGAGAACAATGGCAGCGCGCAGCCGGCACAGCTGAAGGTGCCACGCCGATGCTCCTTGTTGAGTGGGCTGCTGAACGGCCGCTCGGTGCTCTGCCGCCGCAGCACGCTGTACTGGGCAGGCGTGAGCTGTTCGCGCCACTGCGCATCGCTGCGCATGACCTCGAACTGGCGCGCAGGCGCGGCGGGAGCTGCCGGGGCGGGCCCGCTGCAGGCGGTCAGTCCGAACAGGCCGGCCGCGGCAGCCATGCCACCCATTCCAAGCACATTGCGACGTGTGTAACGCATGGCCGATCTCCGGGCACGGGGACGATGCGGCCATGCTGCGCCCGGCCCGGTCAACGAATCCTCACGCAGGGTTAAATTTTCCGTGACACATTCAGGTCGCGATCCGTCGACAATGCCGCCATGCCCTCCTGCCGCCCCCTGAGCCGATGAGCAGTGCCAAGCGCGTCCTGATCGTCGAAGACGATGTCCACATCGCCAACCTGCTGCGCATGCACCTGCGCGATGAAGGCTATGAGGTCACCCATGCCGCCACCGGCGACGAGGGCCTGGCCCTGCTGGAGGCGCAGCCGTGGAGCGCGCTGGTGCTGGACCTGATGCTGCCCGGTGTGGACGGCCTGGAGATCTGCAAGCGCGCCCGTGCGATGACGCGCTACACGCCGATCATCATCACCAGTGCGCGCGCCAGTGAAGTGCACCGCATTCTCGGCCTGGAACTGGGCGCAGACGATTACCTGGCCAAGCCCTTCTCGATGCTGGAACTGGTGGCACGCGTGAAAGCGCTGCTGCGCCGGGTGGAAGCGATGGCCCAGAACGCACGCATCGATGCCGGTGAGATCGAGGTGGCCGGGCTGCGCATCGACCCGGTCGCCCGCACGGCGCTGGTGGAGGGACGACCGCTGGAATTGACTCCGCGCGAGTTCGACCTGCTGTACTTCTTCGCCCGTCATCCCGGCCAGGTGTATTCGCGCATGGACCTGCTCAACCAGGTGTGGGGCTACCAGCACGACGGCTACGAGCACACCGTCAACACCCACATCAACCGCCTGCGCAACAAGATCGAGCGCGATGCGGCCAACCCGCAACGCATCCAGACGGTGTGGGGGCGCGGCTACAAACTGGTCGATGGCCACGAGGGGACAGACACGTGATCCGCCTCACCTTGTCCCAGCGCCTGTCCGCGGTGTTTTTCGCGCTGTTGCTGCTGTGCTGTGGCGCACTGGTCTGGATCCAGATGCGCAGCACCACCGTGCATGAGCAGGAAACCGTGCAGCGCCTCTCACGCGGGCTGGCCGAGCACATCGCGCGCAGCGGCGAGCTGATGGATGGCCGCGGCATGCGCAATGGGGAAGTGCGCGCGCTGTTCGGCAAGCTGATGGCGGTCAACCCGAGCGTGGAGGTGTATCTGCTTGATGACCAGGGCCGCATCCTTGGCCATGATGCGCCCGACGGTCACCTCAAGCGCAGCCGTGTCGATCTGGCGCCTGTGCAGGCGCTGCTGCGCGACGAGCCGTTGCCGATCCTCGGCGATGACCCACGCAGTGCGACCGGCCGCAAGGTTTTCAACGCGGCGCCGCTGTGGGTGCAGGGGCATCAGGCGGGTTACATCTACGTGGTGCTGGTCGGCGAGCAGCGCGAAGCGCTCGCCGCCAATATCGCGGCCAACAGTACGCTGCGTACCACGTTGTGGTCGCTGGCGATCGTCGCCGTGGTGGGCCTGCTGGCCGGCCTGGTCGCGTTCCGCTGGGTGACCCGCCCGCTGCGCCAGCTGACCCGGCGCATCCAGTCCTTCGATGTGGATAGTGCCACCCCGGATGCCGCACCGCCCCCGGCGCCGCTGCGCCCCGGCGAGCGCGACGAGCTGACCATCCTGCAGCACAGCTTCGGCCACATGGCCCAGCGCCTGGGCGAGCAGTGGCAACAGCTGCGCCAGCAGGATCTGCAGCGGCGCGAACTGGTCGCCAACATCTCCCACGACCTGCGCACACCGTTGTCGTCGCTGCACGGGTATCTGGAAACGCTGGCACTCAAAGACGCCACGCTCAGTGCCGACGAACGCCAGCGTTACCTGTCCATTGCCCTGTCGCAGAGTCACAAGGTCGGGCGCCTGGCCCAGGCGCTGTTCGAGCTGGCCCGGCTGGAGCACGGCGGGGTGGTGCTCGACCGCCAGGCCTTCTCGCTGCCGGATCTGATCCAGGATGTGTTCCAGAAGTTCGAGCTGGCAGCCGAGTCACGCCGGCAGACGCTCGGGGCCGACATCCCGCCCGGCGTGCCGCCGGTGGTCGCGGATCTGGCGTTGATCGAGCGGGTGCTGACCAACCTGCTGGACAACGCCATCCGCCATACGCCGGAAGGTGGCCGTATCACCGTGACCCTGCGCGCGGCCGAGGGCGAGGTGCAGATCAGTGTGGCCGACACGGGCCCCGGCATCGCCCCCGAACGGCGCGACACCCTGTTCACCGCGATGCCGGCACTGGGCAGCCAACGACCGGACAGCGGCGGGCTGGGCCTGTTGATCGTGCATCGCATCCTGCAGCTGCATGGGCGCGATATCCGCCTGCTGGAGAGTCGCGACGGGGCGCTGTTCGTGTTCTCGCTGCCGGCCACGCGCTGAGCAATGCGCCGGGGGCTCAGGCGTGTGGCAGGAGCACCCGAAAGCGCGCGCCGCCGAGCACCGAGTCGCATACATCTGCACTTCCACCATGTTTGGTGGCGATGATGTGGACCAAGGCCAGTCCCAGTCCGAAGCCGTCGGGGTGTCGCTGCAGCTGCACATAAGGCTGAAAGATACGCTCACGGTCGGCTGGGGCCACGCCAGGTCCGTCGTCATCCACGGCGATGACCACCCCCGATCCGGCGGCATGCAGGCTCACGACCACCTGACTGACTGCGTGACGCCGTGCGTTGCCGATCAGGTTGCCCAACGCCAGCATCAATGCGTCGCGGTTGGCGATCAGCGTGCACCGATGAGAGGGCTGGAAGCTCAGTCTCGCGGCGCTGTCGCCGACAGCAGGAAAGCGCCGTTCGAGCGCCTCGAAAAGCCGCCAGACATCCAGCCGGTGTGTGGTGACATGTCGGCTGCGACCGAACTGCGCGTAAGTCACGCCGGCAGAGGCCAACTGCTCCAGCCGCGCGACATCGGTCTTCAGGCCGTTCAGCAGCGCTGCCCCTTCCGGGTCGTCATCGGCGATCTGCATCATGGCCAGCGCGAAGCGCATCCGCGCCAATGGCGTACGCGTTTCGTGGGCGACCGCCTGGGACAGAATCCGTTGCCCTTCCATCGCGCCATGCAGTTGCGTGGCCATGCTGGACAGCGCCTCACGCAGCGGCCGCACGAGATGGGTGCTGACGGCGGGGGCCGCGACGGCCAGCTCACCCTGCTGGATCGCCAGCGCCATGTGCCCGAGCGCATAGACATCGCGCCACAGGCGATACACCAGGAAGTACAGCGGGAACGCGATGGCGATGATGAAGATGCTGATCATCACTGCGGCATCCACGTGCTCGCTGTCGTACAAGGCAAGATCGGCCTGCTCGGGTTCGGAGAAATCGCCCAGTACCAACACGTCGGCCGAGCCAGGAAGTCGCTGATAGCTGAAGTGCCCGTCTGGAGACAGCACCAGCCCACCCTGGTCCAGATGCTGCAGCGACGGAACATCCAGTACGTGCGGCGCCTTGGCCAGCGACATGACCTCCAGCGGGTAGGCGAACTGCATTTGCAGGTGCCGGGTCAGCTGCGGCCAGTCTGTCTGCGGCGTGTCGGCATAGCGCGCGTGCAGAAGGTGGTGGGTGCCTTGCAGTTGTGTGCGGATCTGCTGTTCTTCTCCCTGCTCGGTGAGTGACGCCCACAGATACAGGCCCGAGGCGATCAGCACCAGGTAGGCCAGCACGAAGCCCAGGCAATAGCGCAGGAACAGGTGGAAGTGACCCCTGTGCTGTGCCGGCGTGCGGTGGGGCTGCAGCGTCTTCAGCCCCATCCGGCTCGATTGAACAGATAGCCCTTGCCGCGGATGGTCTTGATCCGGCCGGGTACCTCCGCCAGGTCACCGAGCTTGCGACGCAGTCGTGAGATACGGGCATCGATCGAGCGGTCCAGGCCATCGAAACCGATCCCGCGCAGATCGCGCATCAGATCATCGCGGCTGAGGATCGTGCCTGCGCTGTCAGCCAGGCACAGCAACAGATCGAACTCAGCCGTGGTCAATTCGATCCGCTCACCCTGCAGCGTCACCTCGCGGGTATCGCGTTCGATGCGAAGCCCCCCGAAGCACAGTGTCGGGCGTGTCTGTCGCTGGCTGCTGGCGCGACGCAGGTGCGCGCGTACGCGCGCCAGCAGGACCCGTGGCTCGATCGGCTTGCCGATGTAATCATCCGCGCCCAGCTCCAGCCCGAGCACCTGATCGATATCATCGGTGCGCGCGCTCAACATGCAGATCACCCCGCTGAAGCGCGGTCGGATCGCGGCACAGACAGCAAAGCCGTCGATACCGGGCAGGGTGACATCCAGCAGCACCACGGCCGGGTCCAGGCCGGGAATGCGCTCCACCGCGCTTTCGCCGCTGAGCTGGTGCACCACGTCGTAGCCATGGCGCGAGAGATAGCCGCTGACCAGAGCGCCGAGACGCTCGTCATCCTCCACCACCACGATGTCGACCATCGCTACCCTGCCTTGTCTTCCTGAGCTGGCGCGATCCTAAGGCAGCACGACGGGGCAGCGAGGTGTGCGCTGAACGTGCCCGTCAGACTGTTCATCCAGAGGCAACTTGTGGGGACTGGTGCGGCGAATCTGCGGTGCAACACGTCGGGCGATGTCGTCATCGGGCGGTCTGAAAGTGTGCCCGCGAAGGCACGAAACACGTGTGTGATTGTCGCGTTCAACCCGCTGTCACGAACCGTTACACAGGGTCTAGAACGGTTGCGCGGGTCACACGTGCGCTGCACTGACAGGGCCCCCGCCAACAACCCACCGTGTGCACTCCCAACCACGGAGTCATCCATGTACATCAAACGTTCCCTGATTGCCCTCTCGTTGGCCCTGCTCACCACAACGGCCCACGCCTCTCCTGCGGATCGCGAAGGTCTCTACGTGTACGGTGGCCTCGGCAAGACGCACGCCAACGGGAAGGTCCCCGCTGCCGATGCCGCACCGGGTACCAAGCGCAAGCAGCGCAGCTCCGGCACGAGCTACAGCGTCGGTGCCGGGTACCGGTTCAACCCGTTCCTGGCGGCCGAAGGCTCCTTCGACAACACTGTCGGCAACCGCCGCAGCAAGGATCCGGGCACGGCGAATCTCTCCAGCCGTTCGCTCACCCTGGGGGGCTTGGCCCTGATACCGATCGGTGATCACGTGGAGCTGTTCGGCAAGGTGGCCGTCGGCAGCCGCCAGCAGAGTTTCCTGCCGCCCAAGGGCACGGAGATCAAGACGACTCGGCAGCGCAAATTTGCCACCACGCCCAGCGTCGGCGCCAACGTGTATCTGACCGACGCGCTCGCGTTGCGCGCCGAGTACACGATCCCGATGTCGGCCAACAAGAAGGTCCAACAGGCGGCCGGCGTGGAAAAGATGCGCCTCAATAATTGGTACGTGGGTATGTCCTACGCCTTCTGATCGGCAATGCCATCGCCACCCCGGAGCCGCTGCGGTCGGGGGTGGCGTTTCCGCGATCCTGACAGGAGAAACCTCTGCATGAGTGGTATCTGTGGCGTCGTCGTGCGCCCTGGAAAATGTTCCGCTGGCTTGCCGCAAGGCTTGGACGCCATGAGTGCGACGTTGCGCCACGGCGGCCGCGCTCCGTCGACCTGGTACGACGAGCGCCACGGCGTGGCGCTGGCGCGATTGCACAGCGTGGGCGGGACCCAACGGTCACCGCAGCGGTCCGCATGTGGGCGCTATGTGCTGTGTCTGGACGGTACGCTGCATACCCGTACGACCCTGCAGCGCGAGTTTGCGACGTCGGCAGGGGCCGCCGAGGAGGATGCGACGCTGCTGCTGCTCTCGATTGCTGCCCGTGGACTGCAGCGCACGTTGAATGAGTGCGACGGGGACTTCGCGCTGGCCGTATGGGATCGCCAGGAGCACGTACTGTGGCTGGCACGCGATCGGGTCGGCGCGCGGCCGCTGTACTACGGCTGGTGCCGCGGCGATCTGCTGTTCGGCATGGGGCTGGCCTCGCTGCACGGCTATCCCGGCTTTCAGGCGCCGATCAATCGCGATGCGCTGACGCTGCTGCTGCGTTTTGGCTACATTCCCGCGCCGCACAGCATCCAGCAGGGCATCTTCAAAGTGGCCGCCGGGTGCGTGGTCCGGCTTACCTTGGCCGTGCGCGAGGCGGGGGCGCTGGCACACAAGGACCACGCGGGTGGTCGCCGCTATTGGGACGCCCGCGAGGAAATGCGCACGGCGATTGAAGCGCGTGCGCACCTGCCGTTGTCCACCCGTGACGATGCGGTGGAGCGGCTGGAACTGGTGCTGCACCAAGCGGTATCGCGGCGGTCGCCACAGGAGGGCACAGCGGCGGCATTCCTGTCCGGGGGGACCGATTCCTCGTTGGTCACCGCCGTCCTGCAGTCGCAGTCCATGCTGCCGGTCGACACCTTCACGGTCGGCTTCGACGATCCGCGCCACGACGAAGCCGACTGGGCAGATCAGGTCGCCGCCCGGCTCGGGACCCGGCACACCCGTCACATCCTCCGGCGTAGCGAGGCAGACACCCTCGTGGCGGCGCTACCGGACATCTGGTGCGAGCCCTTTGCCGATGCATCGCAGGTGCCGACACTGCTGGCCAGCATGCTGGTCGCCGGCCGCCATCGTGTGGTGATGACAGGCGATGGCGGGGATGAGTTGTTCCATGGACATACCGCTTATCAACGTGCCATCCGCAATGCAGCGTGGAACGAACGTGTGCCTGCGCCGTTGCGGTGCCTGTTGCGGCGATGGCCTGCGGCCGACCCCGAACGGGCGCGATTGGGCGGCTGGCCCGCGCTGCGTTCGGAACTGAGCGCCGATAGCGTGGAGGCGCACTACCTGTTGCGGGTATCGCGTTGGCGCGATCCGGCGCGGGTGGTACTGCAGACAACCGAGCCGGCGACGGTGTTCACCGATCGCGCGCGCTGGCTGGACGCAGGCGAACCGGCCGATCGGGTGCAGTATCTGGACTTCCTGATGGATCTCGGCAACGGCATCCTGACCAAGATCGATCGGGCCGGGGCAGCCCAGGGGCTGGAAACCCGATCGCCGCTACTGGATCCGGCGGTGGCGCGCTTTGCCTGGTCGTTGCCCGGTGGCCTCACGTTCGCCGATGGCGAACACAAGTGGATTCTCAAGCAGCTGCTGTCGCGGCATCTGCCCGAACGGCTGGTGTACCGGCCCAAGATGGGGTTCGGCCCGCCGGTCGCCGCCTGGCTGGCCGGCCCGCTCTTCCCATGGGCCAATGCGCTGCTGGACGAACAACGGCTGTGCCGCGAGGGCTACTTCGATGCAGCGCTGGTCGGGCGGATATGGACGGAGTTCTGTGAGGGCCGGCGCAAGTGGCACACCCACCTGTGGCCGATCCTGATGTTCCAGGCATGGCTGGAGCGCCATCGGTGCGCCATTGCCTAGGCCTGATCGCCGCCCAAAAAAAGACCCGACAGAGGGAGGGTTCTGTCGGGTCTGGGATTGCGTGGGGGGAGGGACCCACGCAAATTCGATGTTGTCCGGCTCAGCCGCGCGTCTTGCCCGCGCTGGGCGTGGCGGCCGCGAACGGCTGCCGGGCGAGTTCGCCGAAGGCTTCGGAGGCCTTCAGCCCCAGGCCGGCCACTTCCTGGCTGGCGCTGGTCCAACGGGCGAGGTTGTCACGTGCCAGTTGCGCGCCTTTGGGCAGCAGCGACTGCAGCGTGCCGGCATCCTGTGACTGCACGATTTCACCGAAGAACCCGCTGGTGGCGGTGATGTTCTTCTCCAGCGTCTTCAACTGCACCCCGAACATGCTTTCGGCATTTTCCAGCGCGAGCCGGTTGGCACGCGTGGCCGTGGCGGCCAGCTGGCGGGTGTAGTCGCTGAAGGAATCGGTGAACGCGGACGCCATGGTCAGGACGGCTCGAGAACGTTGATGCAATGCAGCATACGCCGAAAATATTGCATTGCAACATTCCATCGCCAGTGGTGGCCCGGTTTTAGTTGAACCGGTTTCCAATCAATGGGTTGCGCAGGCTTGCGGGCGATGATGATGGGGTGGGAGCCGACCAACGGTCGGCTCTACCGCGCGCTGCCGGGTCAGCCGCGGTAGCGGCAGCCGGAGGTGCAGGTTTCGTGCACGGTGACTTCGCTCAGCTCGGGCAGGGCCGGCTTGAGTTCGTCCCAGATCCACATCGCCAGGCGCTCGCTGGTCGGGTTCTCCAGGCCGGGGATGTCGTTGAGGTAGTGGTGGTCCAGACGGTCGTAGATCGGCTGGAAAGCGGCTTTGACGTCGCCGAAATCCATGATCCAGCCGGTCTGCTCGCCGGGCTCGCCTTCCACTTTGAGTTCCACCCGGAAGGAGTGGCCGTGCAGGCGCGCGCACTTGTGGCCCGGCGGCACGTTGGGGAGGTGGTGAGCGGCCTCGAGGGTAAAGACTTTGAAGATTTCCATGGCCGCATTGTAGCGGTGGGCTGGGGCTCCAGTAGGGGGCGGGCGTTAATTGTTGCTAACGAAAACATTTCCATCCGGATGAAGAGATGTTAGTTTCTCTTATATCCGTATGAAGAGATGTTATTGGCCGCGGTTCAGCCAGGCATGGACTACTGCGGAACTTGTCGTCCACCACCCCACTGAAGTTCATGCCCAAGCACACTCTTCTTGTAGCGGCGCTGTCCGTCGCTCTGGCAACGCCTTTGACCGCGTTTGCCGACGCCGCCCCCGATGCCGCCGCCGCCGGCGACAGCAAGACCCTTGCCGCCGTGCGGGTCACCGGGTCCAACATCAAGCGCACCGATACCGAGTCGGCCAACCCGGTGCAGGTGATCGAGCGCCAGCAGCTGGAGGAGACCGGCAAGGCCACCGTCGCCGACCTGCTGCGCTCGATCTCGGCCAACACCGGCAACGCCGCCAACGAAACCACCAACAACGGCTGGGCCTCCGGTTCGGCGGGCATCGGCCTGCGCGGCCTGTCGCAGAAGAACACGCTGGTGCTGCTCAACGGCCGGCGCCTGGCCAACTATGGCTTCCCGGCCGGCGGCCTGTCGGACACCTTCGTCAATCTCAACGCGCTGCCGCTGGTTGCGGTGGAGCGCATCGAAGTGCTCAAGGACGGCGCCTCGGCCGTGTACGGTTCGGATGCCGTGGCCGGTGTGGTCAACATCATCACCCGGCAGAATTTCGAAGGTGCCGAACTCGGTGGCAGCCTCGGCACCGCCGACCAGGGCGGGCTGGACGAGCAGAACCTGAAGTTCATCGGCGGCATCGGTGATCTGGACACGGACGGCTACAACATCCTGGTCAGCCTGGAAGGCTACAACCGCGAGCGCCTGGACCAGGACCAGCGCGACCTGACCAAGTCCGGCATCTACACCGACAAGCCCGGCGGCCGCTGGAACGGCTGGTCGGCCAAGGGCGCGCGCTATCTGGTCAATGGCACCTCGGTGCCGATGCTCGATGCCAGCGGCAACTGCCCGGACGGCACCACGCTGGTCGCCAGCGCACCGATCGACGGCCTGGCCGGCAACACCTGCGGCTTCAACCAGGCGCCGTACACCACGCTGATCCCCTCGACCAAGCGCTACCAGGCCTACGTCAACGGCACCTTCCGGGTGAACGACACCGTCGAAGCATTCGGCGAAGTGCTCTACAGCGACATCAAGGGTGTCTCCTGGTTCGGCAGCAGCCCGTTCTTCACCCTGGAAAGCGGCCGCTTCGCGCTCAACGCCGATACCGGCCTGGCCGAACCGGTGTCGTCCAATCTGCCCGCCAGCAGCCCGTACAACCCGTATGGTCGCGCGGTGCCGATCGAGTACACCTTCTTCAACCTCGGCGCGACCATCAAGACCAACCGCTCGCAGGCTTACCGCGGCCTGGTCGGGCTGCGCGGAAGCCTGCAGAACTGGGATTGGGAAGTGGGCGCGTTCGGCGCACGCAGCAGCGAGCGCGAGACCGTCTCCGGCGGCTTTGCCAACCGGTATGCACTGGCCGATGCGCTGGCCTCCGGCAGCTACAACCTGCTCAATCCATCGGCGACCTCGCAGGACGTGCTCAACGCGATCAACATCAGCACGCTGCGCCCGGCCGAGTCGGTGCTGCAGGGCGTGGATGCCAAGATCTCCGGGGCGGTCGGCCACACCTGGGCCGGTGAGATCGGGTTCGCCGCCGGTGCCGAATGGCGCCGCGAGAAGCTCGACTCCAACAACCCGTGGCAGATCGATGCGGGCCTGCAGATCCGCCCGGCGATTGCCGAGGTGCATGGTGAGCGCAAGGTCACCGCGGCCTATGCCGAAGTGAACGTGCCGCTGGCCGAGCGTCTGGAACTGCAGGCGGCTGCGCGCGCCGATCACTACAGCGATTTCGGCGATGCGTTCTCGCCCAAGCTGAGCCTGCGCTGGCAGCCGTGGGACATCCTGCTGGTACGCGCCGCCGCCTCCAAGGGCTTCCGCGCGCCGTCGCTGTCGGAGAACTCCAACAGCACCAGCATCGCCTACGGCAGCGTGATCGATCCGCGCGACCCGGACGTGCCGGGCTCGCGCCAGAACCCGACCTTCTTCACCGTCGGCAACAACGATCTCAAGCCGGAGCGTACCAAGAGCTTCAATGCCGGCATCGTGCTCTCGCCGTGGTCCAACACCAGCCTGAGCGTGGATTACTACCGCATCGAGCTGGAAAACCTGGTGGGCACCAACAACACCCAGACCCTGGTCACCGACAACGTGCCGGGTGCGGTCAGCCGCGATGAGCGCGGCAAGCTGCTGGCGGTATTCAACCGCTACCAGAACCTGAGCGAGCTGAAGACCTCCGGTTTCGATGTCGAGCTGCGTCAGCGCTTCCCGACCGCGCGTGCCGGCGACTTCGGCCTGAGCACCGCCTTCACCCACGTGCGCGACTACAGCCGCCCCACCGTGGTCGGTGGTCCGCTGGTGGATTACGCCGGCAGCAACCTCGGCGCCACCCTGCCCAAGAACAAGGCCACCACCACCTTCGATTGGAGCTACGGCGACTTCCGCACCGCGCTGACCTGGTACTACACCAGTGGCTATGACCAGAAGGCCAGCGCCGCGGCCACTGCCGTGCAGGATCGGGTGGATGCGTACAACCAGTTCGATCTGTACCTGGGCTACACCGGTATCGACAAGCTGACCCTGTACGCGAAGATCCAGAACCTGGCCGATGAGGAGCCGCCGTACGACGCCTCCTTCCCGGGCATCCGCGCGCCGTACGACTTCAGTCAGTACGACCTGCGCGGTCGCTACTTCACGGTCGGCTTCGACTACCGCTTCTGACCTCATCCAGCGCACCGGAGCGTGCGTATCCACAGGGCCGGAAGGAACCGGCCCGTCTTTCGGGGAATCGCTGTGTCTTTGCAACGTCGTCTGCTGTCTCCCATCGCCTGGTTGGCGCTGGTGCTGTCTGTGTTCGCTGCGCCTGCGTCCGCGCAGAGCGCGTACTTCTTCCCGGGCAGTGGTGATTTTGATCCGGCCGTGCCCACGCCCCAGCAGTTTCTCGGCTATGAGATCGGCAGCCGTTACACGCGGCACGATCAGCTGGTGGCCTACTTCAACGAACTGGCCAGGCACTCGGACAAGATCAAGGTGGAAGAGATCGGCCGCAGCTACGAGGGCCGCCCGCTGCTGATCGCCACGGTGACCTCGGCGCAGAACCTGCAGAACCTGGATACGCTGCGCCGCCAGCACGTCACCCTGGCCGATCCGGCGCAGCCGCTCTCGGCCGCCGGCAACAGCCCGGTGGTGGTGTGGCTGGGTTACAGCGTGCACGGCAATGAAACCTCCAGCGGTGAAGCGGCGATGCTGACCGCCTACTACCTGGTCGCCAACCGCAGCGCGGAGACGGCGCAGTGGCTGCAGCAGGCGGTGGTGCTGTTCGATCCGGCGCAGAACCCGGATGGGCGCGACCGCGCGGCAAGCTGGCACAACGCCTATGCCTCCTCGCCTGCCTCGGCCGATCCGGCCGACAAGGAACATGTCGAACCGTTCCCGCAGGGCCGCACCAATCACTACTTCACCGATCTCAACCGCGACTGGCTGGCGCTGACCCAGCAGGACACGCGGCCGAAGATCGCCTATTTCCACCAGTGGTACCCCAACGTCCAGATCGATTTCCACGAGATGGGCAAGGACAGCACCTACTACTTCGAACCGTCACCGGCGAGCATGCACAGCCCGCTGATTCCGGCGGCGTCGTATGACTTCAACAAGACCCTGGCCAAGTACCACGCCCAATCGCTGGATGAACTGGGCTCGCTGTATTACACCGGGGAGAACTTCGACAACTTCTCGCCGGTGTATGGCTCGACCTACCCGGACTTCCACGGTGCGGTCGGCGTGACCGTGGAGCAGGCCAGCTCGCGCGGCCGCGTGCAGGAATCGGTCAACGGCCTGCTGACCTTCGGCTTCACCATCCGCAACCAGGTGGCGACCGGACTGGGCACGGTGCGCGGCGCAGTGACCGAACGCGACGGGCTGCTGAAGCTGCAGAAGGACTTCTTCCAGTCCGCGCTGAAGCAGGCCAACCAGCAGCCGGTGAAGTCCTTCGTGTTCGGCGACGCGGCTGATCCGGGCCTGACCCAGCGGCTGCTGGATCTGCTGCTGCAACACCAGATCACGGTGCAGGCGTTGAGCGCCCCGATCACCGTGGATGGGCTGCGCTTCGAGCCGGGCAGCGCGTACGTCGTCCAGGCCGCGCAGCCGCAGTTCCGCCTCGTGCATTCGATCTTCGCCGACACCCCGCCGATCAAGGGCGATGTGTTCTACGGCAGCACCTCCTATGCGATCGCGCCGGCCTACGGTATCGCCTTCGCCGCAAGCCGCAGCCGGATTGCCGGTGGCGAGCGTGTGGCCAGCGTACCGGCCGCCAACGGTGGCGTGGTTGGCGGCCAGGCGGGCTACGCCTACGTATTCGATTGGCGCGATTACAACGCCAGCCGCGCGCTGTATGCGCTGCAGGCCAAGGGCGTGGTGACCCGCGCAGCCTTCCAGCCGTTCACCGCGGCCACCGTGCAGGGCGAGCAGTCATTCGGCTATGGCAGCGTGGTGGTGCCGGTCGCGGGCCAGCCGCTGGCCGGTGCCGAGCTGCTTGCCGCGGTCGATGCGGTCGCACGCAGCAGTGGCGTGCACATCCAGGCGCTGTCCAGCGGGCAGAGCCGCGGTGGCATCGATCTGGGCAGTGACAGCGTCAAGGCACTGCGCAAGCCGGCGGTGGCGCTGGTGATGGGCGAGGGCGTCAGCGCCACCGAGATCGGCTCGGCGTGGTTCCTGCTGGATCAGCACCTGCAGTTGCCGGCCAGCAAGATCGACCCGGCCCAGTTGGGCAAGATCACCCTGGACCGCTACACCACCATTGTCCTGGCCGGCGGTACCTATGCCGGCGTGGACGCCACCGCCGTGGCGGCGCTCAAGCGCTGGATCAATGCCGGTGGCTCGCTGATCACCTACGGCACGGCCGCGCGCTGGGCGATCGAGCAGAAGCTCAGCGACGAAGTGCTGGGGCCGGAGGAGAAGGCGCCGGACGCAGCGCGGCGCGCGTTCGGTGACCAGCGCGACATCGCGGCGATCGAGCGGGTGAGCGGCAACATCCTCAGCGCGGACGTGGACAACACCCATCCGCTGGGCTTCGGCGTACCGCGTCGGCAGCTGGCGGTGAACAAGGAAAACGGCCTGAGCTTCCAGCCCAGCCGCAACCCGTTCTCTACCGTGGTGCGCATCGACGAGGCGCCGAAGGTCAACGGGTACCTTTCCGAGCGAAACCGCAGCCGCGTCGCCGGTGCCGCGTGGCTGGTGGTCTCGCCGCAGGGGCAGGGCAATGTGGTGCTGTTCGCCGATGATCCGGCGCACCGCAAGTACTGGCACGGCACCGAGCGCCTGCTGTTGAACGCGATCTTCTTCGGCAACCAGCTCAACCCGACCAAGCCGCGCGGCTGACACGCCCACCGGTAGTGCCGGCCGCTGGCCGGCTCCCGACCCCCCACCCACACAGCCGACTCCCCGTCGGCTGTGTTCATTCCGCCCCATCACAGCCCCTGTGAAAATCCCGTATTGCGAATCATTCGCAATAAGAATAGGATGGCGCCCGCTCACGCTGGACATGAGCGTCACCGGTACCGTCGCGCCGATTCACGCCAACCCCTCCCGGGTTGCGCATCCGCGTCCTCGAACCGTCACCGTCCTTTCTCCAGGGAACCACCATGAAGATCGTCCCGCTCACCGCTGCCCTGATGGCCCTGGTGCTGGCCCCGGCCGTCCTCGCGCAGCCGGCCAGCAAGACCGCCACCGCCTCGCCGACCGCCGCCGCCTTCCTCGCACAGTTCGCCACCAACGGCACCGACAGCGTCAGCTGGGCCCAGTTCGAGGCCTTCCGCAAACAGCGTTACGCCCAGACCGACCGCAACCACGACGGTCATGTCGACGAACAGGAATACGTCGACGAGTACCTGCAGCGCTTCGACGTGCGTCTGGCCGACGCACGCGCCGGCCACCTGCGCCAGACCGACACCCGCTTCAAAGCGTTGGACCGCGACAACAACGGCGCGATCAGCCGTGCCGAGTACGATGCCGCCGGCGAACGTACCTGGGCCAGCTATGAAACATCCCAGAACGCCACGCAGGAGACGGCCGCGGCGTCTTCGCGCGATCCGTTGAAGATGCCGACCTCGCATACCGCCAACGGCATGCTGGAACTGTACGACCGCAACAAGGACGGCGCGGTCGATCGCGCAGAGTTCGATGCAGTGCGTGCAGCGAGCTTCGCCGCCACCGATACCGACGGCGACGGCACGCTGTCGCTGGCCGAGTACACCGCCGAGTTTGACGGCCGCCTGGACCACCAGCGCCAGCGTGTCCGTGCCGATGCCGAGCGCCAGGCCCGCGTGCGCTTCGCCTCGCTGGACAAGGACGCCGATGGCCACATGACGTTCGCCGAGTACCAGCTCTCGGGCAAGCGCATGTTCGACCGTGCCGACAGCAACGGTGATGGCGTCGTCGATGCGGGCGATCCGGAGCCGGTCGCCGGCGCGCACTCGGCCAACGGCAACCGCTAGCGGCCCGGACGTGCCGTGCACGTGCCACGTATCAGCCAACGATGATTCCGGCGCGCGATTCCCCGCGCGTCCTTGTGCCTCCCAGCCCCGCTCGATCCACTGATCGCCGCAGCCAGGAACGGCCCGCCGCCAACCGCGGCGTTCACGCCATTCCCTACCTCTCCTGCGGAGCTTGATCATGAAGTCGTCCCTCACCCTGCTGGCCATGGCGGTTGCCGCCGGCCTGTCCGTCACCGTGCACGCTGAAACCGTCAACGATGCCAGCACGCTCGATACCGTGCGTGTGCAGGCTGAGCGCGCCAAGAAAACGCGCTCGGCCA
Source organism: Stenotrophomonas sp. TWI602 (assembly GCF_039674045.1). Taxonomy (NCBI): domain Bacteria; kingdom Pseudomonadati; phylum Pseudomonadota; class Gammaproteobacteria; order Lysobacterales; family Lysobacteraceae; genus Stenotrophomonas; species Stenotrophomonas sp. TWI602. The sequence goes on from NZ_JBDJMT010000004.1 coordinate 164,587, forward strand.
ACCAGAACGTCACCGTGCTCACTTCGGCCGATCTCGACAGCGAGATGGCCAATACGATGGAAGAGGCGATCCGCTACATCCCCGGTGTCAGCATCGTGGACATGGGCCGTTTCGGCGATAACGGCTTCAACATCCGTGGTCTGGAAAGCGACCGCGTGGCGATCACCGTCGATGGCCTGAGCCTGGGCGAATCGGTGGAAACCGCGCGTTCCTATGAGTTCTTCCGCGGTGGCCGCGGCGATGTGGACATCGATACGCTCAAGAGCCTGGCCGTGATCAAGGGCGCCGATTCGATCAGCGCCGGCAGCGGCGCACTGGGCGGCGCGGTGGTGTTCACCACCAAGGACCCGGCCGACTATCTCAAGGCGAGCGGCAACGATACCCACCTTGGATTCAAGGCGGGGTACTCCGGCGCCAACGACGAAACCATGGGCACGCTGACCGTCGCCAACCGCACCGGCTTCGTCGAATCGATGCTGGTCTACACCCGTCGCGAAGGCCATGAATCCGAGTCGTGGTACGACACCACGAACGACCGGATCGGGGTCGGTCGCCGTACCCCCGATCCGGTCGACAGCACCCGCGACAACCTGCTCGGCAAGCTCGACCTGCAGCTCGACGAGGCCAATACGCTGGGCTTTCTGTACGAGCGTGGCCGCGCCACCAACGACGTGGACAACCTGTCGCGTGTCTATGCACCGGGTTACCTGTCGCGCAAAGGCCATGACACCAACGACCGTGACCGCTACGGGGTGAACTACCAGTGGCGGGCCGACAACGCGCTGTTCGATACCCTGGATGCGCAGGTGGACCGGCAGGTCACCGACAGCCGTGGCATCACCACCATCGTGGCCGGCAGCGGCTGCCCGGGCGGCGCCACGCCGTGCCTGCGCAGCGAGAACCGCTCCACCAAGCAGACCCTGGACCGTGCCGCGGCCGATTTCAGCAAGGTGTTTGCCACCGCAGGCGCACGCCACGACGTGGTCTACGGCCTGGCCTGGCAGCAGCGCGACATTGATTTCACTGCCGTCGACACGCGCTGGAATGCTGCTGGTGCCGTGGCCTCGGTGGAGATCGATCCGCGCCAGGTGCCCAAGACCGACGTCACCGCCTGGAACCTGTACCTGCGCGACAGCGTGCAGCTGCTCGACGAACGACTGACCCTCAGCGCGGGAGCGCGCTACGACCGTTACGATTACGCGCCGCAGGTGGATGCCACCTTCGTGGACCGCACCGGCACCGTGCGTGATGTGAGCTTCGCCTCGCCGAGCTGGCAGCTGGGCGCGGAATACCGCTTCCTGCCCGATCACGCGCTGTGGGCCCAGGTGGGTCGTGGCTTCCGTGCGCCCACTGTGGCGGACATGTACTCGCCGACCAGCGCCACCCAGGTGATCAACGCGCAGAACGGCCAGCCGCTGCTGCTCAACGACACCGTGTCCAATCCGGACCTGGAGGCGGAAAAGAGCCTGAACCTCGAGTTCGGCTACCGCTGGAGCACGGACCGCGCGCAGCTGGGCCTGTCGGTGTTCCGCGACCGCTACGAGAACTTCATCGAGTACACCAACCTGGTCCAGTCGGTACCAGGTGGTTTCCGCACGACGGCGACCGGTCCGGTGCTGTACTCGCGCAACTACACGATGCCGACCAACGCGGGCGAAGTGACGGTCAAGGGCGCGGAGCTCGAGGGCCGCTGGCAGATCAGTGATGCGTGGTCCTCGCGACTGGCCGCGTCCTACGCCAAAGGCGAGAAGCGCAATGGCGATCCGCTGGAGAGCATCGTGCCGGCCAGCGCCGTGCTCGGCGTGCGCTATGCCCCCTCGCCGGTGTGGAACCTCACCGCCAGCGTGACCCATGCCGTGGCCAAGAAGACCAAGGACGCCTACACCACCGACGCCACCGGTAAGGTCACCACGCCGGCCTTCGTCGACAAGGCCGATGGCTACACCGTGCTGGATCTGTATGGCACCTGGAACGTCACCCCGCAGTGGAAGCTCAGCGCTGGCCTCTACAACCTGACCAACGAGACGTACTACCTCTGGCAGCGCGTGCGCAACGTCAACAAGGGCAGCAACACGCTCTACGGCTACGTCAACGATGAGGGCATCGGCCGCTACAGCGAGCCGGGCCGCAATGCACGGATCACGGTGGCCTACAGCTTCTGAGTCGGGGCGCCGAGCCACAGCCGTACAGGCGCCAACGGCCGGGCCGGTAGTGCCGGCCGCTGGCCGGCGCCAGACAAACAAAAAAAGGGCGACGCAGATGCGTCGCCCTTTCTACGTTTCAGCGATGCCCGAAGGAATCAGCTGGCGCGACCGCCACCGCCACCCTGGCTGCGGCCACCGCCGGCATTGCCACCGCCACGGCGCTGGCCCTGCGGCTGGCCACCGCGCGGTGCACCGCGGCCGGCGCCATCACGCTGACCGCCACCGGCCTTCTTCGGGCCGGCATGGGCGTGGCGCGGGGCCTCGGCGTGCGGGCGACGTGCATGCTTGCGCGGCGAGCGATCGCCACCCGGCAGTTCGGCCTTGCCCGGCGCGCTGTTGCCCCAGCGGATCGGGGTCTGCGGCTCGAAGCCCGGCACGTCGCGGATGTCCATGTCCTTGTCGAGCAGGCGCACGATCTGGCGCAGCAGCTTGGCCTCGTCCTGCGCCACCAGCGAGATCGCCTGGCCGGTCGAGCCGTTACGGCCGGTACGGCCGATGCGGTGCACGTAATCCTCGGCCACCATCGGCAGGTCATAGTTGATGACCTTCGGCAGCTCGTTGATGTCGATGCCGCGCGCGGCGATATCGGTGGCCACCAGCACGGTCACGCGGCCGGCCTTGAAGTCACCCAGCGCACGCAGGCGCTGGCCCTGGCTCTTGTTGCCGTGGATCGCCGCGGTCTTGATGCCGGACTTGTCCAGGAACATGGCCAGCTTGTCGCAGCCGTGCTTGGTACGGCCGAACACCAGGGTCTGCTCACGGCTGTCCTGGGCCAGCAGGTGCAGCAACAGCTCGCGCTTGCGCGGGCCATCGACCGGGTGCACGTGGTGGCTGATGTTCTCGGCAACGGTGTTCTTCGGCGTGACCTGGATCTGCTCCGGGTTGCGCATGAACTCCAGCGCCAGCTGCTTGATGCTCTCTTCGAAGGTCGCCGAGAACAGCAGGGTCTGACGGTTCTGGCGCGGCAGCTTGGCGAGGATCTTCTTGATCGACGGCAGGAAGCCCATGTCGAGCATGCGGTCGGCTTCGTCCAGCACCAGGATTTCGATGCCGGAAAGGTCGACGCTGCGGCGCTCGATGTGATCGATCAGGCGGCCCGGGCAGGCGACCAGCAGGTCCACGCCACGGCGCAGCACGTCGAACTGGTTGCCCATGCCGACGCCGCCGTAGATGCAGGCGCTCGGGATGCGCAGGTACTTGCTGTAGCCGCGCAGGCTGTCATGCACCTGGGTGGCCAGCTCGCGGGTCGGGGTCAGCACCAGCGCACGCGGGCGGCGCGGGCCATCGACGGCCTGCGGGTTGGTGCCCAGGTGCTGCAGCAGCGGCAGGCCGAACGCGGCGGTCTTGCCGGTACCGGTCTGTGCGCCGGCCAGCAGGTCGCGGCCTTCCAGGGCGAGCGGGATGGCCTGCTCCTGGATCGGGGTGGGGGTTTCGTAGCCCTGCTCGGCCAACGCGCGCAGCAGGAACGGGGCAAGGCCCAAGGATTCAAAAGACATCGGGTGGAAGCTCCAAAGACAAAGTAACGCCAGGCCGAATGGCCGGACGCGAGGCAGATCAATGTGATCGGCTGACTCGGAGCGTTCCCGTAAACCGCGCTGCGAGAATTGGGTGCAGTCGACGCGGTGCGCAGACTGGAATGCATGACGAATGGCGTCGGAGTGGGGGCGGGCGACGGATCGTTTGATCCATATCGCCGGCGATCCCGAAGGGAAACGGACGGCCGCTGCAGACCCGGATAGTCTAACGGATGTTTGAGACCCATACCAAACCCCCCTGTTCAGCTTGGAAGGAGGGGGGCGGAACGGTAGAGCCACGCCATGCGTGGCTGCTCCTGCGCGTAGGCAATGCATTACGGTAAGGCGATGCGGCGGTGCAGCTGGTAGGCCCGTCAACCATTTGATTACACTTGAAACCTATTTTCGCGATCCCGGATACCCACCCATGAAGCTTGGTTCTTTGAAGGAAGGCGGCCGCGACGGCACCCTGATCGTGGTCTCGCGCGATCTGCGCCAGGGCGTGCGCGCCACCGGCATCGCCGCGACCCTGCAGCAGGCCCTGGAAGACTGGAGCCACCTGGCGCCGCGACTGAACGCCCTGTACGAATCGCTGAACGACGGCGACGCCGACGGCGTGTTCGATATCGACCTGCAGGCGCTGGCCGCCCCGCTGCCGCGTTCCTATGAGTTCGTCGACGGCAGCGCCTACCTGCCGCACGTGGCCCGCGTGCGCCGCGCCCGTGGCGCCGAGGTGCCGGAAAGCTTCTACACCGATCCACTGATGTACCAGGCCACCAGTGCCGGCTTTTACGGCCCGCGCGATGCGGTCAAGGTGGTCAGCGAGGAATACGGGATCGATCTGGAAGCCGAGCTGGTGGTGATCACCGACGACGTGCCGATGGCGGTGACGCCCGAGCAGGCCGCCGGCCATATCCAGCTGATCGGCCTGGTCAACGATGTCTCGCTGCGCAACCTGATCCCGGGCGAGCTGGCCAAGGGCTTCGGCTTCCTGCAGTCCAAGCCGCGCTCGGCGTTGTCGCCGGTGTTCGTCACCCCCGATGAACTCGGCGAGGCGTGGCAGGACAGCAAGGTCCACCTGCCGCTGGTCACCCACATCAATGGCACCTGGTTTGGCGCGCCGGAAGCGGGTGTGGACATGCAGTTCAACTTCGCCCAGCTGGTCGCGCACGCGGCCAAGACCCGCCCGCTGGGCGCCGGTGCGATCGTCGGCTCGGGCACCATCGCCAACGAAGACACCAGCAAGGGCGCCTCCTGCTTCGCCGAACAGCGCACCGTGGAAACCCTGCGCGACGGCAAGCCGAGCACGCCCTTCATGTCCTTCGGCGACGTGGTGCGGATCGAGATGTTCGATGCGGCCGGCGACAGCATCTTCGGTGCGATCGAGCAGCGCATCGAGCAGGCGGCCAAGCCCTGAGCGCCGCGGCGGGGACCGTCATGGAACCGATCGAACTCTTCAGTTACTGGCGGTCCAGCGCGGCCTACCGCGTGCGTATCGGGCTGAACCTCAAGGGCCTTCCGCACCGGATCACCCCGGTGCACCTGGTCCGCGAGGGCGGTGAGCAGCACAGCGCGGCCTATGCCGCGCTCAACCCGCAGGAACTGGTGCCGACCCTGCGCCATGGCGGCCGGGTCCTGCAGCAGTCGATGGCGATCCTGGAGTACCTCGACGAGGTGTTCCCGGCCACGCCGTTGCTGCCCAGCGACGCCGAGGGCAGGGCGCGCGTGCGTGCGCTGGCCCAACTGGTGGCCTGCGACCTCCACCCGCTCAACAACCTGCGGGTGATGCAGTATCTGGAGCGCACGCTGCAGGCAAGCGCCGAGGCGCGCACGGCGTGGACGCTGCACTGGATGGCGGAGGGCTTGGCGGCGATGGAAACGCTGCTGGCCGATCATCTGGCGACGGGTACGTTCTGCCATGGCGACCAGCCCGGGCTGGCCGATGCCTGCCTGGTGCCGCAGCTGTACAACGCGCACCGGTTCGGCCTGGCGCTGGCGCCGTACCCGACCCTGCAGCGGATCGAGGCGGCGTGCCTGGCGCTGCCGGCCTTCGACGCGGCGCGGCCCGAGCATCAGATCGACGCAGGGTGACGGGTAGGCATCGACCGTTGGTCGATGCGCCTGGCCCATTGCCCCCGCCAACGGTGGGGGCTTAGCCGTCAGAACCCGTGGGTGATCGACGCCGGTGCGCTGTTGGCCGAGAAATCCGCGTACGGATCGTGCTCGCCGCTGCCGCCTTCGGACAGCCGGAACTTCAACGCCAGGCCATCGCGCGAATCGGCCGCGCGCAGCGCTTCCTCCTGCTCGATGATGCCGTTCTTGGCCATCCGGAACAGGCACTGGTCGAAGCTCTCCATGCCTTCTTCCAGCGAGGCTTCCATCGCCGCCTTGATCTCGTGCACCTGGCCGCGGCGCAGCAGGTCGCGGATCATCGGCGTATTGATCAGCACTTCGGTGGCCGGCAGGCGGCGCCCGTCCTTGCCCTTGACCAGGCGCTGGGAGACCACCGCGCGCAGGTTCAGCGAGAGGTTCATCAGCACGTTGCGATGTGCACTCTCAGGGAAGAAGTTGAGGATGCGCTCGATGGTCTGGTCGGCGTTGTTGGAGTGCAGGGTGGCCAGGCACAGGTGCCCGGTTTCGGCGAAGGCGATGGCCGCTTCCATCGTTTCCGCATCCAGGATTTCGCCGATCAGGATGACATCGGGCGCTTCGCGCATCGCGTTCTTCAACGCGTCGTGGAAGGTGTGCGTGTCCAGCCCGACCTCGCGCTGGTTCACGATCGACATCTTGTGCTTGTGCAGGTACTCGATCGGGTCCTCGATGGTGAGGATGTGCCCGGTGGTGGTGCTGTTGCGGTGGTCGATCATCGAGGCCAGCGAGGTGGACTTGCCCGAGCCGGTCGAGCCGACCACCAGCACCAGCCCGCGTGGCGTCATGATGACGTCCTTGAGCACCTGCGGCAGGTTGAGCTCTTCGATGCTGGGGATCTTGCTGCGGATCGCACGGATCACCATGCCGACCTCGCCGCGCTGCTTGAACACGTTGACGCGGAAGCGCCCGGCATCGGGCAGGGCAATGGCCATGTTGAGCTCGAGCTCGCGCTCGAACTGCGGGGCCTGGCCTTCATCCATCAACGAGTAGGCGATCTTCTTGACCATCCCGGGCGGCAGCCCGGTATTGCCCAGCGGATAGAGTTTCCCCTCGATCTTGATGTATACCGGTGCTCCGGTCGTCAAGAACATGTCCGACGCGTTCTTTTCGGTCATCAGCTTCAGGAAATAGCCGATATCCATGCGAAATGTTTCCCCAACAATCAGCGGCTTGCCATTGCAAGCGCACCGCAGGCTTCCGACAATGGCCGTGCACACAACTTCTGGCGACGGCACCCCCAATGAAACCTAGCTTCGCACAAATACGACGGGCCCTGTATGTGACGGTGTGCGCATTCGCGCTCTCTGGTGCCGCACAAGCGCAGGATGGCGCCCTGGAGCTGATGCAGGCCCAGCAGGCGGTCGACAAGGCCACCCAGGCCGATGCCGACCAGTACGCCCCGGACCTGATCGCCGTGGCCCGCCAGGGTCTGGAGCAGGCCCAGCGTGCCGCTGGCGACCGCCGCGAGCGCAAGAACGCGCCGATACTGGCCGTTCGCGCCACGGTCGATGCCGACCTGGCCCGCGCCCGCAGCGAAGAAGCCACCGCCACCGCGCAGCTGCAGCTGCGCCGCAATGAAGTCAGCCAGCTGCAGCGCCAGTTGGCCACCGGGGAAGACCGCTGATGATGTCCACCAAGATGCGCATGCCCTGCCTGCTGCTGGCCGCCAGCCTCAGCCTGCCGCTGATGGTCCAGGCCGCCGATGACCCGGCCGTGGCCCAGCTGACCCAGCGTCTGATGGCGATCCAGTCCAACCCGGATGCGGCCCAGCTGGCCGCCTTCGAGCGCTTGCAGGCCCAGCAGGCCGTGGCCGATCTGGCCAAGGCCAAGCGCCGCGACCAGGACCAGGCCCGTTACCTGGCCGAGCGCCGGGTCGAGATCGCCGAGACCAGTGTCCGTGCCGCGCTGGCCCAGCGTGAGGTGGATCAGCTTGAACGCACCCGCAGCGAGCTGCTGATCGAAGCCAGCCGCCGCGATGCCCAGCGTGCCCGCCAGGAAGCCGAGCGCCTGCGCGTGCAGGCCCAGATCCAGGCCGAGGAAAGCGAGCGCCTGCGCCAGGCGGCCGAGCAGGAAGCGCTGGCCCGCCAGGATGCCGAAACCGCGCTGACCAGCGTGGCTGGCAAGCAGACCGCGCGACTGAGCGCCGCCCAGCAGAACGCGGCCAAGCTGGCCCGTGAGGAAGCCGAGCTGGTGGCGGGCAGCAAGCTGCCGGGCTCCAAGTTCGACAGCCGCGGCGAAGTGTTCACCTTCAACGGCGATGCTTTCGCGGCCGGCAAGGGCAGCCTGTCCGGCGGTGCCAAGGGCCAGGCCAAGGCCTTGGCCGAGTACCTGAACATCGGCAAGAAGGGCCGGGTCCGGATCGAGGCGTACGACGCCGCGGCCGGTGTCGGCCAGCAGCGCGCCGAGGCCCTGCGCGATGCGCTCGTGGCGGCTGGTGTCAGTGCCAGCCGGTTGCAGGTCAGCGGCAAGAAGGCCGCCGCGACCAAGGCCCGCTCGGCCGAGGTCATCATCGCGCCCTGATGCCGGACCGGTGCTGCGTCATGCGCAGGGGTCATGACGCAACTGGTTGTTTTTGTTTAATTTTCGTTGTTCTGCGCGTTCAGCCTGAACCCCGCTTAGGCGGGGTCGACGATATCGTTTGAAAGGGTTGAACCGGCCCCGAAGCAAGCGTAGGGTCAGTTGTCCGGGTCGCCTTCCGCGTCCCGGACGATAGGAGGGCCGGCAATGCACCAGCGCCACGAATCACAGCAGTCCGAGGTCCAGTCTCTACTGGCCGCCGCTGCGGGTTCGCAGGTCAGGGTTGTCCGGCACTCCGCCCCAAGCAGCGCCCCGTGCCGTCAGGCCGGGGCGTTCTTGTTTCTGCAGAAGCGATAGGAGGTTCATCATGTTTGAAGGTCAGCCCCAGAGCGATATCGACGCACGGCGCAAGCAGGATCCTGAATTCAAGGCGCTCTACGAACGGCACCAGAAGTTGAACAAGAAGTGCATGGATGCCGAGCTGGGTGTGCTTCCGATAGACAGCCTCACCCTGGGACAGATGAAGCGTGAAAAGCTGCTGGCCAAGCAGAAACTGGAACGGATGTACGCCTCCCCCGTGCACTGACCCCCCTTGCTGCCCTACGTCGCGGGCGGTTCCGGTCTCCTCGTCGACCGGTGCCGTCCGCGCCGCTTGATGAACGCGGCAACCTGACTTTCGCCGCCAACCGTCGGATAATCACCGGTCCGGCCGCATTGCGGCGCGAATCGATGTGAACCGATGGCAATCCACTCCTCCGTACTCGAACTCATTGGCCAGACCCCGATCGTCAAGGCCCAGCGCCTGGATACCGGTGTCTGCGAGCTTTACCTGAAGCTCGAGAGTGCCAATCCCGGAGGATCGATCAAGGACCGCATCGGCCTGTCGATGATTGAAGCCGCCGAGCAGCGTGGCGACCTTAAGCCGGGCGCGACCCTGGTCGAGGGCACCGCCGGCAACACCGGCCTGGGCCTGGCGCTGGTCGCCCAGCAGAAGGGCTACAAGCTGATCCTGGTCGTGCCGGACAAGATGAGCCGCGAGAAGATCTTCAACCTCAAGGCGATGGGCGCCGAAGTGCGCCTGACCCGTTCGGATGTGGCCAAGGGGCACCCCGAGTACTACCAGGACATGGCCAAGCGCGTGGCCGAGGAAACCCCCGGCGCGTACTTCATCAACCAGTTCGGCAATCCGGACAACCCGGCCGCGCATGAGTTCGGCACCGGCCCGGAAATCCTGGCGCAGATGGACGGCGACCTGGACGCGATCGTGTTCGGCTGTGGCAGCTCCGGCACCATGACCGGCCTGTCGCGCGCCTTCTCCACCCTCTCGCCGAAGACCGAACTGGTCCTGGCCGACCCGGTCGGCTCGATCCTCGCCGAGTACATCAATGACGGCGTGCTCAACGACAAGTCGGGCAGCTGGCTGGTGGAAGGCATCGGCGAGGACTTCCTGCCCTCGATCGCCGATTTCAGCCGCGTCACCAAGGCCTACGCGATCAGCGATGCCGAGAGCTTCCATACCGCGCGCGAGCTGCTGGGCAAGGAAGGCATCCTCGGCGGCTCGTCCACCGGCACCCTGCTGGCCGCGGCGCTGAAGTACTGCAAAGAGCAGACCACCCCGAAGAAGGTGCTGGTGCTGGTCTGCGACACCGGCAACAAGTACCTGTCCAAGATGTACAACGACTACTGGATGCTGGACAACGGCTTCCTGGAGCGCCCGCAGAGCGGCGACCTGCGCGACCTGATCCTGCGCCCGTACGGCCAGCGCGATACTGTCGTGATCGGCCCGAACGACCTGCTCACCACCGCCTACCAGCGCATGAAGCTGTACGACGTGTCGCAGCTGCCGGTGATGGACGGCGACCAGCTGGTCGGCATCGTGGATGAAAGCGACGTCCTGCTGCATGTGTACGGCGACGAAGCCCGCTTCCGCGACCCGGTCGCCACCGCGATGGTCAGCAAGCTGGACCGCCTGGACGTGAAATCCCCGATCGAGGCCCTGCTGCCGGTGTTCGACCGTGGCCAGGTCGCCATCGTCATGGATGGCGCCAACTTCCTCGGCCTGATCACCCGCATCGACCTGCTGAACTACCTGCGCCGACGCGTACAGTAAGCGTCTGTGTCGCAATGAACCCATGTTTATCCGCGTCAACGGCCGATTAAGCCAGCGCTGATAGACTTCCGCTCCTTTTGCGGGGCCCCCCATGGGGGCTCCTCTTGCTGGGAAACAACATGTCCGATCACGCTTCTTCCGGGCACGGCGACCGCTCGCTCGCCCTGGCTACCCTGGCCATCCACGGCGGCCAATCGCCGGATCCGAGCACCGGCGCGGTGATGCCGCCGATCTATGCGACCTCCACCTACGCCCAGTCCAGCCCCGGCGAGCACCAGGGCTTCGAGTACTCGCGTACCCACAATCCCACCCGCTTCGCCTACGAGCGTTGCGTGGCCTCCCTGGAAGGCGGTAGCCGCGGTTACGCGTTCGCCTCGGGCATGGCCGCCAGCTCCACGGTGATGGAGCTGCTGGATGCCGGCAGCCACGTGGTGGCGATGGACGACATCTATGGCGGCACCTTCCGCCTGTTCGAGCGCGTGCGTAAGCGCACCGCCGGCCTGCAGTTCAGCTTCGTCGACCTGACCGACCTGGCCGCGTTCGAGGCCTCGATCACCCCGCAGACGAAGATGGTCTGGATCGAGACCCCGACCAACCCGATGCTGAAGATCGTGGACATCGCCGCAGTCGCTGCGATCGCCAAGCGCCGCAACCTGCTGGTGGTGGTTGACAACACCTTCGCCTCGCCGATGCTGCAGCGCCCGCTGGAGCAGGGCGCGGATCTGGTCCTGCACTCGGCCACCAAGTACCTCAACGGGCACTCGGACATGGTCGGCGGCATGGTGGTGGTCGGTGACAACGCCGAACTGGCCGAGCAGATGGCCTTCCTGCAGAACTCCATCGGCGCGGTGCAGGGGCCGTTCGACAGCTTCCTGGCCCTGCGCGGCCTGAAGACCCTGCCGCTGCGCATGAAGGCACACTGCGCCAACGCGCTGGCCCTGGCCCAGTGGCTGGAAAAGCACCCGGCCGTCGAGAAGGTCATCTACCCCGGCCTGACCTCGCACCCGCAGCATGAACTGGCGACCCGCCAGATGAATGGCTACGGCGGCATTGTTTCGATCGTGCTCAAGGGCGGTTTCGAGGCGGCCAAGCGTTTCTGCGAGAAGACCGAACTGTTCACCCTGGCCGAGTCGCTGGGGGGCGTGGAAAGCCTGGTCAACCATCCTGCGGTGATGACGCATGCCTCGATCCCGGTCGAGCGCCGCGAGAAGCTGGGCATCAGCGATGCGCTGGTGCGGCTGAGCGTGGGGGTGGAGGAGTTGGGGGATCTGCAGGTGGATCTGGAGCGGGCGCTGGGTACCGAGGCCGCTTGAGATGGGCATCCTGTCGGTATTCGGAAAAAACCGCTCGCTTGCCTACGAACTGACCCAGCGTGAAGTGCTGGGCCGGTATCGTGGCGCGAGCTTCGGCCTGTTGTGGTCGTTGATCAGTCCGTTCCTGATGTTGCTGGTCTACACGCTGGCGTTCGGCTTCGTGATGAAGGGGCGCTGGCCAGGCTCGAGTGGTTCGACGACTGATTTCGCGCTGATCCTGTTTGCCGGCTTGACCGTCCATGGGTTTTTTGCCGAGTGCTTCATCCGCGCGCCGCAGTTGATCGTCGGCAATACCGGTTATGTGAAACGCGTGGTGTTCCCGCTGGATATCCTGGTGTGGAGCATGACGTTCTCCGCGCTGTTCCACCTCGCCATGAACATGGTGGTATTGCTGATTCTGTATCTGTGCCTGAAAGGCAATATCCACGCCACTGCGCTGCTGTTGCCGCTGGTGCTGGCGCCCTTGGTGATCCTGACCGTTGGCGTCGGCTGGGCGGTATCAGCGCTGGGCGTGTACCTGCGCGACATCGGGCAGATTGCCGGCGTCGTCGCAACCGCCATGTTGTTCCTTTCCTCGGCGATCATTCCGGTGGAATCGGTGCCGGAGAGTTATCGCATCGTGTTTGAACTGAATCCACTGACCTTCATCATCAACCAGGTGCGTGAAGTGGTGATCTGGGGCCGCCTGCCGGATTGGACAGGACTGGCGATCTACACGGTGATCGCGTGCGTGGTCGCATTCATCGGACATCGCATTTTCACCAAGCTGCGCGTGGGGTTTGCCGATGTCCTCTGAAGTCACTGCGGCAGAAACCGTCATCGAGGTCCAGGGCGTCGGCAAGGCGTACCACATGTACGAGCGGCCCTCGCATCGCCTGTGGCAGGCGCTGGCCGGCAAGCGCAAGTCGTTCTACAAGGACTTCTGGGCGCTGCGCGGCGTCAGCTTCTCGATCCGCCGCGGCCAGACCGTGGGTATCGTTGGCCGCAACGGGTCGGGCAAGTCGACCCTGCTGCAGATGATCGCCGGCACCTTGAACCCCACCGAAGGCCATATTTCGGTGAAGGGACGGGTCGCCGCCCTGCTGGAACTGGGCAGCGGCTTCAACCCGGAATTCACCGGGCGTGAGAACGTGCTGCTCAACGCGACCATCCTTGGGCTGCGACGCGATCAGATCGAGCAGCGGATGCAGAGCATCCTGGCGTTCGCCGACATCGGCGAGTTCATCGATCAGCCGGTGCGCAGTTACTCCAGTGGCATGTCCGTGCGCCTGGCGTTCGCGGTGATCGCCCACGTGGATGCGGACATCCTGATCATCGATGAGGCGCTTGCGGTCGGTGATGCGTTCTTCTCGCAGAAGTGCATGCGCTTCCTGCGCGAGTTCCAGAAACACGGCACCCTGCTGTTCGTGAGCCACGATGCCGCGGCCGTCACCAACCTCTGCGAGAACGCGGTATGGCTGGAGAACGGCAAGATGCGCCTGGCCGGGACCTCGCAGGAGGTGGTCGAGGCCTACATGACCGAACAGCACGTCGTCGGCCGGCGCGAGGCAGGGTCCGAAGACATCGTCGTGGCGGCGAAGAAGAAGCCCCGCCGGTTGTCGACCGATCATGCCGATTTCCGCCAGGACGCCTTCAATGAAGCGGGCGTGCAGAATCGCATCGCGTTGTTCGAGTTCGATCCGGACAATGTCGGGCAGGAGTTCGGCGCGGACGGTGCGCGCATTGTCGATGTGCGCATGACCGATGCCGAAGGCACGCCGCTGTCGATCCTGGAAGGAGGCGAGCTGGTGCGCCTGGAGGTGCGGGTCGCCCTGCGCGAAACCCTGGACAACCTGATCGTCGGCTTCTACGTGAAGGACCGACTGGGCCAGCGCCTGTTCGGTGACAACAGTTACTTCGCCTGCAAGGACGCGCCCGTGTCCGGCGAGGCAGGCGAGACCGTGGTAGGGGCATTCGTCTTCCGGATGCCGATCATGCCGTCCGGTTCCTACATGGTCGATGTTGCCGTGGCCTCCGGCGACCAGCACGACCATACACAGCAGCATTGGATCCACGACGCGCTGGAGTTCCGCGCGCTGGATGAAACCATGCGGTTCGGCCTGATCGGGTTGCCGATGCTGTCCATTGAAGTTTCCAAGGAGTCGCGATGATCGAGTTTACCGGCGAGCGCTTTGTGCCCACTGAGCACGGCGTGATCAGGCAGGAGCACCTGCATCGCTATGCGTGGTGCCTGCCGCTGGTGGAAGGCAAGGACGTGCTCGATGTCGCCAGTGGCGAAGGCTATGGCAGCGCCATGCTGGCCTCCAAAGCGCGCTCGGTGCGCGGCGTGGATATTTCCCACGATGCAGTGAATCATGCCGCCGAACGGTATGCCGCGCTTGGCAACCTGCAGTATCTGCAGGGTTCGGCAGCGGCCATTCCGCTTGCCGATGACAGCGTGGATGTCGTGGTGTCCTTCGAGACCATCGAGCACCTGCTGGAGCAGGATGAAATGATGGCCGAGATCCGGCGCGTGCTGCGCCCGGACGGCATTCTGGTCATGTCCTCGCCGAACAAGGAGGTCTACTCCGACCAGGCCGGTTACCACAACGATTATCACGTCAAGGAACTCTATCTCAATGAGTTCCAGGCCCTGCTGGAGAAGTACTTCCCGGCGGTGGAACTGTCCGGTCACCGCATGGCGGTCTGCTCGACCATCACGCCCCTGGATGGCGCGCCGGAACAGCAGGTGTTCCAGGCGTTGGCCGATACCGGCGAACGCGTGGAGCAGCGCGTGGCGCACATGCCGGCGGCGGTCTACTTCGTGGCCATCGCCGCGGCAGACCGTGGGCTGATCCCGGTGCTGCCTGCCTCGGTGCTGTATGCCGAAGGCGAAGATCTTTACAACCATCATCATGAAGTGGCCCGGTGGGCGAAGGCGCAGGATGCGGAGATCGCGTCGTTGCGCGGTCACGTGCAGCGCGAGCAGGCCGAGGTCGGGTCGTTGCACGGGAACCTGTCACAGCAGCAGAACGCGTTGGAGAAGCTCGCAGGAGAATTCGAGCAGCAGCGACAGACTGTCGAGAGCCTCGCAGGCGAGCTCGAACATCAGCGTCAATTGATGAACTCACGGGGGATTGAGCTTCAGCAAAAGCAGCATCATGCCGAAGTCCTCGAGCGTAACCTGGCGCACGCGCAGAATGTGCTGAGCGTCGAGCGCGATCATGCCCGCCGGCTCGAAGGCGCCATCGCGGCGTTGTGGGAAGCGAAAATCCAGCTGGAAGTCGATTTGTCCAATCTCTTGGGCAGCGCACGGGATGACCTCCACAAGCATCACCTTGATATCGGGCTGTTGATGGCCTCGGCGGGGGGAGTGTCCAGTGAATCACCCGCCGCGGACCTGGCGGCCGATCGTCGGCGCGAACAGGAACTGGCCGACGTCGTGCAGCGCTATCGTGGTGAGTTGTCGTCGCTGCAGGCATTCACCAGCACGTTGTTGCAGTCGAAATCGTGGAAAGTCACACGGCCGCTGCGGTTCCTGTCCCGTGTCGTGCGGGGTGACAGCGATGCCGTGTTGAACTCGCTGCGTGCCACTGGCCTGGCACGGCATCGCCTGCTCGCGCCCTTGGTGCCGACGATCAAGCGGTTCTTGATGCGTCGCCGGGACGCTGTCGTGGTTCCGGTGGAGGGGCTCAAGCTGGATCAGATTCTCCAGAATCCCGACCAGGCGCTGCAGGACCTCCGCTTCGAGTCAGTCGAGGCGCCGGTGGTCAGCATCGTCATCCCCACCTACGGCAACTACGAACAGAGCCTGGCCTGCATCGCATCGATCGCCCGTGCCGGTGCGGATGTTTCCTTCGAGGTGCTGGTCCTGGAGGATGCTTCCGGCGATCAGGACATCAAGAAGCTCGCCCGGATTCCGGGCCTGCGGTTCCACGATAACCCGACGAACCTCGGCTTCCTGCTGTCATGCAATCAGTCCTTGACCCTGGCCAAGGGCGAGTTCATTTACCTTCTCAACAACGACACCGAAGTGACGCCTGGCTGGCTTGACGCACTGGTGCAGGTCTTCCGGACCCATCCGGACGCCGGCATGGTCGGCTCCAAACTCGTCTATCCGGACGGGCGGCTGCAGGAGGCCGGTGGCATTGTCTGGGCCGACGGCAGTGCCTGGAATTTTGGCCGTCTGGATGTTCCCGGCAGATCGGCTTATTGCTATCTGAAGGAAGTCGACTACGTCTCGGGTGCGTCGATCATGCTGCCGGCGACCTTGTTCCGGACGCTGGGTGGCTTCGATGAGCGCTATGTACCGGCCTACTATGAAGATACCGATCTTGCCTTCCGGATCCGCGAACAGGGGTTGAAGGTCTATCTCCAGCCGGCATCGGTTGTCGTCCATTACGAAGGTCTGTCCAGCGGCACCGATGAAACGACCGGCGTGAAGGCGTTCCAGGCGATCAACCGCGAGAAGTTCCTGGCACGCTGGGAAAACACGCTGCGCGACGAACAGTTCCCGAACGCCCAGGATGTGTTCCTGGCGCGCGACCGCTCCCGCAACCGCCGACACGTGCTGGTCGTGGACCATTACGTACCGCAGCCGGACCGCGATGCGGGATCACGGGCGACCTGGCAGGTGATCGAGACCCTCGTCCGCCAGGGGTGCCAGGTGTCGTTCTGGCCCGCCAATGCGTACCAGGACCCGATCTATACCCCGCCGCTGCAACAGCTCGGCGTTGAGGTGCTGTGCGGCTCGGAGTACGTCGGTCGCTTCGACGCATGGCTGACCGAACACGGCAACTACCTTGATGCGGTGGTGCTGAACCGGCCGCATATCTCGGCCGACCTGGTTGGCAGTGTCCGTCGGCACAGCCGTGCGAAGGTTGTCTACTACGGGCACGATATCCATCACCTGCGCATGCAGCAGCAGCTGGCGCTGCATCCGGATCGTGAACTCGAAGAAGAGACTCGCCGTTTCCGTGATTTTGAACACGGTCTGTGGAAGCAGGCAGACGTGGTGCTGTACCCATCCACTGATGAAACGGCCCACGTCCGCCGTTGGCTGGCCGAGCATGAGCCGGGTGTCGACATCCGTGCGGAGACCATTCCGCTGTACGCGTATGACCCTGTGCCCGAGGCTGATATGGCCGGGCCGGAGGGCCGCGAGGGCATCCTCTTTGTTGCCGGTTTCGCTCACGCGCCCAACGTCGATGCGGCGTTGTGGTTCGTTCGCGAGGTCCTTCCGCTGGTCCACCGTGAGGTCCCCGGCGTCCGGTTGAGCCTGGTCGGCTCCAATCCGCGGCCGGAGGTCCTGGCGATGGCATCGGCGCATATCGAAGTCACCGGTTACGTCAGCGATCAGGTCCTGACCCAGCGATACCAGCACGCACGCGTCGCGGTGGCCCCGCTGCGTTTCGGCGGTGGTGTGAAGGGGAAAGTGCTGGAAAGCCTGCAGCATGGTCTCCCCTGTGTCACCACCTCGATCGGTATGCAGGGCCTCGGCGCTGCGTCTTCTTTCATGCCGGTAGGTGATGCGGCTGAGGAAATGGCCGCCCATATTGTCAAACTGCTGCGTGATGACGAGGCTTGGCAGCAGGTCTCTGATGCAGAACGGATGTTCATCCGGAGCTTCTACTCGCACGACGCTCTTTGGCGTGTACTGTCCGCAGCCATCGAGCCGCGCTTGTAGCCATTCTGGGCGCAGTGGCTGGCCGGGGTATGCGACGTCGCGCTGTGATGGCTGACGACTAGTCAGGAATTGATGTGACAGGAGTAAAAAATGGCATGAACAAGGCGACGCGCAACCTCATGGGTGCGGCGACGGTGGCGGTGATCGTACTGGTGGTTGCTGTCGCAAGGTTCTCGGGCATCGCGATCCTGCATGGTCCGGACGCCGACGACGTGCTTGTACCGATGTACTTCGACATCAGCCGATCGATAGGTGAGCACGGGCTGTTTGCCGGCATGTACGACTCCGGTCTGGTTGCAGGCTTGTCGTACTGGGGCAGCCCGAGTTTTCATCCCTTGTATCCGTTGTATTTCAACTGGCTGGGCAGTGATTCAACGATTCTGGATACGCTGGATCGCCTGAAGCTGGTTTTCTTTCTCCACATGGGAATCTACGGCGTCGGCAGCTATCTGCTCGGGCGTTGCCTGGGCCTGCGGCAGCTGCTGGCAATCTCCGTCGGCCTCGTCGCTCCTTTCCTGCCTGCGTTCCAGAGCGTTGGAGTGTGGCCGCCCATTTCGGCTTCACTGGCATGGTTGCCGTGGATACTGTTCTTCCAGGCGCGGATCTACCAGCGAGGTTGGGCGCCCGTGGCGGCCATCGGCCTTGCGGCCTCGGTGACGCTTCTTATCTATGCACAGCCAGCGCAGAATCTGGTGCTGGCATTCGTTGGCTCGGCAATTGTCGGAGCGGTTTACAGCGTTGTCGTGCTGAGGCAGCGGGGGTGGCAGAAGGCTCACGTCCACCTTCGTCCCATCTATGCGTCACTTGCGTTGGCCGCGGCGGTGATCGTCGTCGCTTGTTACCCCTACCTGTCCGGGGTGATGGACTTCCATAGCGATTCGATCCGGTGGCTGGGTGATGGTCGGGACATCAGCGGAAAGGACAAGCTGCCCCTGTCCGCGTTGACGGCCCATGGGCTGGGGTGGAAGGCTGTTTTTGCACCCTTCGCATTCGCTCATCAGTACAGCATGGTGGTGGGCAACCTTTATCTGGGCGCTTCCATTGCACTGGCCTGTCTGTCCTATCCATGGTTGTTCAGGACGAGGCCGCTGATGACTGCCTTGCTTGCATCAATCGCAATCAGTGCCATCTTCTGCTTTGCTGCGTTCGGCTGGCTGTTGTATCTGTTGCCGATTGCCAACAAGGTGCGCGAAGTAAACTGGTGGTCGCTGTACGTCGTCATGCTGGCTCTTCCGGTGGGTGCGCTGTGTCTGCAGCGGCTTGTCTCGTTGATCCGCCGCAAGCAGCAGCGTCAGTGGATCTGGTGGCCCGAGATCGCGGCAGCGACCATTGTCGTCATGGCCTTGCTGGGTGTGTTGGTCAGTGGCGAGTTCTATTGGCAGATAATCCCCGTGTTGCTGGGCGCTGCGCTGCTGTGGTGGTCGGCCAGCAGAGGTGTCGCGGTCAACAAGGCGCTGCTGAGCTTGGTTGTCATTGTCTCGGCTGCAGTACCGATTGTCGTTGCCAAGACGCCGAGCCTGGGGCAATCGATGATCGTGCGGGGCGAACGGATAGAACAACGGCATTCGATGGCGACGGTGTTCGCAGCCCTGGAGAGTCCGGAGAACTACCGCGTCGCCGTCAGCGAGACGCTGCCTGATTTCAAAATCCTTGGCCACCAGCTGGCCAATCTCGGAGCCCGGGGGATCCGCGGGGACCTGAATCCACAGCGGCGTTCAAAGTTCGAACTGCTTTACTTCCCCAAGCCCGCGGTGGCCCGGTTGTATGGCGTCCGTTACACGGTGGTTGCGGCAGGGACCGAGGGCGCGCTCGCCATTGATGATCGCTACGCGCTCCGCGACGATCCCGCAGCGCTGCCTCGTCTCTTCCTTGCGGAGGGTGGCCTGGCGGTCGTCCCTTCGCCTTCTGCATCGCTTCAGGCAGCGGACGGCGCTCAGGTCGATCACATCTATGCCACCCCCAGGGCGGTGGAGAGACTGGGGGTAGGGCAGACGACGCTCGGCGAAGGGAAATTCTCGGCCCGTCCGGTCGCTGCCTGGCATAACTCGGCTGTGATGTTGCAGGCGATGGTGGAGACCAGTGGTCCCGCCTTGCTGGTGTTGAACGAAGACAGCGACGGCAGGTGGTATGCCATCGTCGATGGCGACGTTCGACCAGGGGTGGCCGTGAATGGCTTCCAGACTGCATTCGCATTGCCGGCGGCGGGGAAGCATAGCGTCATCATCCGCCGACCTGCCGGCTTTGCCGATTACTTTGCCGGGCTGCCCGTGGGTGGACAGCAGTGAACGGTGAGCGCTCGCCGCTTGCCGGATCGGGCGCTCCCGGTCCACTGCAACGCTTCTTCAAGGATCAGCGCGTCCTCTTCCTGATCGTCGGTGGAGCAAATACAGCGTTCAGCACGGCGTTGTTCGCGGGCTTGGTGCTGCTGTTTGGCCCCGGCGTTCCCTCCGTGACCAGCCTGGTGATCGCATGGGTTGTGTCGCTGGTGCTGGTGTTTTTCGTCTATCGCCGTTTGGTGTTCCGGGTATCGGGTCATGCTTGGCGTGACTTCGCCCGCTTCGCCAGTGTCAACCTCGGCAGTCTGATGATCAACATGGCAGCCCTGGCACTCCTCGCGGATGTGCTGGGTCTGCCCCCCATTCCGACACAGATCCTCATCACAGTGGTCGTGGTGATCTTCAATTATGTCGGTCACAAGTATTTCTCGTTCCGGCGACGCCCGGAGCCTGGTTCCAAGGAGGAACGTTGATGACTCCTCGAGTGTCGGTCGTTGTACCTGCCTACAAGAATGCGGACTACCTGCAGCAGACCCTGGATTCAATCCTGGCGCAGGACTATCAGGATTACGAACTGGTCATTGCCGATCATTCATCCGCTGATGGAACCGAGACACTGTTGGCGCAGTATGCCGAGCACCCGCGCGTACGTGTTCTGTCACCGACCCCGCCAGGCGGCGGTGCCAAGGCCAACTGGGACCGGGTAACGCAGGCCGCACGTGGTGAGCTGTTGAAGCTGGTGTGTGGTGACGACCTCATCGCACCGGATGCGCTCAGCAAGCAGGTCGCCGCGCTTGATGCCCACCCTTCTGCGGTGTTCGTCGCCTGTAAGCGAGATCTCATCGACGCGCAGGGAAAGGTGGTGATCGGTGCCCGGGGGCTCGGCACGCTCAATGGCCTGGTCTCGGGCCGTGACGCCGTGCGCGCTTCAGTAATGGCCGGAACAAATCTGTTCGGCGAGCCCGGGTGCGTGATGTTCCGGCGCGAGCTGCTGCCTGCCAGCGGATGGGACAACAGTCACCCCTACCTCATCGATCAGGCAAGCTACACCAGCGTGATGCTGCAGGGAGACATGGTGGCGTTACGCGAAAGCCTGGCCAGCTTCAGGATCAACGCCGGGCAGTGGAGCGTGCGTCTGATGCATGAACAGGCGAATCAGGCTATCGCATTCCACAACGCGTTGGCTGCGGCAGATCCCACTTTGTTGCCAGGCCTGACGCTTCGCGTGGGGAATCTCAAGGCTCGCTTGATGGCCCATGCGCGCCGCTTGACCTATGTCTGGCTGGGTCGCCGAATGCAGGCCGGCTGAGGCCGGCTGCCCGAGGGAAGCCCCTGAGGCATGAGCGGATGACCTGCTTGGTCTCCAGGGGCGCAGTGACCACGTTCCGCCGGCAACGTCAGCGCGGTCAGCTCTCCGGCGCGTCATCCACATTGGCGGTTTCGCCAATGATGTACTGAGGGCGATTATTGATGTTCAGCAGGATTCTGCCGGTGTACTCGCCAATCGCACCCAACGCCAACAACTGCAGACCACCCATGAAGAGGATGGTGATGATCAGCGAGGGCCACCCGACAGCAACCTGAGGGGAGTGCAGTTTCTGCCACAGGACGACGATCGCAAGCAGAAAGGCGATGCACGAGGCCACGATACCTGCGAGGGATACAAACCTCAGCGGAACGATCGAGAAGCTGGTGGCCATCTGCAACCACAGCGAGATGGACTTGCTCAGGCTGTAACCGGACTGCCCATCCCCGCGTGCATGATGCTGCGCGATGACGGTTGCGATGCGTTTGTGGCTGGTGCTTTGGATCAGCAGTCCATCAAGGTAGACGAAAGGACCGTTGTACCTCCGCGCCTCTTCACCGAGTTCGCGGACGAATCCCCGAAACGGAGAGAGGTACAGGCCCTTTGGCTTCTTGAGCAGGCGCGCGGCAACCATGTCGTTGAAGCGGCTGCCGAGCCGCTTCCATAGCGCGTGCTGCTTTTCCGGGAACTGCGCGTAGCACAGGTCTGCGCCTTCACGTAGTTTGGCGACGATCCGAGGAATGTCGGCAGGATCGTGCTGGAGGTCGTCGTCCATCGTCACGATGTATCGGCCGCGCGCTATGCCAAGTCCCGCCATGATCGCATTGTGCTGCCCTGCGTTTCGTCGTAGATCCAAGCCACGCAGCCAAGGGCGTGCCTGGGCCTGCTGCACGATGACGGACCAGGCGTCATCGGGGCCGGCGTCATGCACCAGAATGACTTCAAAGCCGCCGTCCCCAAACGCCGGGAACAGTGTCTCCTCCAGTCTGGCCACCAGGTTCGGCAGGATGCCGGCGCTGCCATAGACAGGTATGACGACGGAGATTTCAGGATTCATGGGGCTGGCCGTAGTACTTGTGGATCACGCGGAGAGGGTAGTCTGGACCAAAATCCAGCCCGATGTCGCGCGCCGTGCGCTCGGCCAGCGCGGTATCAATCAGCATCTCCTCGCCCCGGTCCACCGCGATGATCTGCGCGCGGCGTCCAAGCACGGATTCGAACAGGCCGACGATCTCCGTCATCGGCAGCGACCATGGGGAAGCGATCGAGGCCACCTTTGGCACCGGCCCAGCGCCGGAGAGCAGCTGCGCGGCGATGCGGACGACGTCGTCGATATCGATCAGATTGCGGCAGGCGCGTGTCCAGACGGTCAGCGGATCGCCAGCCAGGATGCGGTCTCGCAGGAAGTTGGTGAGCGTGTTCGGATTGCGGGTATGCCCGACCACCTGTGGAAGCCGCAGCACGATACCGGCCGGATGCGCGGCGACCAGTGCTTCCATGGCACGTTTGTGCCGGAAATAGGGCGAGTCCTGCAGCGGGTTGACCACATTGCAGCTGCCGAAATAGACCAGCCGGGTGATGTCGCCGGCCAGGTACTGCGCCAGCATTGCACGCTCGCGTGCGAAGGCGGCCGGGTCTGTTTCGCTGGAGTTGGACACCCCGGAGGCGAAAATGACGGTTCTGGCGTCGTCTGCGAACAGGGGCGCGAATGCACGCGCCACCAGTCCCGAACCGACGATCATCGCAGGTCCCCGTTCGGTAGGCAGTGGCGGAAAGGTACGGGCATATCGAATCACGTCCATGCTGGGCGGCCGGTGGCAGCGCTGCGGCCACCCGGGGGGCTTACCTTACGCGGCCTGGACGGCCCGCGGAAAGAGGCAGGGCGTGAGGGCCAAGGCCATCACGCCCTGCGGGTCGGGCTCAGCCCAGCGCCGCTTCCAGCTCGGGCAGCAGGGTGAACAGATCCCCCACCAGGCCGATATCGGCGATCTCGAAGATCGGCGAGTCCGGGTCCTTGTTGATCGCCACGATGGTCCCGGCGTCCTTGATGCCGGTCAGGTGCTGGATGGCACCGCTGATGCCGACGGCCACGTACAGCTCCGGCGAGATGATCTTGCCGGTCTGGCCGACCTGCAGGTCGCTCGGCACATAGCCGGCGTCCACGGCGGCGCGGGAGGCACCGACCGCGGCACCGAGCTTGTCGGCCAGCTGGAAGATCACCTTGAAGTTCTCTTCCGAACCCACGCCACGGCCGCCGGACACTACGCGCTTGGCGCTCTGCAGGTCCGGGCGGTCGGTGGCACCGGCGGCGAGGCCGATGAAGCGGGTGTGGCTCGGCAGGGTCGCATCGACGCTGGCCGCTTCCACGCTGGCGCTGCCGCCCTTGGCTGCTTCCGGCCACGAGGCGGCACGCACGGTGGCGACCACGATCTGGTCGGCCGGCACTTCGACGGTGATGATGGCGTTGCCCGCATAGATCGGGCGCTTGAAGCTGTGGCTGCCTTCGACGGTCATCAGGTCCGAGACCTGGTTGACGCCCAGCAGGGCGGCCACGCACGGCATCAGGTCCTTGCCGAAGGTGGTCGAGGGGCCGAACACGTGGGTGTAGCCGGTGGCCAGCTGCGCGATCTGCGGGGCCAGCACCTGGGCGAGCGCCTGCGCGTTGGCGGCGTTGGCCACGGTCAGCACCCTGGCCACGCCCGCCAGCTGCGCAGCCTCGGCGGCCACGGCGGCCGGATCGGCGGCCAGCACCAGCACGTCGATGCTGGCGCCGCTGATCGCGGCGGCCGCGCTGACGGTCTTGGCGGTGGCGGCGTTGAGCTTGCCGTCGTGGTGTTCAGCGACAACGAGGATCTTGGTCATTACAGCAACCCCTTCTGCTTGAGTGCAGCGACCAGTTCGGCCGCATCCTTGACCATCACACCCTTGCTGCGCTTGACCGGCGCGGCGTACTGGGTGGTCTTGAAGGTATCGGCGGCTTCAACGCCGAGGTCGGCCAGCTGCAGGGTCTCCAGCGGCTTGGCCTTGGCCTTCATGATGTCGGGCAGCTTGATGAAGCGCGGCTCGTTCAGGCGCAGGTCCGTGGTGACCACGGCCGGCAGGTCGACTTCCAGCGTTTCCAGGCCGGCGTCGACTTCACGGGTGACCGTGGCCTTGCCGTCGGCAATGTCCAGCTTGCTGGCGAAGGTCGCCTGCGGGCGGCCCCACAGCGTGGCCAGCATCTGGCCGGTCTGGTTGGCGTCGTCGTCGATGGCCTGCTTGCCCAGGATCACCAGGTCCGGCTGTTCCTTCTCGACCAGCTTGAGCAGGGTGCGGGCGGCGGTCAGCGGCTGGATCGCCTGGTCGGTCACGACATGGATGGCGCGGTTGGCGCCCATGGCCAGGCCGTTGCGCAGGTGCGCCTGGGCATCGGCCGGTGCGATCGTGGCGACCACGACCTCGGTGGCGATGCCCTTGTCGCGCAGGCGCAGCGCTTCTTCCAGCGCGATTTCATCGAACGGGTTGGGGGACAGCTTGACGCCGTCGGTGACCACGCCGGAACCGTCCGGCTTGACCTGAATGCGGACGTTGTAGTCCACCACGCGCTTGTACGCGACGAGGATTTTCATCTGGTGCTGGATCCTTCAATAACGGGAGAACGTCCGGTTCTTTGACTAGCAACCGGTTCGGGGGTGGGACAGCGATTCTAACTGGCGCAAGGGCACCATGCGAATGCGTATGGTTATGCTGCAGCGCGTCATGAAATCGACGGAAAACGCCGACTGTTCACGCTGCACGGGCAGTCGTGAAGACGGCCGCCATGTATCCTGTGGCGCTGAGTCGGGGCGCCACCAGGCCCCCTGCACGCACATCGAACAGGAGAACGGGTAGTGCCCACATGGCTTGTCACCGGCGGAGCCGGATTCATTGGCGGTAACTTTGTCCTCGAAGCGGTCGCCAAAGGCGTGCGCGTCATCAATCTCGATGCGCTGACCTACGCGGGCAACCTCAAGACGCTGGCCTCGCTGGACGGCAACCCGGACCACGTGTTTGTCGAGGGCGACATCGGCGACCAGGCGCTGGTGTCGCGCCTGCTGGCCGAGCACCAGCCCGACGCGGTGCTGAACTTCGCCGCCGAAAGCCACGTGGACCGTTCCATCGACGGCCCGGGCGCGTTCATCCAGACCAACGTGGTGGGCACCCTGGCGCTGCTGGAAGCCGTACGCGATTACTGGAAGGCGCTGCCGGACGACAAGGGCCAGGCGTTCCGCTTCCTGCACGTCTCCACCGATGAGGTCTACGGCACCCTCGGCGAGACCGGCAAGTTCAGCGAGACCACCCCGTATGCGCCCAACTCGCCGTACTCGGCGTCCAAGGCGGCCTCGGACCATCTGGTGCGCGCGTTCCACCACACCTACGGGCTGCCGGTGCTGACCACCAACTGCTCCAACAACTACGGCCCGTACCACTTCCCCGAGAAGCTGATCCCGCTGGTGATCGCCAAGGCCCTGGCCGGCGAACCGCTGCCGGTCTACGGCGATGGCAAGCAGGTGCGCGACTGGCTGTTCGTCAGCGACCACTGCGAAGCGATCCGCACCGTGCTGGCCAAGGGCCAGATCGGTGAGACCTACAACGTCGGCGGCAACTCCGAGAAGCAGAACATCGAAGTGGTGCAGGCGATCTGCGCACTGCTCGATGCACGCCGCCCGCGTGAGGATGGCCAGCCGCGCGCCAGCCAGATCACCTACGTGACCGACCGCCCCGGCCATGACCGCCGCTACGCGATCGATGCCTCCAAGCTCAAGGACCAGCTGGGCTGGGAGCCGAAGTACACCTTCGAGCAGGGCATCGGCTTCACCGTGGACTGGTACCTGGACAACCAGGACTGGGTCAACGGCGTGCTCGACGGCAGCTACCGCCTGCAGCGCATCGGCACCACCGCCTGAGCGCGGTGATCACCAGACAGAGGACAACCGCATGACTCAACGCAAGGGCATCATCCTCGCAGGTGGTTCGGGCACGCGCCTGTATCCGATCACCAAGGGCGTCAGCAAGCAGCTGCTGCCCGTGTACGACAAGCCGATGATCTACTACCCGCTCAGCGTGCTGATGCTGGCCGGGATCCGCGACGTGCTGATCATCAACACGCCGCACGAGCAGGCGCTGTTCCAGAGCCTGCTTGGCGATGGCTCGCAGTGGGGCATGAACATCGAGTACGCCGTGCAGCCGAGTCCGGACGGGCTGGCGCAGGCCTACCTGATCGGCAAGGACTTCATCGGCGGCAAGCCGAGCTGCCTGGTGCTGGGCGACAACATCTTCCACGGTCATGGCCTGCGTGAAGTGCTGCGCAATGCCGACCAGCGCGATACCGGTGCCACGGTGTTCGGTTACTGGGTCAATGATCCGGAGCGCTACGGCGTGGCCGAATTCGACAAAGCCGGCAAGGTCATCGATCTGGTCGAGAAGCCCGAAAAGCCGCGTTCGAACTATGCCGTCACCGGCCTGTACTTCTACGACGGCAACGCCAGCGATTACGCCGCGGAGCTGAAGCCGTCGCCGCGCGGCGAGCTGGAGATCACCGATCTCAACCAGCGTTACCTGCGCGAGGGCAACCTGCATCTGGAAGCGCTGGGTCGTGGCTATGCGTGGCTGGATACCGGCACCCACCAGTCGCTGCTGGAAGCCTCCAACTTCATCGAGACCATCCAGACCCGCCAGGGCCTGCAGGTCTGCTGCCCGGAAGAAATCGCCTTCGGCCAGGGCTGGATCAACGCCGAGCAGCTGGAGAGGCTGGCAGCGCCGCTGATCAAGAACGGCTACGGCCAGTACCTGCACACGCTGGCTGTGCGAGGAGTGGTGCCGTGAAGATTGTCGACACCAAGCTGCCGGGTTGCGTGGTGATCGAGCCGGCCGTGTTCGGCGACGAGCGCGGCTTCTTCTTCGAGACCTGGAACGCGGCCCGCTTCGGTGAGCATGGACTGCCGACGAAATTCGTACAGAGCAACGTCTCCAGCTCGTCCAAGGGCGTGCTGCGCGGCCTGCACTATCAGTGGCCGCGGCCGCAGGGCAAGCTGGTCAGCGTGCTTGAAGGCGAAGTCTACGACGTGGCGGTGGATATCCGTCGTGGCTCGCCGACCTTCGGCCAGTGGGCCGCCGTGGTGCTGAGCGCGGAGAACAAGAAGCAGTTCTGGATTCCGGAAGGCTTCGCGCATGGTTTCGCCGTGCTGTCCGAACGGGCGATTTTCAGCTACCTCTGCACCGAGGTGTACCTGAAGGACTTCGACGCCGGCGTCCGCTGGAACGATGCCGACATCGCCGTCGACTGGCCGATCAGCGCACCCACGCTGTCGGCCAAGGACGAGTCTGCGCCGTTCCTGAAGGACATCGCCGAGGACCGCCTGCCGGTCTACCAGCCGTGACGATCCTGCTGCTGGGGGCCAATGGCCAGCTTGGCCAGGAACTGCGACGCGCACTGGCCCCGCTGGGTACGATCGTGGCGACCACCCGCAGTGGCGCGCTGCCCGACGGCAGCGCGTGCGAGGTGGCCGACTTCGACCAGCCCGCCTCGCTAACCGCACTGCTGGACCGCGTCCGGCCGGCGCTGGTGGTCAATGCCGCCGCCTACACCGCGGTGGACCGGGCCGAGGACGACCGGGAGGCGGCTTTCCGTGCGAACGCCGAAGCCCCCGGTGTACTGGCGCACTGGTGCGCGCAGGCCGGCGTCCCGTTGGTGCATTACTCCACCGATTACGTGTTCGACGGGCAGGGCACGCGCCCGTACCGGGAAGACGATGCGACCGCCCCGCTGGGCGTGTATGGCGCCAGCAAGCTGGCCGGTGAGCAAGCCATCCGTGCGGCCGGTGGACGCCACCTGATCTTCCGCACCGCGTGGGTATACGCTTCCCACAGCGCCAACTTCCTGCGCACGATGCTGCGGGTGGGGGCGGAGCGCGACGTACTGCGCGTGGTGGCGGATCAGATTGGTACGCCGACGCCGGCAGCGTTGATTGCCGATGTGACCGCGCAGGCGCTGCAGCACGACGGGGCACTGTCGGGCACGTGGCATCTGACCGCCAAAGGCGAGACCAGCTGGCACGGCTTTGCCGAAGCGATCTTTGCGGACGCGGTCGCAACAGGCGTGCTGCCGCGGGCACCGAACGTCGAGGCGATCTCCACGGCCGAGTACCCGACGCCGGCCAAGCGCCCCGCCTATTCGCACCTGGATGTGGCGAAGCTGGAGCAGGACTTCGGCGTCGTGCTGCCACGCTGGCAGGACGGTCTGAAGCGGGTCATCGCGGACTGCTGACCCAGGCGTAGAGCCACGCCATGCGTGGCTGACGCGGTGTCAGGATTCCAGGCAGGGCAGCCACGCATGGCGTGGCTCTACCCGCAATAAAAAAAACCCGGCCTTGGCCGGGTTTTCTGTTTATCTGTCTGGCGTCGATCAGGTACGCCCGTACGTGTCCTCGAACCGCACGATATCGTCCTCGCCCAGATAGCTGCCGGACTGCACTTCGATCAGCTCCAGCGGCAACTTGCCCGGGTTCTTCAGGCGATGGGTCACGCCCAGCGGGATGTACGTGCTCTGGTTCTCGGTGAGCAGCAGCACTTCTTCCCCACGCGTGACTTCGGCGGTACCGCTGACCACGATCCAGTGTTCGGCGCGGTGGTGGTGCATCTGCAGGCTCAGCGTTGCGCCCGGCTTGACCGTGATGCGCTTGACCTGGAAGCGGGCGCCATTGTCGATCGAGTCGTAGGCGCCCCACGGGCGGTATACCTTGCGGTGCCAGGTCGCTTCGGGACGGCCATCGGCCTTGATCCGGGCGACCACCTGCTTGATCTCCTGCATGCGGTCGCTCTTGCCGACCATGACCGCATCATCGGTCTCGACCACGATCACGTCATCCAGGCCGACCAGCGCGATCAGGCGCTCGCCGTAGGCGAAGGTGTTGCGGCAGTCGATCGCGATCACGTCGCCGTGGTGCGCGTTGCCCTCGCCATCCTGTTCGGACACGTCACGCAGCGCGGTCCACGAACCGACGTCGTTCCAGCCGGCATCCAGCGGCACGACCACGGCGTCGGCGGTCTTTTCCATCACCGCGTAGTCGATGGAATCCGACGGCACGGCGGCGAAGGCGTCTTTGTCCAGGCGGGTGAAATCGCTGTCGCGGCGCGCCTGCTGCCAGGCGGTGCGGCTGCCGGCCAGCATGGCGGGATTGAACGTCTCCAGCTCGGCCAGGAAGCGCGAGGCCTTGAACAGGAACATGCCGCTGTTCCAGAAATACTCGCCCGACTGCACGTACGCGCTGGCGGTTTCCGCATCCGGCTTCTCGACAAACCGATCCACGGCGCGGACATCACCTTTGGAGGCCGCCTTGATGTAGCCGTAGCCGGTTTCGGGGCCGGTCGGCACGATGCCGAACGTCACCAGCTTGCCGGACTCCGCGGCCGGTACCGCACGCAGTACGGCAGCACGGAACGCCTGTTCGTCGGCGATTACATGGTCCGACGGCAGCACCAGCAGCAGCGCATCATCACCCTCGCGCGTCGCTTCCAGCGCGGCCACCGCGATCGCCGGGGCGGTGTTGCGGCCAATCGGCTCCAGCAGGATTGCCTGCGGCTGCACGCCCAGCTGCTGCAGCTGCTCGGCGGCGACGAAGCGGTGCTCCTCGTTGGCGACGATCAGCGGCGCGCGGCCGGCGATCGCTGCCACACGCTGCCAGGTGGCCTGCAGCATGGTCTGTTCGCCGGCCAATGCCAGGAACTGCTTGGGGTAGGACTCGCGCGACAGTGGCCACAGGCGGGTGCCGGAGCCGCCGGAAAGGATGACGGGAAGAAGGTTCTGCATGGTGGGGGTACTCGCCTCAGGCGTCCTTGAGCAATTGGGAAATTTCATCGGTGCGTGCGCGCAGCAGCGCTGCGTCGCCGCGGGTTTCAACATTCAGGCGCAGCAGCGGCTCGGTGTTGGAACTGCGCAGGTTGAAGCGCCACTCGCCGAAATCGGCGCTGATGCCATCGGTGTGGTCCAGTGCCGGCGCCTGCGCGGCGTAATGCTCCATCACGCGGGCGACGGAGCGCTTGGCATCGGCGACCTTGAAATTGATCTCGCCACTGCACGGGAACTTCTGCATGCGCGCTTCGACCAGATCGGCCAGCGAGCGGCCGGACTCGGACACCAGCGCGGCGATCAGCAGCCACGGGATCATGCCGGAATCGGCGTAGGCGAACTCGCGGAAATAATGGTGCGCACTCATCTCGCCGCCGTAGACGGCATTTTCCGAGCGCATCTTTTCCTTGATGAACGCGTGGCCGCTCTTGCACAGCACCGGCTGGCCACCGGCGTCCTCGACCATTTCCACCGTGTTCCAGGTCAGGCGCGGGTCGTGCACGATCTTGCCGCCGGGCTGGCGCGCGAGGATCGCCTGGGCAAGCAGACCGACCAGGTAATAGCCTTCGATGAAGCGGCCGTTATGGTCGAAGAAGAAGCAGCGGTCGAAGTCGCCATCCCAGGCGATGCCGAAGTCCGCGCCATGCTCGCGCACGGCCTGTGCGGTGAGCTCGCGGTTTTCCGGCAGCAGCGGATTGGGGATGCCATTCGGGAAGCTGCCATCGGGCTCGTGGCAGATGCGGATGAACTCCAGCGGCAGGTGCGGGGCGAGCAGATCCACGATCGTGCCGGCGCCGCCGTTGCCGGCATTGACGACCAGCTTCAAGGGCTTGAGGGCCTTGGGCTCGATGTAGCTCAGCAGGTGCGCGATGTAGGCGCTCTTGTCCGGATGCGACTGCAGGCCGGCGCTCGGCTCGGCGGCGGGGGCCTGGTCGGCCTCGACCGCATCGGAGATCGCGAACAGGCCGGTATCGGAACTGATCGGGCGGGCCTGCTCCTTGACCAGCTTCATGCCGTTGTAATCCATCGGATTATGGCTGGCGGTGACCATGACCCCGCCGGCCGCCTTCAGGTGGTCCACCTGGAAATAGACTTCTTCGGTTCCGCACAGCCCGATGTCGAGCACCTCGCGGCCGGCGCCGCGCAGGCCGGCTGCCAGCGCATCCTGCAGGGCCCCGCTGGTGAGGCGGACATCGTGGCCAACCACCACCGTGCCGGGCGACAGCTGCGCCGCCAGGGCCACGCCGATGCGACGGGCCAGATCTTCGTTCAGTTCATCCGGAACCCGGCCGCGGATGTCGTACGCCTTGAATGCGGGGAGCGTCATCTATTCAGTCCTTCTGACAGTCAGCGCACTAGTTTAGCCGCTGCCGTGTATGGGAATCGTTTTCACCGGGGCGGGCCGGGTCAATGCCGGAGCCCGGGGGCAGGGAAAGCCCCGGGCAATGGCTACAATGGCCGCTTACATCAACGAGGTGAGGGCGTAGATGAGCAAGTCCCCAGACAACGCCGGGCGACGTGGAAAGCAGTACGCCAGTGCGGCTGAAGCGCTGCAAGGCGCCATCGCCGATGGCCAGACCCTGGCGGTCGGCGGGTTCGGCCTGTGCGGTATTCCCGAGGCCCTGATCGCCGCGCTGCGCGATTCCGGTGCCAAGGATCTGACCGTGATCTCCAACAATGCGGGCGTGGATGGCTTTGGCCTCGGCCAGCTGCTGGCGACCCGCCAGATCCGGAAAATGATCTCGTCCTACGTGGGCGAGAACAAGGAATTCGAGCGCCAGTACCTGGCCGGTGAGCTGGAGCTGGAGTTCAACCCGCAGGGCACCCTGGCCGAGCGCCTGCGTGCCGGTGGTGCGGGCATCCCGGCCTTCTTCACCGCAACCGGCTACGGCACGGTGGTGGCCGAGGGCAAGGAAACCCGCGAATTCGATGGCAAGCACTACGTGATGGAGACCGCGCTGCGCGCCGACGTCGCGCTGGTCAAGGCGTGGAAGGCCGACGAGGCCGGCAACCTGGTGTTCCGCAAGACCGCGCGCAACTTCAACCCGGCCTGCGCGATGGCCGGCAAGCTGTGCATCGTGGAAGTGGAAGAGGTGGTGCCGGTGGGCAGCATCGACCCGGACCAGGTGCACCTGCCGGGCATCTACGTGCACCGCATCGTGCACAACCCGCACCCCGAGAAGCGTATCGAACAGCGTACCGTGCGCCAGGAGGCGAACTGAGATGGCCTGGACCCGCGATGAAATGGCACAGCGCGCCGCGCGCGAACTGACCGACGGCGCCTACGTGAACCTGGGTATTGGCCTGCCGACCCTGGTCGCCAACCACATTCCCGACGGTGTGGATGTCTGGTTGCAGTCCGAAAATGGCCTGCTCGGCATCGGCCCGTTCCCGACCGAGGCCGAGGTCGACGCCGACCTGATCAATGCCGGCAAGCAGACGGTGACCGCACGCGCGGGCGCCAGCTACTTCGGCAGCCACGACAGCTTCGCGATGATCCGCGGCGGCCACATCAACCTGGCCATCCTCGGCGCGATGCAGGTCACCGACAAGGGCGACCTCGCGAACTGGATGGTGCCGGGCAAGATGGTCAAGGGCATGGGCGGGGCGATGGATCTGGTCGCCGGCGTGCAGCGCGTGGTGGTGCTGATGGAGCACACCGCCAAAAGCGGCGAGCACAAGATTCTGCCCGAGTGCAATCTGCCGCTGACCGGTGTCGGCGTGGTGGACCGCATCATCACCGACCTTGCCGTGTTCGATGTCACTGACACGGGCCTGGTGCTGGTCGAGGCGGCTCCGGGCGTGGGTATGGATGAGTTGAAGGAAAAGACCGGCGTGGCCTTCGTCCAAGCCTGATTGCCATTGCCGCCGTGGTGTCCGTTCAACGGGCACCACGCTGGCTCCTGAGGAAGGCCATGGACCTGCATCTGCGCGACGCTGAAGTGAGTTGGCACCGTCACTGGCTCTCCCGCGACACCGCCGACACCCTCCAGCGCACGCTCCGCGACGACGTCCCATGGGAGGTGCACACGATCCGGATGTTCGGCCGCCAGGTCGATTCCCCGCGCCTGAGCTGCTGGATGGGCGACCCGGCCGCGCGCTACCGCTATTCCGGTACCGAGTTCGTGCCGCAGCCCTGGCATCCGGCGCTGCTGCCGCTGCGCGATCAGCTGGCGGCCTGCTGTGGCCATGCGTTCAACAGCGTGCTGCTCAACCGCTACCGCGATGGCGATGATGGGATGGGCTGGCACAGCGACAACGAGCCCGAACTGGGGCCGGCACCGGTGATCGCGTCATTGAGTCTGGGCGCGGCGCGGCGGTTCCTGCTGCGGCGCCGGGACGACCATGCGAAGAAGGCCGAGGTCCTGCTGGACCATGGCGATCTGCTGGTGATGGGCGGGCAGACCCAGCGCCATTACCAGCATTCGCTGCCGAAGAGCGCCCGGCCGCTGGCCGAGCGCCTGAATCTCACGTTCCGCTGGATCAACGCACCCGGGCAGGGGTGACCGCGCTGCGGGCGTGATCCTGCTCGCCGGTCACCAGCGTCCAGCCCACCACGTTCGTGGTCAGTGTCTGCAGCCCCTGTTCCAGCGCGGCGGTGACCTGGGCGACGTCGGTGCTGCCGACCGGGTTTTCCTGGCGGAAGGTGCGGTCGGCGACCACGCGCTGGTCGATCACGTGGATCAGCTTGGCGTTGACTTCGATCAGCGCGGTCGGCGTAGCCTGGCCGCGGTAGTCGGCTTCGAAGCGGCGCACGTCCATGGCCAGTTTGTAGTCGGCCCGGATGCCGGTGGTGACCCGGGCCACCCCGTTGATGCGACCGGAATCCTCGAAACCGCGCACCAGCGCGTCATCGAGCATGTCGGTGGCCGGCTGGGCCCAGCTCACGCCCTTGTAGACCTCCAGTTCGGAGGGAGTCGGGCGCACGTTGATGCGCGGGCTGTCGACCACGCGCGCGGCGCTGGGCTTGACCAGCACCAGCTGCCAATCGACGGTCGGCCAGCTCGGGTCGGCCTGGATGCGGACCACGGGCGAATAGATGGTCACCGCGCTGCGCTCGTTGCTGCCCAGCAGCGAGCAGCCGCCAAGCGCGGCGATCAGGGCGATCGGCAGCAGGGGCCGGAACAAGGTCGGGCGGCTCATTTGGGTTCGAACTCCTTGGGTGCGTCGCGGCCGAGCAGATAACGTGCCGGGTTGTTGTCCAGGCGGTCGCTGACCCGGCGCAGGTCGCGGATCAGGCCGCGCAGCTCGGTCAGGGTCGGGCCGAGCTGGGCCAGGCCATCGTTGGCGAAGCTGTTGATCGCGGCGCGGTTCTCGCCAAGGATCGAGTCGGCGTTGCCGGCGGCGGAGTCCAGCTTGCTCAGCGTGGTTTCCAGTTTGTCCAGGATCGGTGGCAGCTGCTGCACCAGATTCTTGTCCAGGCGCTGGATGGTGCCGTTGGTGCTCTTGAGGGTGACGTCCAGGCTGCGTGCGGCATCGCGCGCGCTGAGCAGCAGCGCCTGGGTGCCCTGGTCACGGTCGGCCAGGCCGCCGCTGATGGTTTCCAGGTTGGCCAGGGTCGCGTTGATGCTGGCCACGTTGCGGTCGCTCAGCACCTGGTCCATGCGCTCGACGATGCGGTTGGCCACGTCGGTGATGTTCTGCAGCGCCGACGGCGTGGTCGGGATGATCGGGGCAGGGTCCTTGTTGACCGCGGTCAGCGCGGCGGACTGCGGGGTGCCGCCACTTAGCTGGATGATCGACGGACCGGTCAGGCTGGTGATCGCCAGCTTGGCGCGGGTGTCGGTCTTGACCGGCGTATTGGAGTTCAGGCGGATCCGCGCGACCACCTGGCGCGGATCATCCGGGACCAGGTTCAACTCGGTGATCGAGCCGACCGCGATGCCGTTGTACTGCACCGGGCTGCCCACCGACAGGCCGGTGACGGCCTCGCGGAACACCACGCGGTATTCCGTCCAGGTGCGGTCGGAGGAGTACTTGGCGGCCCACAGGCCGAAGGCCAGCAGCGCCAGTCCCACCACCAGGGTGAAGGCGCCGATCAGGACGTAATTGGCTTTGGTTTCCATGGCTTACTCGCTCTCGTGCTTTGCATCGCGCGCAGCACGCGCGCGCGGTCCGTGGAAGTACTCCTGGATCCACGGGTGGTCCAGTTGTTCGATCTCGTGCAGCGGGGCGTTGGCGATGACCTTCTTGTCGGCCAGCACCGCCACCCGGTCACAGATCGCATACAGGGTGTCCAGATCGTGTGTGATCAGGAAGACAGTGAGGCCCAGCGCTTCCTGCAGGGTCTTGATGAGGCGGTCGAACGCGGCCGCGCCGATCGGGTCCAGCCCGGCCGTGGGCTCGTCCAGGAACAGCAGCGGCGGGTCCAAGGCCAGCGCGCGGGCCAGGCCGGCGCGCTTGCGCATGCCGCCGGACAGCTGCGAGGGCAGCTTGTTGATCGCATCGGCGGGCAGGCCGGCCAGCTTCACCTTGAGCAGGGCCAGTTCGTAATGCCAGCGCTCGGGCAGCTCGCCGTGATGTTCCTTCAACGGCACCTGCACGTTCTCGCCCACGGTCAGCGAGGAGAACAGCGCACCATCCTGGAACAGCACGCCGGTATTGCGTTCGATATGCAGGCGGTTGGCCGGGTCGCTGGAGCGGGCATCGACGCCGAGCACCTCGATCTGACCATCGTCAGGCGTGCGCAGGCCGAGGATGCTGCGCATCAACACCGATTTGCCGGTGCCCGAGCCGCCGACCACGCCGAGGATCTCGCCGCGACGCACATCCAGGTCCAGCCCGTCGTGTACCACCTGCGCACCGAAACGGTTGGTCAGCCCGCGCACGCGGATCAGCAATTCGCCGTCATCGCTGGCGGCAGCGTCGCGGTCAGGGGCCGGCGCGGTGTCGGTGATCATCGGTTACCAGCCCATCTTCATGAACCACAGCGCGGCGAACGCGTCGAGGATGATCACCAGCGAAATGGCCTGCACCACGCTGGAGGTGGTGCGCTCGCCGACCGACTGCGCGGTGCCTTCCACCTTCAGGCCTTCCAGGCAGCCGATCAGGCCGATCACCAGCGCGAACACCGGCGCCTTGGACAGGCCCACCAGCATGTTGCGCACTTCCATGGTGTCGTGCATCCGCGCGATATACATCTGCGGCGGGATATCCAGATCGAACGCACCCACGGTGATGCCACCGGCCAGGCCGGCGACCATCGCGATGAAGGTCAGCAGCGGCAGGGTGATCAGCAGGGCGATCAGCCGCGGCAGCACCAGCAGATCGACCGGGTCCAGGCCCAGCGTCTTCATCGCGTCGATTTCTTCGCGCGCCTTCATCGCACCGATCTGCGCGGTGAACGCACTGGCGGTGCGGCCGGCCAGCACGATCGCGGTCAACAACACGGCGAACTCGCGCAGGAAGGCGATGCTGACCAGTTCGACCACGTAGATCTCGGCGCCGAAGTCGCGCAGGATCGTGGAGCCGAGGAAGGCGATCACCGCACCCACCAGATACGACAGCAGTGCCACCAGCGGCACCGCATCCAGGCCGACCTGTTCCATCTGGGCGACGGTGGCGGTGAGCCGGAAACGGCGCGGTTCCTTGATCAGGCGCGCGCCCTTGACCAGGTTCTCGCCGAGGAAGCTGGCCAGCGCCACGATGTTGTGGCCCATGCCGTGCACGCTGACACCCAGCCGTTCCAGTGCGGCCAGCACGCCGAAGTCGCGCTTGGCCTTGGGCCGGTCGTCGGCGACTTCCTCGATGGTGGAGACCAGCGCACGATGCTCCTCGCGGAACGTCACCGCGTCCTCGCCGAGATCGGCGCGGTGGGCCACGCGCAGCAGCTGCAGCACGCCGGCCGAGTCGAGCAGGGTGATCCCGCTGGCGTCCAGACCGGTCACCTTCTCAGGAAGGCCGCGCAGCACCTCGGCCGCGTCCAGCGCGGTGCGTAAAGTCCAATGACCAGACAACCGGATCAGACCGGGGTCTTGGGCATCCTGCTCGAGATGGGGGGCTTGGTCTGAGGTCATGTAGGCGTCCTGCGCGCAGCATAACCTGTCCGGGTGCATGGCTCGCGTATGCGCCGGACCGGGCTGAACGCGTTGCTCGGCAACACCGGGGGCGTCATGCCGCGATGCGATGCCACCGGGATTTTTCAGGCCGGGGCGTGTTCGGGTAATACTACGGCGCATGTCTGCCGACGCCCCCACCATCGTTGCACCACCGGCCACCTACGCACAGCGCGTGGCCTTCGTTTCGGAAATGGCCGGGCGCCTGCACAGCTATGGCACTACCGCGCAGCGGCTGGAAGCCGCCGTGGTCGCGCTGGCGCAGCGGCTGGACCTGGATTGCGAGCCGTGGTCGAACCCGACCGGCCTGATCCTGAGTTTCAGCGACCCGACCAAGGCGATCGGTTCGTCGGACATCACCCGCGTGATCCGGCTGGCGCCGGGCGAGAACGACCTGCATAAACTCAGCATCGCCGACCAGATCACCGATGCGGTGGCCAACGGCACCATGAGCATCGCGCAGGGGCACACCGCGCTGCGCCAGCTGGACAAGGATCCCGGCCGCTGGGGCAAGATCCGCACCATTCTTTCCTACAGCCTGGGCGCAGCGGGCGTGGCCGGCCTGTGGAAACTGCCGTGGCTGGATATCGCCACCGCCGGCGTGATCGGTCTGCTGATCGGCGTCATGGGCATGTATACCGACCGCCGCCCGGCCACGCGCGAGGCCAACGAAGCGTTGGCGGCCCTGCTCGCCGGCTCGGTGGCGACGCTGGTGGCCTCCTTCATCGGGGCGCTCAACCTCAACACGGTGATCATCGCCTCGCTGGTGGTGCTGCTGCCCGGGATGTCGCTGACCAATGCGGTCAATGAGCTGGCCAGCCAGCACTGGGTCTCCGGCACGGCGCGGTTTGCCGGTGCGGTGACCACGATCCTGAAACTGACGGTGGGCGCGGTGATCGCGGTGACCCTGTCCGGCATCGTCGGGCTGGAACCGCTGGTGCGCGCCTCGCGACCGCAGGCCGATTGGGTCGAGTGGGGCGCGCTGCTGCTGGCCGCGTTCGCGTTCGCGATGTTGTTCAAGGCCAACCGCCGCGATTTCCCCTGGGTGATGGCGGCGGCCGTCGCCGGCTATGCGATCTCCAAGTTCGCGGGCCAGGCCTGGGGCATCCCGGCCGGTATTTTCATGTCGGCGATGCTGCTGACCGCCGCCGGCAATCTGTTTGGCCGGCTGGCGCAGCGCCCGGGCGCGATCATCCGCTTGCCCGGCATCATCATGCTCGTGCCCGGCAGTACCAGCCTGCGCGGCGTGCTGACGCTGGTCCAGCAGCAGGACATGAGCGCCGGCCAGACCGTGCTGATGACCGTGCTCAACGTGGTGATGGCGCTGGTGGCCGGCCTGCTGTTCGGCAATCTGCTGATCCCGGCGCGCAAGAATCTTTGACCCTCCCGGTCATCGCGCGCGCCATGAACGGGTACGAAAACGCCGGCGCGAGGCCGGCGTTTTCATGTGCAGCAGTGACTGACCGGCTTACTTCTTGATCAGGAACTCTTCAACCTTCTTGCCCTTGGCAGTATGCGCAGCCAGCCAGCGCGGCTGCTTGCCACGGCCGGTCCAGGTTTCCTTCGGGTTGGCCGGGTTGCGATACTTCGGAGCGACCTTGCCGAGCTTGCGCACGGCCTTGGCCGGGGCCTTGGTGGCCTTGCTCGCGGCACGGCCACGTGCGGCCGGGGCGGCGCCGCCGAACAGTTCTTCCACCGAATAGCCCTGGGCCTTGGCCAGCTTGGTCAGCTGTGCGCGGACCTTGGTGATCGCCGGACGCTTGGCCACGATGGTCTGCTGCTTCTTGGCGTTCTTGATCAGCGCGCCCAGCTCTTTGGCGGACAGGCCGCTCAGGTCGATACTCATCTACTACTCCGCAATATATTAAGGACAGGGTGAGCCGGTCCTTGGCGTCGGAAACAGCATACATTCTCTTTTGCGAAATACACAAACAAACCGGAGTTATTGAAACCGGGTCCGCCATTGAAAAGGCCGGGTTATTCACCCGGCCTTTGTCATTACTTCGTCAATTTTGCCAGCAGCGCGTCCTTGTCGAGGACCTCCGCTTCGGCGGCACTGCGAGCGCGGTACTCGAACGTGCCGGCGGCGACGCCGCGTTCGGACACCACGATCCGGTGCGGGACACCGATCAGTTCCATGTCGGCGAACATCGCGCCCGGGCGCAGGCCGCGGTCATCCAGCGCCACATCCAGGCCGGCGGCCTGCAGCTGCGCAAGCAGCTCGGTGGCGGTGGACGACACGGTCTCGTCCTGCTTCGGATTGATCATGCAGACCACGACCTGCCACGGCGCCATCGCGTCCGGCCAGATAATGCCGGCATCGTCGTGATTCTGTTCGATCGCCGCCGCCACGATGCGCGAAATGCCGATGCCGTAGCAGCCCATCGCCAACACCGCAGCCTTGCCGTTTTCGTCAAGCACGGTCGCATTCAACGCCTGCGCATACTGGCGGCCGAGCTGGAACACATGGCCGACTTCGATGCCGCGCGCGATCTTGAGTTCACCGCCATCGGCGGCACGATCACCGGCCTTGGCGTTGCGGATGTCCGCCACTTCCGGTTCGGGCAGGTCGCGGCCCCAGTTGACGCCGGCGATATGGGCACCGGCTTCGTTGGCACCGATGACGAAATCGGCCAGCGCGGCGACGTCGCGGTCGGCCACGATGCGGATCGGCTGGGCCGGATTGAGCGGGCCGAGGAAGCCCGGCTCGCTGCCCAGATGCGTGGCGATCTCCGCCTCGCTGGCCATGCGGTAGCCCTGCAGACCCTCGACCTTGCCCAGCTTGATTTCATTGACGTCGTGATCGCCGCGCACCAGCGCCAGCACGAAGCCGGCCTCGCTCATGATCGCGACCGACTTGACGGTGCGCTCCAGGCCCAGGCCGAGCAGGGCGGCGACGGCTTCGCAGGTCTTCTGCGTGGGCGTATCGATCCTGCGCAGCGCTTCGCTGGCGGCCGGGCGCTCGCCCGGGGCCGCGGCGATGGCCGCTTCCATGTTGGCCGCGTAATCCGAGCCGGTGGAAAACACCAGCGCATCTTCGCCCGACTCGGCGATCACGTGGAATTCCTGCGAGGCGTCGCCACCGATCGCGCCCGAGTCGGCCTGCACCATGCGGAAATCCAGGCCCAGGCGGGTGAAGATGCGGCTGTAGGCCGACTTCATGTTCTCGTATTCGCGCACCAGGCACGCATCGTGCAGGTGGAAGGAATAGGCATCCTTCATCAGGAATTCGCGCGAGCGCATCACGCCGAAGCGCGGGCGGATCTCATCGCGGAACTTGGTCTGGATCTGGAAGAAATTGACCGGCAGCTGCTTGTAGCTGGACAGCTCCTGGCGCGCGAAGTCAGCGGCAGCCTCTTCCGCGGTCGGGCTGTAGCAGAACACCTGCTCCTTGCGATCCTTGAGCTTCAGCAGCTGCGGGCCGAACTTTTCCCAGCGGCCGGTGGCTTCCCACAGTTCCTTGGGCTGGATGGTCGGAATCTGGAATTCCACCGCGCCGGCCCGCTCCATTTCCTCACGCACGATGCGCTCGACCTTGCGCAGCACGCGCAGGCCCAGCGGCGACCAGGTGTACAGCCCCGAGGCCAGCTTGCGGATCATGCCCGCGCGCAGCATCAAGCGGTGGCTGGTCAGCTCCGCGTCGCTGGGGGTTTCCTTGGTGGTGTGCAGGTGGAACTGGGAGAGGCGCATCGTCGGCTTCGCTGAACGGCAGAAGCCGATATTCTGCCAGTCCGGCCGCCGCGATGGGTGTTGCGGTTGGTTTTGGCCGCCTCGACGGGGCCGGTGGCTCAGGCCTTGGGGGTGCAGTAGGCCTGGATGGCGGCCTCGGCCAGGGTCTTCTGGGCGCTGCGCTGCTCGTCGGTCAGGGCGGTATCGGCCGTGCCGTCGCCATCGGCATCCTGCATGACCTTGCCCGGCCCGTTGAGCAGGGTGAGATTGCCGCGGGCGTCGGTGCAGGCCTTGTTCTCGGCCGGGGCGGCGGCGGTCTCGCGCGGGAGCGGGTCCCGGTTCTCGACCTGGCGGGCCTCGTACTTCTGCCCGGCCGGTGGCTTCTCCGAATACTGGGTGACGCCGTTGGCATCTTTCCACTTGTAGACAGTGCCGGCGCTGGCCGTGGCGCTGGCGAGCAGCAGCAGGCCGCTCAGACGGGACAGGGCACGCATGGCAACTCCGGGAACGGGGCAGAACCGTGATTGCAGCACCCCGGGCCGGTGCTGGCAAGCTAAACTGGCCGCATGGATCAGATGAAACCCCCGCCGCGCTCGCGCAGCATTTACCTGCTGCCCAACCTGTTCACCACCGCAGGCCTGTTCGCCGGCTTCTACGCGATCATCGCCGCGGCCAACGGCGACTTCGTGAATGCCGCGGTCGCGGTGTTTGTCGCAGCGGTCATGGACGGCCTGGACGGCCGCGTGGCCCGCCTGACCGGCACCAGCAGCGAATTCGGCGTGCAGTACGACTCGCTGGCCGATCTGGTCAGCTTCGGCATGGCCCCGGCCCTGGTGATGTACCACTGGTCGCTGTCCTGGCTGAAGTTCGACGACCCGGTGATGGGCCGCGTCGGCTGGGCGGTCGCCTTCCTGTATGCCGCCTGCGCCGCGCTGCGCCTGGCCCGTTTCAATACCCAGGTCAGCGTGGTCGATAAACGCTGGTTCATCGGCCTGGCCAGCCCGGCCGCCGCGGGCCTGATGATGTCCTTCGTCTGGGCCTTCGCCGATGGCAACCTCGGCTGGGACGGCAACCAGCTGCGCTATGTCGCGCTGGGCGTGACCCTGGTGGCGGCGCTGCTGATGGTGAGCCGGATTCGCTTCTGGAGCTTCAAGGGCAGTGGCGAGAAAGGACCGCGCGCCGATCGCGTGCCGTTCCTGGCGCTGGCCCTGGTGCCGATCGCCATCGCGATCATGGTCATCGATCTGCCGCGCGTGCTGTTCGCGGTAGGCGTGGTGTATGCCTTGTCCGGCCCGTGCTACTGGGCGTGGCAGCGCACCCGCAAGACGGTCGAGCCGAACGCGTGAGCGGGCAGGCGCTGCCGCCATTGTGGTCGCCGGCGCAGCAGTCCTGGCTGCAGGCGATGGGCTATACGGTGTTCGTCGACGGCAGTGTCGAGCCGGAGGCCGCTGCCGTACCTGATGTGCAGCTCAGCGCGGCGCCGCTCGCAGAGTCGTCCGTGCCCGTGCGCCAGTCGCGGCCGGCACCGGCGGTGGATGCGCCCGCACCGGTGCGCCGAAGCGCGCCGCGCACGGTCGAAGAAGGCGCGCCGCCGCCCGTTCCGGCGGCCACGCCGGCACGCGCAGGCGGAGGCCGCCGCGCCGCGGTGCGGATGCCCGATCGCCTGCAGATCGCCCTGCTACGCGCCTCCGGCTGCAACCCGGCCGAGCCGGACACCCAGGTCTTGATGGCCAGCTGGAACCTGGATGAACTGCGCAGCAGCGCCGCCGCCAAGCGCGCGTTGTGGCCGCAGCTGCGCGCCCTGCGCAAACGGGGCCGGTCGTGAGTGCGGTGAGCTCGCCGCGGCCGTTGTCGCTGCGCGCGCTGCGCGAAAGCGACCTCAATGCGGTGATGGCCATCGAGGTGCGCGGTTACCCGTACCCGTGGACCCGCGGCATCTTCCAGGACTGCCTGCGTGCCGGTTATCCCGGCCTGGCGATGGAAGAGGACGGCCTGCTGATGGGCTACGGCCTGCTCAGCATCGCCGCCGATGAAGCCCATATCCTCAACATCTGTGTGGACCCGCTGTGCCAGTCCCGTGGCCACGGCCGCTACCTGCTGCGCGCGCTGGTGAAGCTGGCACGCGACCATGGCGCGCACCGCGTGTTCCTGGAAGTGCGCCCGTCCAATACCTCGGCCGTGGCGCTGTACCACAGCGAAGGGTTCAATGAGATCGGCCGCCGGCCGCGCTATTACCCCGCCCGCGACGGGCGCGAGGATGCGCTGGTGATGGCGATCGAGCTGGTCGACGACGACATCCAGGTGATGCCGCCGCTCTGACGTCCCGATGTAGAGCCACCCCATGGGTGGCTGCTGTTCGATCCGGCCCGTACGGGGTGTGGCTGTCGGAGACAGGCGCAGCCACCCATGGGGTGGCTCTACGTGATCCGCAGCACCACTGCCCCGAGCACGATCAGGCCGGCGGCGATCCAGCGCTGGCGGGTGACCCGTTCGTGCAGGATCCAGGCCGAGATCAGGATGCCGAACAGGATCGAGGTTTCGCGCAGCGCGGCGATCATCGCAACCGGCGCCACGGTCATGGCCCACAGCGCCAGGCCGTAGGAGATCAGTGTCCCGAACCCGCCCACGATGCCGTAGGCCCAGTTGCGGCGGGCATAGTCACGCAGCGCGCCGGCGCGGGTGCACAGCGCCCACAGGGGCAGGGGCAGGCCGGAGAGCAGGAACAGCCACAGGGTGTAACTCACCGCGGCGCCCGAGTGGCGCGCGCCCCAGGCATCGACCAAGGTGTAGGTGGCGATGACGCCGGCATTGAGCAACGGCAGCCACAGATGCTGGCGCGAGGTGCCGCGGGTCATGCACAGGATGCCCAGGCAGATCAGCGCGATTCCGCTCCACGCGATCCACGCCAGGCGCTCGCCCAGAAACAGCGTGCTGATCAGCGCCACCAGGATCGGCGCGCAGCCGCGCATCAGCGGGTAGGACGCGCTCATGTCGGTCAATTGGTAGGTACGTGCGACGAGGACGTAATACCCGACCTGGAGCAGGGTCGAGGTCGCCAGCCATGGCCAGCTCTGCGCGGCGGGTGTGGGCATGAACGGCAGCGCGATCGCGGCGATCACCGCCGCCGAGCCGGTGACCAGGATCGTGGTCAGCAGCGTGTCGGTGCCGCGTTTGACGATCGCGTTCCAGCTGGCATGCAGCAGGGCGGCGAACAGCACGATGCAGAAGAGGGACAGCGACATCGTGTCGGCGGTCATTCAATCCGTGGACGAACCCGCATCATGCCGCAGATGGGCAGCCATCGGGCCCGTAACCGCGCGGGCGGGCCCTACCTACGTTATCGGCCCAGGGTAGAGCCACCCCATGGGTGGCTGCACGCCATCCCGCCCCGGAAG
The DNA here is from genome assembly GCF_039674045.1 of Stenotrophomonas sp. TWI602. NCBI lineage: Bacteria > Pseudomonadati > Pseudomonadota > Gammaproteobacteria > Lysobacterales > Lysobacteraceae > Stenotrophomonas > Stenotrophomonas sp. TWI602. Next base: position 208,628 of record NZ_JBDJMT010000004.1, read on the forward strand.
GCAGCCACGCATGGCGTGGCTCTACCCTGGCCCCGCAGAAGCAGCCACGCATGGCGTGGCTCTACCCTGGCCCCGCAGAAGCAGCCACGCATGGCGTGGCTCTACCCGTGCGCTTACAGCTTCGCGCGCTGCGAGCGCAGGCCATCCAGCTGGGCGGTCCATTCGACCAGGCGCACGCGCTCCTGCTCGACCACGGCCGCGGGCACCTTGTCGGTGAACTTGGCCAGCTTGGTCTCGCTCTTTTCCTTCTCCGATTCCACCCGGGCGATTTCCTTGTCCAGGCGCGCGCGTTCGGCGCCCAGATCGACCAGGCCCTCCAGCGGCACCAGCAGGGTGAGATCGCCCACGATCGCAGCGGCGGCCGGCGGCGTGTCGCTGCCGTTGGCCAGCCATTCGATGCGCTCCAGCTTGAGCAGGAACGACAGCGACGAGGTGAAACGGGTCATGCGCGCGCGGTCGTCGTCGTTGCCACCCTGCAGCAGCAGCGGCACCAGCTTGGACGGCGGCACGTTCAACTCGCTGCGCACGCGGCGCAGCGCGTTGACCATCGACTTCAGCCATTCCACGTCGGCTTCGGCGCGGGCGAAATCACCCGCGAACTCCTCGGCGGTCGGGTACGGACGCAGCGAGATGGTGTCGTCGGTGATGCCCAGGCGCGGGGCGACCTGGCGCCACAGCTGCTCGGTGACGAACGGGGTCAGCGGGTGCAGCAGGCGCAGCAGCGCTTCGAGCACGTACAGCAGGGTGTGGCGGGTGCTGTTGGCATCGTCGGCGTCGGCACCGTTGAGGGCCGGCTTGGTCAGTTCCAGGAACCAATCGCAGAACTCGTTCCAGGCGAATTCGTACAGGCACTGCGCCAGCAGATCGAAGCGGTAGTTGGCGTAATGCGTCTGCGCTTCGGCCGAGACCGCGGCCAGGCGCGCCAGAATCCAGCGCTCGGCATCGGTACGCGGCTGCGGCACGCCGGTGAAGCTGCTGCCCTCGGTGTTCATCAGGGTGAAGCGGCTGGCGTTCCACAGCTTGTTGCAGAAGTTCTTGTAGCCCTCGGCGCGGTTCATGTCGAACTTGATATCGCGGCCGTGGGTGGCCAGCGCGGCGATGGTGAAACGCAGCGCATCGGCACCGTGGGCGATGATGCCCTCGGGGAATTCGCGGCGGGTCGCCTTCTCGATCTTCGGCGCGTCCTTGGGCTTCATCAGGCCGGTGGTGCGCTTGGCGACCAGGTCCTCGATGGAGATGCCATCGATGATGTCCAGCGGGTCGAGCACGTTGCCCTTGGACTTGGACATCTTCTGGCCCTGCGCATCGCGGATCAGACCGGTGATGTAGACGTCCTTGAACGGAATCTTCCCGGTGAAGCTGTCGGTGGCCATGATCATGCGGGCCACCCAGAAGAAGATGATGTCGAACCCGGTGATCAGCACCGACGACGGCAGGTAGCGCTCGAAACCGCGCGCGTCCATCGCCTGCTCGTTCGGCCAGCCCAGGGTGGAGAACGGCCACAGCTGCGAGGAGAACCAGGTCTCCAGCACGTCGCTGTCCTGGTGCAGGGCGAGGTCGGCAGCGAGGTTGTTCTTCGCGCGGGCCTCGGCTTCATCACGGCCGACATAGCAGTTGCCCGCGTCGTCGAACCACGCCGGAATGCGGTGGCCCCACCACAGCTGGCGGCTGATGCACCAATCCTGGATGTTCTCCATCCAGTGGCGGTAGGTGTTGATCCAGTTGGCCGGCACGAACTGGATGCTGCCGTTCTCGACCAGCTCCAGGCCACGCTTGGCCAGCACGTCCATCTTCACGAACCACTGGTCGGTGAGGTACGGCTCGATCACCTGCTGGGTACGATCACCGCGCGGCACCTGCAGCTTGTGCGCCTTGGTCTCGACCAGGATGCCGAGGTCTTCCAGCTCGGCCAGGATCACCTTGCGCGCTTCGTAACGGTCCAGCCCGCGGTACTTCTCCGGGGCGTTGTCGTTGATCGCCGCTTCCGGGGTGAACAGGTTGATCATCGGCAGGTCGTGGCGCAGGCCGACCTGGTAATCGTTGAAATCGTGCGCGGGGGTGACCTTGACCACGCCGGTACCGAACTCGCGGTCGACGTAATCATCGGCGATCACCGGGATCTCGCGGTCGGTCAGCGGCAGCTTGACCATTTTGCCGATCAGGTGCGCGTAACGCTCATCCTCCGGGTGGACCATCACCGCGGTGTCGCCCAGCATGGTTTCCGGGCGGGTGGTGGCCACGGTCAGGGTGCCGCTGCCGTCGGCCAGCGGGTAGCTGATCGACCACAGGAAGCCGTCTTCCTCCACGCTCTCCACTTCCAGATCGGAGATGGCGGTCTTCAGCACCGGATCCCAGTTGACCAGGCGCTGGCCACGGTAGATCAGGCCCTGCTCGTGCCAGCGCACGAAGGCCTCGACCACCGCTTCGGACGGCTGCGGGTCCATGGTGAAGGTGCTGCGCGACCAGTCGCTGGAGGTGCCCAGGCGGCGCATCTGGCGCTCGATGGTGTCACCGGACTGCGCCTTCCACTCCCACACCTTCTCGATGAAGCCGTCGCGGCCGAGCGAATCGCGGGTCTCGCCGGTGTTGGCCAGGGCCAGGTTGCGCGACACCACCATCTCGGTGGCGATGCCGGCGTGGTCGGTACCCACCTGCCACAACGTGTCGTAGCCGCGCATGCGGTGGTAGCGCACCAGCGCATCCATCAGGGTCTGCTGGAAGGCATGGCCCATGTGCAGCGTGCCGGTCACGTTCGGCGGCGGCAGCAGGATGGTGTACGGCTCGCCCTTGCCGGACGGCTTGAAATGGCCGGCCTTCTCCCACGCGTCGTACAGCGCGGTTTCAAAGGTTTTCGGGTCGTAGCTGGAGGCGAGTTGGGTCATGCGGGAACCAGGATCGAATACGGAAGGTGGGGGTGCCGGAAGCTCAGCGCCCGAAGGCGCGGCGGATCTTCTGGTCGGTATGGAACTGTGAGACCGCGTAGGCGGCCCAGATCGCGGCGGGCAGCCAGCCAGACAAGGACAGCCGACTGACAGTCGGCTCTACCTTCGAGACGTTGAGGATGCCTGTGATCGGGCGGCCGATGGTGAAGAAGGCGAACCAGGGAAAGATCAGGGCGATCAACAGGCGCATCAAGGGTCTCCGGGGGCGGCGGCGACCGGACGGGCGCCGCGCGGGTTACATGTCGTACTTGTTCAGGTCAAAGCCCAGCGCCTTGTACTGGCGCCAGCGCTCGCGCAGCGGTTCGCGCGCTTCGGGGTCGGCCGGTACCACTTCCAGCACGCGGTCGCAGGCTGCCAGATAGGGATCGTCGCGCAGGTTGATCACCAGCGGCCGGGCCGGGGCCTCGGTGCCGGGCACGGCGATCAGCACCAGCGCCTCTTCCTCGTCCATGTCTTCGCCGGCGATCTGGTGCGGGATGTAGGCATCGTTGTCGAACGCCCACAGCAGCTCGTCCAGCTCTTCGGCCTGGGCCTGGTCGCGTGCCAACACCAGGGTGAACAGCCCGGCGTCATTGGCCTTGCGGGCCAGTTCGCAGACCAGGCGCAATGGCTCGGTCAGGAAGCGGGGCTTGGCGATCAGGTAGAAATCAGCACGGGACATGGCAGGGCCTGGAGCGGAGGGAGAACCCGGCGCCAGGCCGGGCGGGACCGCGGCCACCCGCAGGCGGCCGCGATCGGGCAGGGCATCAGGCGCGGGCGACCTGGTCCAGCAGCCACTGGCTCAGCAGGCCGACCGGGCGGCCGGTGGCCATGCCGCGCTTGCCTTCGTCGCTGGCCACGCCGGCGATGTCCAGATGGGCCCAGCGCTGGCCTTCGGCGAAGCGCGACAGGAAACAGCCCGCGGTGATCGCACCGGCCCAGCGGCCGCCGATGTTGTAGATATCGGCGAAGCTGGAATCCAGCATCGGCTGGTACTCGTCCCACAGCGGCAGGCGCCAGGCGCGGTCGAACACATGCTCACCGGCGGCCAGCAGCTCGTTGGCCAGGTCGTCGTGCTTGGTCATCAGGCCGGCGGTCTGGTGGCCCAGCGCGACCAGGCAGGCACCGGTCAGGGTGGCCACGTCGATCAGCGCGGCCGGCTCGAAGCGCTGCGCGTAGGTCAGGGCGTCGCACAGGATCAGGCGGCCTTCGGCGTCGGTGTTGCCCACTTCGATGGTCTTGCCCGACATCGAGGTGATCACGTCCGAGGGGCGGTAGGCATTGCCGTCGATGGCGTTTTCCACCGCCGGCACCACCACCACCAGGTTCAGCGGCAGCTTGGCCGTGACGGCCGCGACGAAGGTGCCGATGACGTTGGCGCCACCGCACATGTCGTACTTCATCTCTTCGATGCCGCCCTGGGTCTTCAGGTTGACGCCACCGGTATCGAAGGTGATGCCCTTGCCGACCAGCACGTAGGGCTTGGCGTCGCCGCCGTTGTTCCACTTCAGCACGACCAGGTGCGGGCGGTTGGCCGAGCCACGGGCCACAGCCAGCAGCGAGCCCATGCCCAGCGCTTCCATCTGCTGTTCGTCCAGCACCTCCGCTTCGGCGCCTTCATGCGCCTGCGCGAACGCGACCGAGGACTCGGCCAGGTAGGCCGGGGTGCAGACGTTCGGCGGCAGGTTGCCCAGCTCGCGGGCGTACTGCACGCCGGCGGCGATGGCCTGGCCCTGGGCCAGCGCCTGGGTGTCGGTGCCGGCGATGGCCAGCGTGGTCAGGCCCGGCTCGTCGGCCTTCTTCTTGCCCAGCGTGGCGCTGTAGCGGTAGGCGGCGTGGTCGGCGGTGATGATGGCCTGGCGGATGTTCCAGGCGGCATCGCGGCCCTTGACCTCGATCTCGGTCAGGGTGAACAGCGCGTGGTGGTTGACCCCGCTCTTCAGGGCGCGGCTGGCATCGCCGACCGCCTTGAGGTACTGCGGCACGCCGAATTTGGCCGGTTCGCCCAGCCCGACCACCAGCACGCGTGCGGCGGTGACGCCGGGCAGATCGTGCAGCAGGGTCGTGTTACCGGTCTTGCCGCCCACGTCGCCGCGGGCGATCAGGGCCGACAGGCGGCCACCGGACGCGGTGTCCAGGGCCTGTGCCGCCGGGCTCAGGGTCTGGTCGGCATAGGCGCCGACGATGACGCAATCGCACTCGGCCGAGGCCGGTGCTGCGTGGTTCAGGGTGAATTCCAGGGCCATTGATCAGATTCCGTTGGCAAATCCGTACAATCGCGAGCTGTTTACGTCCCGTCAGTAGACTGGGCAGCACCGCGAACGAATCCGAGAGTTTAAACCACCGCCCCATGTCGAAGCTCGATCGCTATCTCCTGCGTGATTTCGTCCAGAGTTTCCTGGCCACCCTGATCGTGTTGCTGGTGGTGAGCGTCGGTGGTGTCCTGGTGGACATCCTCGGCAACATCGCCGACGGCCGCCTGCCTGCCCGCCTGCTGTTCTCACAGCTGGGCCTGCAGTTCATCGTCTATATGCCGCTGATCCTGCCGCTGGCGCTGATGCTGGGCCTGCTGCTGGCCACGGCCCGGCTCTACCGGGACTCGGAAATGGCGGTCATCACCGCCATCGGCGTCGGCCCCAAGCGCCTGCTGCGCCCCCTGCTGATGCTGGTGGTGCCGGTGGTCGGCCTGATCGGGCTGTGCTCGCTGTGGCTGGGCCCCTGGGCCGACCGCACCGGCGAGACAATGATCGACGAGGCCAACCGCAGCGTGGTCATGGCGGGCCTGGAGGCGGGCAAGTTCACCTCCCTGCCCAATGGCGGCGTGGTTTACCTGTCTTCGGTCTCCCCGGACGGCACCCAGCTGGGCAAGGTCTTCCTGCAGCGCCAGAAGGAGGACCGCATCGAAGTGATCTCCGCCGATCACGGCCGGATGTACTTCGAGGGCGCCAAGCAACGCTATCTGGAGCTGGATGACGGCCACCAGGTGGAAGGCCCGGCCAACGGTGCGCTGGACTACAAGCTGATGACCTTCGCCCGCAACGACGTGGCCATGCCTGACGGCGCCGAGACCCGCAAGGACGACGACCCCGAACTGCTGCGCACCACCCAGCTGTTCGGCGATGAGCGCCCCGAGGCCCAGGCGCAGCTGCACTCGCGCATCGCCCCGCCGCTGATCGCGCTGGCCTTCGCCCTGATGACCCTGCCGCTGGCCCGCAGCTCGCCGCGCCAGCAGCGCTACGGCCGGATGATGCTGGCCTTCCTGGCCTATATGGTGGGCATGAACCTGATGTTCATCGGCACCCGCTGGATCGCCGATGGCAAGATTCCCGCCGTGGCGGGCCTGTGGTGGCTGACGCTGCCGTTGCTGGCCCTCGCCCTGTGGATGTATTTCCGCGACGGCAAACTGTCGCGTCCCCGGAGGACCGCATGAACGTGTTGCGCCCCATGCGGTTTGATCTGTACCTGGGCCGCGCCGTGTTCGGCACTGTCCTGCTGACCTGGGCGGTGCTGGTCGGCCTGGACGTGGTGATGGCCTTCTCCGGCGAGTTCAAGGACGTCGGCAAGGGCAGCTACACCCTCGGTCACGCGGCCGCCTGGGTGCTCTACACCGTGCCCCGCCGCGCCTATACCTTCTTCCCGACCGCCGCCGTGATCGGCGCGCTGATGGGCCTGGGCCAGCTGGCTGCCACCTCCGAACTCACTGCACTGCGCGCGCTGGGCCTGTCGCGCAAGCGGCTGAGCGTCTCGGTGGCGATCGCGCTGTCGCTGATGACCGCGGTGATGGTGTTCAGCGGCGAAACGCTGGGCCCGTGGGGCCAGAGCAAGGCCGACGACATCAAGATCAGCGCCAAGTGGGGCAGCAGCCTGAGCGCGGCCCGCTATTCGGGCGTGTGGGCGCGCGAAGGCGACACCTTCCTCAACGCCCAGAGCGGCGACGAGCAGTTGCAGGCCGGCGGGGGCACGCGGCTGATCCTGCACGATGTGCGCCTGTACAAGATCGCCGACGACGGCCGCCTGGCCTCGCTGACCTACGCCACCACCGCCGAACATGGCGCCGATGGCTGGGTATTGAACAAGGTCCGCCGCGACACGTTCGGTGAGCGTTCGGCAACGCGGGAGACGGCCGAATCCGAGCCGTGGAATTCACGCCTGGATGCGGCGGCGCTGGCCAGTGGTATCTCCAAGCCACGCAATCTGACGGCGATGGATCTGCGTACCAGCATCGAGTACCGCAAGCGCAATGGGTTGGATGCGCGCGATTACGAGGATGTGTACTGGAGCCGTTGGTTCTATCCGATCAATGTGTTGGCGTTGTGCCTGGCGGCGGTGCCGTTCGCGTTCGGTTCGCTGCGCAGTGGCGGTATGGGCAAGCGGTTGTTCCTGGGCATTCTGTTCGCGCTGGGCTTCTGGTTGTTGCAGTTGTTCTTCGGGCGCATGGCCGGTGCGTTGAAGTTCGATTACCGGATTGCGTATGCGTTGCCGCCGATCGTGATGATGGTGGTGTCCGGGTTGTTGTTCCGACGGAAGTCGGGCTGATTTTTCAGCTCAAACGCCAGACGCCAAAGTCCAGAACCGAAGCCGAAGCCGAAGCCGAAGCCGAAGCGGCCACCATGTGCTCTCGAGCTAGGCGCGACGGGCTCGCCATTCCGGGACCCGCCGCAAGTACGTCCATGTAGGCTCGTGTGCTGCCATCCATGGCAGCACACGGTCCCGGCCTGGCAATCCCGTCGCGCCTCCGACAGTGTTCTGGTGGGGGTAGGGAGAGCAGGAGCAGCCGGGCATGGCCCGGCTCTACCGTTCTGACGGGTTGGCGAAGTGACGCTGTTCGTATTGAATCTTGGCGACTGAGCGACTGAGCGACTGAGCGACTGAGCAATTGATCGACGAAGGCTTGATCGATTCAGCGAAGGTACGACTTCGCTATGAAGATTGCGCTCCTTACGCGTCTTGATCGCGAGAGCCGGTACTGAGTGCGAAACGTCGGTCACGCAACAAATCCGCCTTGATCAACCGCACTTCGCAATCTGTCAATGCGGAGAGGCGCAGCCCATTTCAGGGCCGTAGTGCGCCATGGATGGCGCACTACGAGCTTACATGGGTGAGGGCGGATCGCTTGCGAGGCACTGCCTCGCATCCGACCGAACGCACAGCCGCCAGCGGCTGGGCCGGGCCGCGGAGCGGGACTTGCAGCGGGCCCAGAAATGGGTTGCGCCTCTCCGCAAACGCACAGAAAACAGAGGCGCTGCTTTCAGCGCTGTTCTGGAAGGCTTTAGAGCGTCAGTGCGTCAGTGCGTCAGCGCGTCAGTACTTCGGCAGCCGCACAACCCGCGTCCCGCTGGCCCGGTCATGCCAGGTCAACCGCTGCCGATCCACCAGCGCCCACCAGAACCCCAGGCCGGCCGTCAGCACCGACAGGGACCCCACCGCATACCGCAGCCACAACTGCCTGCGCGTCGGCCCCGTGCCGTCCAGCGACACCACCCGCAACCGCCACGGCCGCATCCCCAGCGTCTGCCCGCCGCGGCGCCAACTCATCGTCGCGTACAGGCCTGTCACGACCCAGCAGCATGCCCACAACGCCCACTGCCACGCGCTGAACGGGGCGATGTTCTCCCGCGCTGCGTGACCGCTGATCGTGTAGACCGCCACGAACACCGCCCCCAGCAGCATCCACAGCGCCAGGGCGGGGAAGAAGTCGTACAACAGTGACAACAGCCGCCACAGCAGCAACGATGCAGGGCGATCAGCAGCGGGGGACGACAGCGCGGTATCGGTCATGACCCGGAGCATACCCGGCCCGCTGCCCGCGTTCGATGGCCCACGCACGGCCTGCTCCGTATGCTGTGCGCATGTCCGATGCCACCACCCCCGCACTGCGCCGCCAGCTCATCCAGCACCTGCCCGAGCTGCGCGACGATGACAACGTCCGCATCCAGCGCTTCCTCGACACGGCCTGGGCCGAACACGGCCTCGCGCGTGCCAGTCTGGACAGCTACCGGCGCGATCTGGAAGGTCTCGCGCGCTGGCGTGATGGCGCGGCCGGCGGGCTGGCCGGTCTCGATCGCGCCGGGCTGTTCGACTACCTGGCCTGGCGCTCCCGCCATGGCTGGTCGCCGCGCAGCAATGCCCGCCTGCTTTCCGCGCTGCGGGCCTTCTTCGCCGATGCGGTCCGCCGCGGCGAGCGCAGCGATGACCCCAGTGCGTTGCTCGATCCGCCGAAGCTGCCGCGGCTGCTGCCCAAGGCGCTGGCCGAAAGCCAGATCGATGCGCTGTTGGCCAGTCCCGACATCGAGACGCCGCTCGGGCTGCGCGACCGCGCCATGCTGGAGTTGATGTATGCCGCGGGCCTGCGCGTCAGCGAACTGGTCAACCTGCCGGCCAATGCCGTGAATCTGCGCCAAGGTGTGCTGCGCGTGACCGGCAAGGGCAGCAAGGAACGGCTGGTTCCGCTGGGGGAAGAATCCCAGCACTGGCTCGAACGTTATCTGGCCGAATCGCGCCCGCAGCTCACCGGCAAGCGCAACGTGCCGACGCCACAGGACGGCGCTGTGCCGATGTTTTTGGAGCCCTCCCTGCATCCCTTGAGCCGCCAGCAGTTCTGGGGGCTGGTGAAGAAGTACGCGGTGCTGGCCGGGATCGACCCCGCCCGGATCAGTCCCCATGGCCTGCGCCACAGCTTCGCCACCCACCTGCTCAACCGGGGCGCCGATCTGCGCGCCCTGCAGATGCTGCTCGGCCACAGTTCGCTGTCCACCACCCAGATTTACACGCTGGTGGCCCGCGAGCACCTGCAGAAGCTGCACGCCAAGCACCACCCGCGCGGCTGAGGCGGGGCCAAACGCGGCCGCGCCTCACCGTTCCACTGCGGTCCAGCTGCGTGAGCAGGCAGCTGTGCGAGAATCCAGCCTGACCTCTTACACCGGAATGCTCGATGCTCCGTGTTGCCATTGCGGCGCTCTTCGGCGCGCTCAGCCTGTCTGCCTGCGCGCAGCAACCGTCCGCTCCGGCGGCCAAGACCACTGCCGCCACCCCGGCCGCTGCCGGTGATGCCGACCAGCGCGTGCGCACCGCGCTGCAGCAGCTGGACCCCACCTTCAAGCCTGATTTCATCGGGGCCGCGCCGTTTGCCGGTTTCCGCGAGGTGCTGGTCGGAGGCCAGGTGCTGTACGTCTCTGATGACGGCCGCTACCTGATGCAGTCCCAGCCGTACGACATCCAGAACAAGGCGCCGGTCAGCAGCCAGGGCCTGCTCAGCTACCGCCGCAAGCTGCTCGATGGCGTGCCGCACAACGAGCGCATCGTGTTTGCCGCGCCGAATGCCAAGTACACCGTCAGCGTCTTCACCGACATCGAGTGCGGCTACTGCCGCAAGCTGCACCAGGACATCGCCGAGCTCAACCGCAACGGCATCACCGTGGAATACCTGGCCTTCCCGCGCATGGGCCTGGGCAGCCAGGACTACACCGACATGATCTCGGTCTGGTGCGCTGCCGACCGCAAGCAGGCCCTGACCGCCGCCAAGACCGGCAAGGCCGTCACCCCGAAGAACTGCACCAATCCGGTGGCCATGCAGTACAAGCTCGGCCAGCAGATGGGCGTCAACGGCACTCCGGCGATCTTCGCCGCCGATGGCACCCAGCTCGGTGGCTACCTGCCGCCGGCGCAGCTCAAGGCCGCGCTGGAGCGCGTCTCGGCAGGCGGCAGCCGCTGAAGACAGAACGCCCCGGCCAGGCCGGGGCGTTTTCGTTGTTGCGATCAACGCGGCGCGTCCCTGCGGGATCAGCGAGGCAGCGCCCCGTGTCAGGCGGGCTTACTTCAAGCCGTCACTGATCGCCTTGGTCAGGGTGCCCTGCGCATCATCGCCGCTGAACTCCCAGAAGAATGCACCGCCCAGGCCCTGTGCTTTCACATAGCCCATCTTCTCGGTGACCATCGCGGGCGTATCCAGACTCCAGAACGTGGTGCCGTTGGAGATCCACGTGGCCTTGGCGACGTTGTCGGTGTACACCGGCCAGTTGAGGGTCTTCAGCACCTTCCAATCTTCGATACCGGCTTCGTACGTGCCCGGTGCCGCGCCGCTGGCGCTCTTGTAGAGCCCATTGTTGCCGCTGGCCACGCCGGTCCAGCCACGCCCGTAGTAGCCGATGCCCAGGTTCAACTTGCTGGCCGGTACCCCGCGGCTGAGGAAGGCTTCCATCGCATCGTTGCTGTTGTAGAGCTTCTGGTCGCCGGTGGAGGGATCAGCCGGTGAATCGAACAGGGCCGAGTGATGGTTGGTCTGCGGATCCCATGCGCCGTGGAAGTCGTAGGTCATCACGTTGATGAAATCCAGGTACGGGTGGTAGCTGGCCGGATCGGTCACCCGGATCTTGTCCACGCCCGCGCCCACGGCCACCGTCAGCAGCAGGCCGGGCCGCACCGCATCAAGCTGGCGGCGGAATTCGGCCAGCAGCGCGGTGAAGTTGGCGTTGTCGGCCGGCGTCCCGCAGCTCAGCCCGCACGCCACCGGGTACTCCCAGTCGATGTCGATGCCGTCGAACACGCCGAGCGCCGCACCCGCACCGCCCGCACCATCGGCCACCGGCAGGTTGCCTTTGATGTAGGCGTCGATGCACGAGGCCACGAACGCCTGCCGGTTGGCCGGCTGCGCCGCGCTGGAGAAGCCGCGCGACCAGGTCCAGCCGCCCAGCGAGATCAGCACTTTCACGTTCGGGTGTTTGGCTTTGAGCTGCTTGAGCTGGTTCCAGTTGCCACGCAGTGGCTGGTCCCAGGTGTCGCCCGTGCCGCTCACGCTGTCGCCGGCCGCGAAGGATTTGCCGTAATCGGCGTAGGCATCGCCGCCCACGCCGGTGTTCGGGTCGGAGGCCTGGGTCACGCCGACTTCGCAGCGGTTGTTGCGCACGTTGCCGAAGGCGTAATTGATGTGGGTCAGCTTCGCCGCCGAGCCGCTGGTGTCGATGTTCTTGACCTGGTAATTGCGGCCGTAGATGCCCCACTGGGTGAAGTAGCCGATCACCCGCTTGGCGCCCCCCCCGCCGCCACCGGCGGCCGTGGTTACGCTGATCGAGCCGCTCTGCGCCGAGGCGTTGCCGGCGTTGTCGCGTGCCCGCACCGTGTAGGTATAGGCCGTGCTCGCGGCCAGGCCGCCATCGGTGTACTGGGTGGCACTGGGCGAGCCGACCAGGCTGCCGTTGCGGTACACGTCGTAGCCGGCCACGCCGCTGCCGCCGCTGTTGTCGGTGGCCGCGTTCCAGGCCAGGTTCACCGTCGTGGCGGTCCTGGACGGGGACGCCAGTCCGCCCGGAACGCTGGGTGGCGTGGTGTCGTTGCTGGCCGCGGTGACGGTCACATTGACGGTGGCCGAAGAGGTCACGGCGTTGTTGTTGTCGGTCGCCACGGCTTTGAAGGTGTGGCTGCCGGCCGAGGCATTGCTCCAGACCACGCTGTAGGGGGCGCTGGTGTCGATGCCCAGCGAGGTGCCGCCGCGGAAGAACTCGACCTTGCTGATGCTGCCATCGGTATCGCTGGCATTGGCGCTCACCGTGATGCTGCTGCCGGCGGTGAAGCTGGCCCCGGCGGCGGGCGAGGTCAGCGCGACGCTGGGCAGCTGGTTGCTGCCGCTGCCATCGCAGGCACCGAGGTTGGTGTAGTAGGGCGCACCGGCCGGGTGGTCGGGTGGGGCGTTCCAGATGTCCTGGTTGGCGCGGTACAGCACGCCGCCTTTCTGCAGGGTCTGGCCGGCCAGATAGATGGCCGCGCCATTCCATTCGGGCGCCCCGGTACAGTTCGCGGCCTGCACCAGCGTGGGCGTGCCGGCGGCAGCGGCCAAGGCCAGCGCCAGCAACCAGCGCCGTCGGCGCGGACGCAGGGCGGGGGAGGAAAACGATGTCACTGCACGGCGCGCAATCGGGTCTGGCATGGTCGGTCTCCGATCAGGTGGGCGCATGCCGCCGGGATGGCGGCATGCGTGCAGCAGGTCCGGGCGCCGGTGAGAGAGGCCGGCAACGACATGGGGGACGGACAGCACCGGGCGCTGGGGCCAGGTGGTGATAACGTTGTCATGTAATCCCGGCGCAATCCGTGAACCAGCGCATGGTTCGGGTGTGAACGCACCTTGCCGCCTCCCAGGCAGGCCGATCCCCAGGGCCGGGCCGCGGCGGCCGACTTGGGTACAATAGTGGGCCCCGTTCCCAACCACGGTTCCCCGGACATGATGGTCCTCGAGGGCGCATCCGCCCTTTCGCCGTTCCGCCGCGAACGTCTTGAATCCCGCCTGCAGTCCCTGGCCGCCGATCTGCGCATCACCGGTGCCTGGCATGTCTACTTCATCCAGACCGAGGGCGATGCGGCCCCGGACCCGGTGATCCTGAGCCGGATCCTGGAGGCCCAGCCGACCCTGGCCGGGCGTGAGGACGGGGCGGTATCGCGCTTCGTGGTGCCGCGATTGGGCACGCTGTCGCCGTGGTCGAGCAAGGCCACCGAGCTGGTCCGCGGTGCCGGGCAACCGATCCGCCGGGTCGAACGTGGCCTGCGCATCGATCTGGCCGGCTGGCCGGCCGACGCGGCCGCGCAGGAAGCGGTGATCCGCGCGCTGCACGACCCGATGACCCAGTCCGTGCTGGCCGAGACCGCGCAGGCGCAGGCGCTGTTCAGCGCCCCGGCGCGCGGTGAGCTGGAACGGATCGCCCTGGAGGATCTGGAGGCAGCCAACAGCCGCCTCGGCCTGGCCATGGCCCAGGACGAGATCGACTACCTGCGCCAGCGCTTCGGCGAACTGGGCCGCAAGCCGTCGGACGTGGAACTGATGATGTTCGCGCAGGCCAACTCCGAGCACTGCCGCCACAAGATCTTCAATGCCAGCTGGACCATCGACGGTGCCGACCAGTCGCACTCGCTGTTCCGCATGATCAAGAACACCCACCAGCAGACCCCGCAGCACACGTTGAGCGCCTACAGCGACAACGCCGCGGTGGTCGCCGGTTTCCCGGCCGCGCGCTATCGCCCGGACCCGGCCACCGGTCAGTACCGCAGCGAAGCCGTGGTCGATTCGGCGTTCTGCATCAAGGTGGAAACGCATAACCACCCGACCGCGATCGCCCCGTTCCCGGGTGCGGCCACCGGTGCCGGCGGTGAAATCCGCGATGAGGGTGCGACCGGACGCGGCGGCAAGCCGAAGGCCGGCCTGACCGGTTTCTCGGTCTCGCACCTGCGCATCCCGACCCTGCCGCAGCCGTGGGAGGCCCCGCGCGCGCTGAACCCGCGCATGGCGCCGGCGCTGGACATCATGCTGGACGGCCCGCTCGGCGGCGCCGCGTTCAACAACGAGTTCGGCCGCCCGAACCTGCTTGGCTACTTCCGCAGCTTCGAACTGCCCGAAGGCGAGGGCCTGACCCGCGCCTACGACAAGCCGATCATGCTGGCCGGTGGCCTCGGCGCGATCGACCAGAACCAGGTCGAGAAGCTGCGCCTGCAGCCCGGCGACGCCGTCATCGTGCTGGGTGGCCCGGCGATGCTGATCGGTCTGGGCGGCGGCGCCGCCAGCTCGGTGGCCTCCGGTGAAAGCGCCGAAGACCTCGATTTCGCCAGCGTGCAGCGCGACAACCCGGAAATGGAGCGTCGTTGCCAGGAAGTGATCGACCGCTGCGTCGCGCTCGGCCTGGACAACCCGATCCGCTGGTTCCATGACGTGGGCGCCGGTGGCCTGTCCAACGCGATTCCCGAGTTGCTGCATGACTCCGGCGTGGGCGGTGTGATCGATCTGGGCAAGGTGCCCGCCGATGACCCGTCGCTGTCGCCGATGCAGTTGTGGTGCAACGAATCGCAGGAACGCTACGTGCTCGGTGTGCCGCAGGCGCGCCTGGCCGAGTTCGCCGCGCTGTGCGCGCGCGAACGTTGCCCGTTCGCCGCCGTTGGCGTCGCAACCGCTGAAGAGCGGCTCGTCGTGGCGTACGGCGCTACCGTGGGCAATACCCCGGTGGATGCCCCGATCGATCTGCCGATGGACGTGCTGTTCGGCAAGGCGCCGAAGATGCACCGCGACACCGTGCACCCGTCGGCGCCGCGCTGGCCGGCGCTGAAGACCGCGGGGCTGGACCTGCACGAAGCGGGTCTGCGCGTGCTGGCCCATCCCTCGGTGGCCTCGAAGAACTTCCTGGTCACCATCGGTGACCGCAGCGTCGGTGGCCTGACCGCACGCGAACAGATGATCGGCCCGTGGCAGCTGCCGCTGGCCAACGTCGCCATCACCTTGGCCGGTTTCGACACCGTGGCCGGCGAAGCGATGTCGATCGGCGAGCGCACCCCGCTGGCGCTGCTGGATGCGGCCGCGTCGGCGCGCATGGCGGTCGGTGAAGCGATCACCAACCTGTGTGCGGCGCCGGTGGATGCACTGGAAACGGTGAAGCTGTCGGCCAACTGGATGGCCGCGGCGGGCCATCACGGCGAAGACGCGCTGCTGTATGACGCGGTGCGTGCGGTCGGCATGGAGCTGTGCCCGCAGCTGGACCTGAGCATTCCGGTCGGCAAGGACTCGCTCTCCATGCAGGCGCAGTGGCAGGACAACGGGCAGGCGCACAAGTCGGTGTCGCCGGTGTCGCTGGTGATCTCGGCGTTCGCGCCGGTTGCCGATGCGACCGGCCAGCTGACCCCGCTGCTGGACCGTGACGCCGACAGCGAGCTGTGGCTGATCGGCCTGGGCGCTGGCAAGCAGCGTCTGGGCGGCTCGATCCTGGCCCAGGTGCACGCCGACCATTCCGCGCTGCCGGCCTTCGCCGGTGCCGTGCCGGATCTGGACGATGCACAGCGCCTGCGCGCGTTCTTCGAACTGATCCGCGATGCGCGCCAGGCCGGCCTGCTGTTGGCATACCACGACCGCAGCGATGGCGGTGCGTTTGCCGCGCTGTGCGAGATGGCCTTCGCCTCGCGCCTGGGCCTGGACATCACCCTGGATGCCTGGGGCGATGATCCGTTCCGCAGCCTGTTCAATGAAGAGCTGGGTGCGGTGGTGCAGATCGCCAAGGAAGACCGCGCCGCGTTTGCTGATCTGGTCGAACGCCATGCACTGACCGAATGCGCGCAGCGCATCGCGCGTCCGACCACCGCCCCGGTGGTGCGTGTCTCGCTGCAGGGCGAAAGCCTGGTCGAGTGGCGCTGGGAAGCGCTGTTCGATGCCTGGTGGTCGGTCACCCACGCCATGCAGAAGCTGCGCGACAACCCGGACAACGCCGACCAGGAGCGTGCGATCGCGCGCAACTTCAACGCGCCGGGCCTGAAGCCCAAGCTGACCTTCGATATCAACGAAGATGTGGCGTCGCCTTTCATCAACACCGGCGCACGTCCGCGCGTGGCGGTGCTGCGCGAGCAGGGCGTCAACGGCCAGATTGAAATGGCAAACGTCTTCGAACGTGCCGGCTTCAGTTCGTTCGACGTGCATATGAGCGATCTGATCGAAGGCCGTGTTGCACTGTCCGATTTCACCGGTCTGGTGGCCTGTGGTGGCTTCAGCTACGGCGACGTGCTCGGTGCCGGCCGCGGCTGGGCCACCTCGGTGCTGGAGCGCGGCGCGCTGCGCGATGCCTTCGCGGCTTTCTTCGCCCGCGAGGACAGCTTCGCGCTGGGCGTGTGCAACGGCTGCCAGATGATGAGCCAGCTGAAGGACATCATCCCCGGTGCCGAGCACTGGCCGCAGTTCCGTCGCAACCGCAGCGAGCAGTTCGAAGCGCGCACCGCGTTGCTGGAAGTGGTGGAATCGCCGTCGATCCTGCTGCGTGGCATGGCCGGTTCACGCCTGCCGGTCGCGGTGGCGCATGGCGAAGGCCAGGCGGTGTTCGCCAACGCAATCGACCAGGCCGCGGCGCGCGTGTCGCTGCGTTACATCGATGGCGATGGCAACGTGGCCACCCAGTACCCGCTGAATCCGAACGGCTCGCCCGACGGCATCACCGGCCTGACCACCACCGATGGCCGCACCACGATCATGATGCCGCACCCGGAACGCACCCCGCGTGCGATCAACCACAGCTGGCATCCGGAGGACTGGAACGGTGATTCACCGTGGCTGCGGATGTTCCGCAACGCAAGAGTATGGTGCGGCTGATACTGCGCAACGCATCAAAATCGATGCAGTGAAAATCGCGTGAAGAAACCGCCGGCCTGTCCGGCGGTTTTCTTTTATGCGGTGCACAAACTCATCGGGAGCAATGAGTTACACGGCGTTACAACGTGAAAATCCGTTATATCGTTTGCTCACATGCAGCTAACAAAAATGCGCAATAACGCGGCGTTTTTGTGACGCGCGACACGGTCATATCAAAATCAACGTCAAAGTCTTGACGTCATTGAAACTGTACGTTAACACTGCATCCTCATTTCGACAGCGTTCAGTTCCACAGTAACCGCATGGATGGCGAGCACGCTGTAGGTATCTGCCAGCCATTGCGCACAACGCAGTAAATCAAGCGAAAAAACGCCCCCAGGGGACGTTGGACCACGCGGTCCGGCGTTGGCGTCGCTTTGCCTAAAACCAGCCTAATCAGGAGCCGCATCGATGAATCGGATTTATCGCAAGGTCTGGAACAAAGCACTGGGGCAGATGGTCGTCGCCTCGGAATTGGCCAGCAGCCAGTCCTCGGGTGTCGTCATCGATCAACGCCGAACCGCT
Source organism: Stenotrophomonas sp. TWI602 (assembly GCF_039674045.1). NCBI lineage: Bacteria > Pseudomonadati > Pseudomonadota > Gammaproteobacteria > Lysobacterales > Lysobacteraceae > Stenotrophomonas > Stenotrophomonas sp. TWI602. The sequence continues at coordinate 226,208 of NZ_JBDJMT010000004.1, forward strand.
GGCGGACGCAACACCGCACTGCTCTCGGTCGCCATCGCGCTGACGCTTGGATTGGGCGTGGCAGGCGCCACGCAGACAGCGCACGCGCAGTCGGTGGAAGTGGGCGGGAATGCGAACTGCGTGGTCTTGAACAGCAAGGTCATCGACAGCTGCGTGGTCGATGGCAACGCCACGGCCTCGGGCACCAACGCGGTCGCCATCGGCAGCAACAGCACCGCCTCCGGTGCCAACAGCGTGGCGCTCGGCGCCGGCTCGAAAACCAACCGCGCCAACACCGTGTCGGTCGGTGATGCCGGCAAGGAGCGCCAGGTCACCAACGTCGCCGCCGGCACCGCCGCTACGGATGCGGTGAACAAGGCGCAGCTGGACAAGGTTGCGGTCGCCGCCGAAGGCGCGACCCGCTATTTCAAGGCCGATGGTGACGGCACCGACGCCGATGCGGCGAAGATCGATGGCGAGGGTGCACTGGCCGCAGGTGCCAGCGCCAACGCCGATGGCGACGGCGCAACGGCCCTGGGCAACAGCAGTCAGGCCATCGGCAATGCCACCACTGCCGTTGGCAGCCAGGCACTCGCGGTTGGCCTCGGCGCAAGTTCGTTCGGCCAGGGCAGCATGGCCTTCGGTGATGCCAGCATCGCGCTCGGCCAGAGCGCCGCAGCGTTTGGTCTGGGCGATGTCGCCCTGGGCGCATCAGCGGTAGCGGCCAGTGAAAACGGTGCGGCAACGGCGATCGGTGGTCTGGCCGAAGCCAGCGCCGATGGTGCGACCGCGATCGGTGGTGGTGCACTGGCCATCGGGCCGGGCAGCACCTCGCTGGGCCGCGGTGCGGCCAGCGCGGGCGAAGCCTCGGTGGCGGTGGGTGCGTTCAGCGTCGCGGTCGCGGATTTCAGCGCGACGCTCGGCGCGAATTCGGCCGCGGTTGCAGTGGGTAGCGTGGCACTCGGTGCCGGCTCGTATGCCGATCGCGTCGACACGGTGTCGGTCGGCAATGCGGACAACGGCCTGCGTCGCCAGATCACCAACCTGGCCGATGGCACCGAAGACAGCGATGCGGTGAACAAGGCGCAGCTCGACGCCGTTGGCGCGGTTGCCGCCAACACAGACAAGAATTTCCAGGCCACCGGCAGCAGCGACAGCGATGCCGGTGCGTTTGCAGCAGGCGATAACGCGACCGCGATCGGCGAGGCGTCCAACGCGCTGGCCAACGGCGCGACCGCGCTCGGCAGCGGCGCCACCGTCACCGCGCAGAACGCGACGGCCGTCGGCTACAACGCCAGCGCTACCGGTCAGAACAGCGCAGCCTTCGGCACCAACGCGCAGGCCAACGGACCGGGCAGCGTGGCCGTGGGCGGGGCAGCGGTGGATGCCGATGGCAACCCGCTGATCACCAATGGGGGCGTGCCGGTCGATACCGGTGCAACCAGCGCCGGCGTGGGCGGCACGGCAGTGGGCGCGAGTGCGGAAGCCGCAGGCTTCGCGTCGTCGTCGTACGGCGTGGGTGCTTACGCATCCGGTGCACAGGCCTCGGCGTTCGGCGCGGTCTCCAATGCCACCGGCGACTACGCGACGGCGGTCGGTACGCAGAGCGTGGCGACCGGCAACAGCAGTACCGCCATTGGCGGTCCGGCGGATCTGCTGCCGGGGTTGGGCTTCTTCGTGCAGACCCAGGCCAGTGGCGAAGCCGCTACGGCGGTGGGTGCAGGCGCGATCGCCAGTGGTGATTACGCCGTGGCCAACGGCACGTTGAGCGAAGCCTCGGGCACGGAGGCCACGGCAGTGGGCTACTTTGCCTACGCGCCGGGCGAGGGCGCCACCGCACTCGGCGCGGAGACCTGGGCCAGCGGTGAGCTGAGCACCGCCGTCGGTTTCTACAGCACTGCGCGAGGCGCGAACAGCGTCGCGCTGGGTGCCAACTCCACCGCCACCCGGGACAACACGGTCTCGGTGGGTGACGTCGGCAATGAGCGCCAGATCACCAGCGTCGCGGCCGGTACCGAAGCCACAGACGCGGTCAACAAGGCGCAGCTCGATGCGGTTGCGACGTCGGCCTCGGCGACCTCGGCGCAGTTCAAGGCGAACGGCGCGGCCAGCGGTGCGGTCGGTGCATTCGCCGATGGCGAGGATGCGCTGGCGGCCGGTGAGGCCAGCAATGCGCTGGGCGCCGGGGCAACGGCGGTCGGTGGTGGTGCGACCGCGGTCGGCGATGACACCGTCGCGCTGGGCCGCAACAGCAGCGCCACCGGCAACGGCAGCGTGGCCATTGGTGGCCTCGGCCAGGCGTATGACGAGTACAACCAGCCGCTGGTGGATGACCAGGGCAATGCGATCCTGATCGGTGCCACCGCGGCGCCGGACAGCGTGGCGGTCGGTGCCGGTGCACAGGCCACCGGCACCACCAGCAACGCGTTCGGCAGTGGCGCACAGGCCACCGGCAGCAACAGCCTGGCCAGTGGCTACAAGGCACGTGCCACCGGCGATTACAGTGTGGCGCAGGGCGACAACGCCTTTGCCAGCGGTGAAGAAACCACGGCAACCGGCGCATATTCGTGGGCCACTGCGGATGGCGCCACCGCCTTCGGTTCCAGTGCGTGGGCCACCGAAGCCAACGCCACGGCGGTGGGTCAGTCGGCGTGGGCCAGCGGTACCGGGTCCACCTCGATCGGCTACAACAGCTGGGCGCGCGGCAGTAGTTCCACCGCGCTTGGCCGCGGTGCCTTCGGCTACGGCGACAACAGCGTCGCCGTCGGCTTCCAGGCGCTCGGCAACAGCATCAACAGCATCGCCATCGGCACCAACGTGGTGGCCGGCGGTGAAAGCGCGATCGGTATCGGTGCGGGCAGCAATGCCAGCGCGTCCAATACCGTGGCGCTCGGCGCCGGTTCCGTCGCCGACCGTGCCTACACGGTCTCGGTTGGCAACGATGGCCGGCAGCGCCAGATCACCCAGGTTGCCGCCGGTACCGAGGGCAGCGATGCCGTCAATCTGGATCAGCTGACCGCCGCGACGGACCAGTTCCAGGCCAGCGGTGACGGTGTTGCCGTCGCAGGTGGCGAGGAGAGCGTGGCCGCCGGTGCGAACGCGGCGACCGATGGCGACTACGCGACGGCCATCGGCTCGAGCAGCTTCGCGGCCGGCAGCGGCGCATCGGCGATCGGTAGCGGTGCCTTCGCTCTGGCCGACAACGCCAGTGCAGTGGGCTTCAATGCCGTCGCCAGCGGTGCCAATGCAACCGCAACCGGTGCCAACGCGCAGTCGACCGCCGAGTACGCGACGGCGACGGGTGCAGAGAGTCTGGCCTCCGGCGAGCAGAGCACCGCGACGGGTGCAGCCAGCGTCGCCTCCGGCGCCGGCAGCCTGGCCGGTGGTGCGCTGTCCGATGCAGCCGGTGAGGAATCGGTGGCGTTGGGTTACTTCAGCAGCGCCAGCGGTGATGGTGCGACCGCCGTCGGTGCGGAAAGCGTGGTCAGCGGGACGCTCTCGGCCGGTTACGGGTTCGCCTCCGAAGCGACCGCCAGCTACACCACCGCGATCGGCGGCTATGCCGTGGCCTCGGCCTTCAACGCGACCGCGCTGGGCAGCTTCGCCCAGGCGACCGGCTCCAACAGCGTGGCCCTCGGCGGCGATGCCGAAGCCTCCGGTGCCTACAGCACCGCGACCGGCCAAGGCAGCCTGGCCAGCGGTACCAACAGCGTGGCCGTCGGTGGTGCGCTGTTCGGGCTGCTGCCTACTGAAGCCTCGGGCAATTACTCCACGGCTGTCGGCGGCGGTGCATGGTCACCGGGCGTGAACAGCACCGCGCTCGGCAATGCGGCCACGTCCAGCGGTGCGAACAGCGTGGCGCTCGGTGCGGACTCGATCGCCGATCGCGATGACAGCGTCTCGGTCGGCAGTGCCGACGCGCAGCGCCAGATCACCAACGTCGCGGCCGGTACCGATGGCACCGATGCGGTGAACGTGAATCAGTTGAATGCAGTAGCCGATGCGGCTGCGACGACCAGCAAGTACTTCCAGGCCAGCGGCAGCGATGACAGCGACGCCGGTGCCTACGTGGAAGGCGAGAATGCGCTGGCTGCCGGTGAGGCTTCCAATGCCATCGGCAACGGCGCCAGCGCGCTGGGCAGTGGGGCCACCGCCATCGCCGACAACGCCACCGCAATTGGCTTCAACGCGTTGGCAAGCGCCGCAGGTGCCGCAGCAGTGGGCAGTGACGCGCAGGCCACCGGCGAAGACAGCGTCGCCATCGGCAACGGTGCCGGCGCCAGCGAGATCGGCGCCACTGCCACCGGTGCAGGCGCGCAGGCCGCAGGGGCCTACGCCACGGCCACCGGCAGCCAGTCCACGGCGAGCGGCCAGCAGGCGACCGCCAATGGCTTCCGCGCCAGTGCGTCCGAAGCCGGCGCCTCGGCCTTCGGCAGCTACAGCGAAGCGACCGGCCAGCTCTCTTCCGCACTGGGCTATGGCGCGGTGGCCTCCAACGCTTACGCCGTCGCGGTCGGTGCGGCCTCGACCGCGTCCGGCTCGGGTGCGGTGGCGGTCGGTGAATACTCCGAAGCCACCGGCGATGAGAGCGTGGCGATCGGTGGCACGACCTTCTTCGGTCTGCTGCCGTCGCGTGCCTCGGGAACCGGTGCCTCGGCGTTCGGTGCAGGTGCCTGGGCGACCGATGACTACGCCACCGCAATCGGCTGGAACGCGTGGGCCGATGCAGGCAATGCCACCGCGCTGGGCGCCAGTGCCAGCGCAGAGGGCGTGAACAGCGTCGCGCTGGGTGCCGGGTCCGTCGCTGACCGCGACAATGCCGTCTCCGTCGGCACGGCCACCGCACAACGCCAGATCACCAACGTCGCCGCCGGTACCGAAGGCACTGACGCAGTGAATGTCGATCAGCTCAATGCGGTCGCCGATGTGGCCGAAACCACCAGCCGCTTCTTCCAGGCGTCGGGCAGCGGCAATGGCGACGACGTCGGCAGCTATGTCGACGGGGCGTATGCCACCGCCGCGGGTGAGGCCGCCAACGCGTTCGGCACCGGGGCCTCGGCCTATGGCAGCGGTTCGCTGGCCTCCGGCCGCAATGCCTCGGCATCGGGCTTCAACGCCTCGGCCACGGCCGACTCGGCGACCGCCATCGGTGGTGCGCTGTATTACGAAGATGAGAACGGCAACGTGCTGCTCGACAAGGCCACCAGCGCCAGCGCCGTCGGTGCCACCGCACTCGGTGCGGGGGCGCAGGCCGAAGGAAGCTTCAGCACCGCCACCGGTGCCGGTGCCACGGCGGCCGGGCTGCAGTCCGCGGCCTTCGGCTACAGCGCCGAAGCAGGCAGTGACTACAGCACGGCGGTCGGTACCTTCAGCGCGGCCAGTGGGGTACGCACCACGGCGCTGGGCTATGGGGCCGAGGCCAGTGGTGATTACGCCTCCGCACTGGGCTGGGGCAGTGTCGCGTCGGGCAGCTACGCCAATGCGATCGGCTACGCATCGCAGGCCAGTGGCGACAACAGCGTCGCGGCCGGTTCCAACGCCTGGGCCACCGCCGCACGCACCACCGCGGTGGGGCAGTTGGCATGGGCAACCTCGCAGGGCGCGACGGCCATCGGCCAGGACAGCTATGCCTACAGCGGCCTGAACGCCACGGCGGTCGGTACCAGTTCGTCGGCCAGTGGCGCAGGCAGCGTCGCGCTCGGCGCCGGTGCCCGCACCAGCGAGGCCAATGTGGTCTCGGTCGGCGGCGGCAATGGCACTACCGGCCCGGCCACGCGCCGCATCACCAATGTCGGTGACGCGGTCAATGCGAGTGACGCGGTGACCAAGTCGCAACTCGATTCGGTCGCAGCCACCGCCGATGCGGTCGGCAAGCACTTCCAGGCCAGCGGCAGCGGGGTGGCCACGGCCAGCGGCAGTGATGCACTCGCCGCCGGTTCCGGTGCCACCGCCAGCGCGACACGCAGCAGTGCGCTGGGTACCGCGGCCGTCGCCTCGGCGACCGGGGCCACCGCGGTCGGTGCCGATGCCTCGGCACGCGGTGCCAACAGCACCGTGCTGGGCCGGCAGGCCTCGACCAATGCGACCAATGGCGTGGCGATCGGCAACGGTGCATTCGCCAGCAACGGGGCCAACAGCATCGCGATCGGTTCAGCGGCAGGTGTCTCCGGTGCCAACGCGGTGGCGCTGGGGTCCGGTTCGCGCGCGGTCGAAGCCAATGTGGTGTCGGTCGGTGGCGGCAACGGCACGGATGGCCCGGCCACGCGCCGCATCGTCAACGTCGGAGCTGGCCGCATTGCCGCGGGCAGCACCGATGCCGTGACCGGCGGCCAGCTCAACACCACCAACCAGCGCGTCGGCGCGGTGGAAACCCAGGTGGGTGATATCGACACCCGCATCGGCTCGGTCGAGAACGTCACCGCCAATGCGCTGACCTACGATGACAGCAGCCGCGACACGCTGACCCTGTCGGGTCTGCAGGGCACCACGCTGGACAACGTCGGCAGCGGTTCGATCGCGTCCGGCAGCCGCCAGGCGATCAACGGTGGGCAGTTGTTCCAATCGCTCACCGATGTCGCCACCTTCCTCGGTGGCGGTGCCAGCGTGGGCATGCAGGGCGTGTTCGTTGCGCCGAACTATGTGATCCAGGGCGCGACGTACAGCAACGTGGGCGATGCACTGGGCGCGCTCGACCGCAAGGTCAGCGATCTCGATCAGCGCGTGGCCGGTGGCAGCAGCAGCGGTGCACGGGCACGTACCGCCGCGCTCGCTACGGCCAGCGTCGCACCGGAGGCCAGTGTGATGAGCGCCACCAGCGACGACGCCATCGCGTCGGTGCAGGGCACGCCCACCGCCGCCAGCGTGGGCGGCAGCCAGCCGCTCAGCGCACCGGCCGCGGCACCGGCGGCAGTCAATGCGGTGGTGATGGGCGACGGTGCCGTGGCCAGCGGGGCCTCGGCCACGGCCATCGGCCAGGGTGCGACCGCCTCGGCCGCCAACTCGGTGGCACTGGGCCAGGGCTCGGTGGCCGATCGTGCCGATACGGTCTCGGTCGGCAGCGTCGGCAACGAGCGACAGGTCGCCAACGTCGCGGCCGGTACGCAGGCCACCGATGCGGTCAACAAGGGCCAGCTGGATGGCGGCATCGCGACCGCCAACAGCTACACCGACCAGCGCTTCACCTCGATGGCCGACAGCTTCGACATCTACAAGGGCGAGATCGACCAGCGCCTGCGTCACCAGGACCGCCGCATCGATCGCCAGGGCGCGATGAGCGCGGCGATGCTCAACATGGCCACCAGCGCCGCCGGCGTGCGCACCCAGAACCGCGTCGGTGTCGGCGTCGGTTTCCAGGGCGGCGAATCGGCGCTGTCGCTGGGCTACCAGCGTGCGCTCAGCGAGCGCGCCACGGTGACCCTGGGCGGTGCCTTCAGCAGTGATGACAGCTCGGTCGGCGTGGGTGCCGGCTTTGGCTGGTAAGCCGTTGGTTTCAATGCGGGGCCGTGCGCGGCCCCGTTGCAACGCAATGCAAGGCCTGAGGGGGCGGGTCACGGGAACCCTGGCCAGGGCCGGCCAGGGAGCTCGCATGGAGTGTTGGCCTGAACAGTCGTTTGATCCATGACCTTGAAGAGGACGTCAACGTGACCAGTAAGCAGAACCTTCGCATCAATGTGCTGGCAGCCGCCGTGCTGTCGTTGTCCGCAGGCGCCAGCGCCTATGCAGCGGGCCTGCCGGCCAAGGAGCCGGTGCGCCAGCCGGCTGCCGCCCAGGGCGCAGAGCGCATCATCGTCAAGTACCGCGCCGGCACCGCTGCGGCCACGGATCGTTCGGCCAAGCTGACGGCCGTGCAGTCGGCGGTCGCCCGCGCCAGTGTCGGTGGCTCCGCCGCCGGCCGTGCCAGTGCCGTGAACCCGCAGATCGTGCGCAAGCTCGGTGTCGGTGCCGATCTGATCCGCCTGCAGGGCCGCTTGAGCCCGGCCGAACTGCAGAAGGTGCTGGCCGAGATCAAGGCCGATCCCTCCGTGCAGTACGCCGAAGTGGACGTGAAGCTGCAGCGCACCGATGTGCGCCCGCGCGACGCGACCCCGCAGCTGGTGCCGAACGATCCGTACTACGCGCAGTACCAGTGGCATCTGAACAGCGCTACCGGCGGCATCAATGCGCCGGCAGCGTGGGACATCGCCCAGGGCGAAGGCGTGGTGGTGGCGGTGCTCGATACCGGCATCCTGCCGCAGCACCCGGATTTCTCCGGCAATCTGCTGGCCGGTTACGACTTCATCAGCGATGCGGAAACCTCGCGCCGACCGACCGACGAGCGCGTGCCGGGTGCGCTGGATTACGGTGATTGGGTAGAAAACGACAACGAGTGCTATGCCGGCTCGCTGGCCGATGACAGCTCCTGGCACGGTACCCACGTCGCGGGCACCATCGCCGAGTCCACCAACAACGGTGTGGGCATGGCGGGCGTTGCGTACAAGGCGCGCGTCCTGCCGGTCCGCGTCCTCGGCAAGTGCGGTGGCTACCTGTCCGACATCGCCGATGCGATCACCTGGGCCTCCGGTGGCACGGTGGCCGGGATCCCGGCCAACGCCAATCCGGCCGAGGTCATCAACATGAGCCTGGGCGGCGGCGGCGCGTGTGATGCGCTGTACCAGGATGCGATCAATGGCGCCGTGTCGCGCGGCACCACCGTGGTGGTCGCCGCCGGCAACTCGGCCTCCAACGCCTCCAATTTCCGTCCGGCCAGCTGCGCCAACGTGGTGGCGGTCGGCGCCACCCGCATCACCGGTGGGATCGCCTACTACTCCAACTTCGGCACCGTGGTGGACCTGTCCGGCCCGGGCGGCGGTGGCAGCGTGGACGGCAATCCGGGCGGCTACGTGTGGCAGTCCGGCTACAACGGCCTGACCACGCCGACCTCCGGTGCCTACAGCTACGTGGGCATGGCCGGCACCTCGATGGCCTCCCCGCATGTCGCGGCGGTGGCAGCGCTGGTGCAGGGCGCGGTCGCGGCGGCCGGCAAGGATCCACTCACTCCGGCTGCGCTGGAAGCCCTGCTCAAGCAGACCGCACGGGCCTTCCCGGTCACCATCCCGACCGCCACCCCGATCGGCACCGGCATCGTCGATGCCAAGGCCGCCCTGGACAAGGCGCTGGAAGAAGAGTGCACCGAGAACTGCGGCCCGGTGGCCACGCCGCTGACCAACAAGGTCGCCGTCGGTGGCCTGAGCGGCGCCGGTGGCAGCGAAGTGCTGTACAGCTTCGAGGCGCAGGCCGGCAAGGTGCTGAGCCTGCTCACCTACGGTGGCAGCGGCAATGTGTCGGTGTACGTGAGCCAGGGCAAGGAGCCGACCGCGACCGCGTTCGATGCCAAGTCCACGCGTCCGGGCAACAGTGAAACCGTGCGCTTCACCGCGCCGGTGGCCGGCACGTATTACATCAAGGTGGTCGGTGAGTCCGCGTTCAGCGGTGTGAGCATCCTCGCCAACCAGTAAGACCGGTAAAACCCCAACGGGAGTCCGTCATGTGACGGGCTCCCGTTTTTACATCTGGACCGTGTGCAATCCCGCGTACGATCGCGGTGAACTGCTAAAGTCGCAGCGGTTGCCAGGAGAAAGTGCTTGAACGCGGTTGCCCAGGATCCCACTGCAGAAGCCACCGCCGAATCCCGCATCGTCGGGGTATTGCTGGAGAAAGGTCGGCTCAAGGACAGCGACCTGGCCCGCGCGCGTCCGCTGCACCGTGAGTCCGGCGGCAGCCTGCTCGGTCTGCTGGTGCGGCTGGGGCTGGTCTCCGAGCGGGACCATGCACAGACCTGTGCCGAGGTGCTCGGCCTGCCGTTGCTCGATGCCAAGGCCGTGCCGGAAGCGCCACCCGAAGCGCTGCTCGATGGCTTGCCGTTGACGCTGCGTTTCCTCAAACAATTCCATGTCTGTCCGCTGGTCCTCCAGGACGGCGTGCTCGACCTGTGGCTGTCCGATCCGCAGGACCCGTATGCGGCCGATGCGGTGCAGTTGGCGATGGGCCTGCCGGTGCGCCTGCACGTGGGCCTGCGCTCGGAGATCGACGATCTGATCGAGCGCTGGTTTGGCCAGGGCCGCAGCGCGATGGGCGCGATCATCGAGACCGCCGACGGGGAGGGCGCTGCGGTCGACGACATCGAACACCTGCGCGATCTGGCTTCCGAAGCGCCGGTGATCCGGCTGGTCAACCTGGTCATCCAGCGAGCGGTGGAACTGCGCGCCTCGGATATCCATATCGAACCGTTCGAGAATCGCCTGAAAGTGCGTTACCGCGTGGATGGCGTGCTGATCGAAGGGGAAAGCCCGCCGGTCAATCTCACGGCCGCGGTGATCAGCCGTATCAAGATCATGGCGCGGCTCAACATCGCCGAACGTCGCCTGCCGCAGGACGGCCGCATCATGTTGCGCGTGCAGGGCAAGGAGCTCGATCTGCGTGTCAGCAGCGTGCCCACCGCGCATGGCGAAAGCGTGGTGATGCGCCTGCTCGACCGCGATACGGTGGTGTTCGATTTCCATCGGCTGGGTTTCACCGAGGCATTCCTGCCGCAGTTCCGCAAGGTGCTCGAGCAGCCGCATGGCATCCTGCTGGTGACCGGCCCCACCGGCTCGGGCAAGACCACCACGCTGTACACCGCGCTGAGCCAGCTCAATACCGCCGACGTCAAGATCATCACTGTCGAAGATCCGGTCGAATACCAGATCGAAGGCATCAACCAGATCCAGGCCAAACCGCAGATCGGGTTGGATTTCGCCAATGCGCTGCGCAGCATCGTGCGCCAGGATCCGGACATCATCATGATTGGCGAAATGCGCGATCTGGAAACCGCCCGCATCGCGATCCAGTCCGCGCTCACCGGCCACCTGGTGCTCTCCACCCTGCACACCAACAATGCCGCCGGCGGCATCACCCGCCTGCTGGACATGGGCGTGGAAGATTATCTGCTGACCTCCACGATCAACGGCATCCTCGCCCAGCGCCTGGTGCGCCGGCTGGAGCCGCAGCATGCGCAGCGCTACCGTGCCTCACCGGAAGAGATCGACAAATTCGGCCTGCGCCGCCTGCAGCCGGAGGGGGAGATTTTCCTCTACCGTGCACAGCCCTCGGCGATCGCGCCCACCGGGTATCTCGGCCGCACCACCATCGTCGAGTTCCTGGTGATGAACGATGCGCTGCGCAGCGCGGTGATGCGTCGCGCCGGCATGGGCGAGATCGAACAGATCGCGCGCGCGGCCGGCATGCGCACCATGTATGAGGATGGCCTGTCCAAGGCCCTGCAGGGCCACACCACGCTGGAAGAAGTACTGCGCGTGACGGAGGAATCCTGATGCGTGCATGCGGTCGGCACCCGGTGGGCGGCTGAGCATGGCCCAGTACCGCTACAAGGCGCTCAACGCGCATGGCGAACTGTTCGAGGGCCAGATGGACGCGGCCAGCGAAGTCGAGGTGGCCGCGCGCCTGCAGGACCAGGGTCACATGCCGATGGAGGCGCGCCTGGCCAGCGAAGGTGTCGCAGGGGCGTCATCCTGGGCGGCGCTGCTGCGTCGCAAACCGTTCGACGGCGGTGGGCTGGTGCAGTTCACCCAGCAACTGGCGACGCTGCTCGGTGCCGGGCAGCCACTGGACCGTGCGCTCAGCATCCTGCTGGAACTGCCTGAAGACGAGCGCACGCGCCGGGTGGTAACCGACATCCGCGACATCGTGCGCGGCGGTGCGCCGCTCTCCACCGCGCTGGAGCGCCAGCACGGGCTGTTCTCGCGGCTGTACATCAACATGGTGCGCGCCGGTGAAGCCGGTGGCAGCCTGCACGACACCCTGCAGCGGCTGTCGGATTATCTGGAGCGCAGCGCTGAGCTGAAAGGCCGCGTCATCAACGCGCTGATCTACCCGGCGATCCTGCTGGCGGTGGTCGGCGGTGCGCTGCTGTTCCTGCTGGGCTACGTGGTGCCGCAGTTCGCGCTGATGTACGAAAGCCTGGATGTCGCGCTGCCGTGGTTCACCCAGTGGGTGCTCACCGCCGGCCTGGTCGTGCGCGAAGGCTGGATCATCATGATCGTGGTACCGGCCGTGATCGCGCTGGTGGTGGAGCGGCGGCTGCGGCAACCGGCCACGCGCCTGGCCATGGATGGCTGGCTGCTGCAACGCAACGGCATCGGCCCGCTGCTGGCCAAGCTGGAAACCGCGCGCCTGGCCCGCACCCTGGGCACGTTGCTGCGCAACGGCGTGCCGCTGCTGTCCGGCCTGGGCATCGCGCGCAACGTGCTGAGCAACCGCGCGCTGGCCGCCGATGTCGATGCAGCCAGTGACGAGGTCAAGAACGGCAACGGCCTGTCGGCATCGTTGGCGCGCGGCAAACGCTTTCCGCGGCTGGCGCTGCAGATGATCCAGGTCGGCGAGGAATCCGGCGCGCTGGATACGATGCTGCTCAAGACCGCCGATACGTTCGAACAGGAAAGCGCGCGCGCGATCGACCGGTTGCTGTCGGCGCTGGTGCCGGTGATCACCCTGGTGCTGGCTTCGGTGGTCGGCCTGGTGATCGTGGCCGTGCTGGTGCCGTTGTACGACCTGACCAATGCCATCGGCTGACCGGCCGCTGGTGAATACCCCAACGATTCGATGCAAGGAGCCTGCCATATGCAACGCCGTCGCCTGACCCGCTTTTCTTCCGCGCGCCACCAGTCCGGCATGAGCCTGCTGGAGATCATCATCGTGATCGTGCTGATCGGTGCGGTGCTGACCCTGGTCGGCAGCCGCGTGCTCGGCGGCGCCGATCGTGGCAAGGCCAACATCGCCAAGGCACAGGTGCAGACCATGGCCGGCAAGATCGACAACTATCAGCTCGATACCGGCAAGCTGCCGGCCAAACTGGATGATCTGGTCACCCAGCCCAGCGGCAGCGCGGGTTGGCTCGGGCCGTACGCCAAGCCGGCCGACCTCAATGACCCGTGGGGTCATGCGTTGGAGTACCGCGTGCCGGGCGAAAGCCAGCCGTACGACCTGATCAGCCTGGGCAAGGACGGCAAGGTCGGTGGCAGCAGTTACGACGCGGACATCCGGTACGAGTAATCGGCAGTGGGAGCGCTGTGGCCCATGCCGAGCAGACCGCCGCATCGCGTGCCCACGGGCACCCGTGTGCGCGGTCTGTCGTTGCTGGAGATGCTGCTGGTCGTGGCGCTGATCGCCATCATCGGTGTGGTGACCGCCACCGCGATGAACGGTGGCATCGACGGCATGCGCCTGCGCAACGCCGGCAAGGAAATCGCCACCCAGCTGCGCTACACGCGCACGCAGGCCATCGCCACCGGCCAGACCCAGCGCTTCGTGATCGACCCGCGTGCCAGGACGTGGCAGGCCGCCAATGGGCGCCACGGGCAGATTCCCGCCGCGCTGGACGTCCAGTTCCGCGGGGCGAGCCAGCTCAGCATCGCGCCGGGGCAGGGCAGCATCGCCTTCTTCGCCGACGGCGCGGCCAGTGGCGGCAGCATCGACCTGAGCACGCGCGGCGCGGTGTGGGAGATCCACGTCGGCTGGATCACCGGCGAAGTCCGTGCCGGTCCGCGCCGGGAGGGCGGATGAAGCGTCAGCGCGGCTATTCATTGCTGGAGGTGATCATCGCCTTCGCGCTGCTGGCGTTGGCGTTGACCCTGCTGCTGGGCAGCCTGTCCGGTGCGGCGCGTCAGGTCGGTCAGGCCGACGTGCGCAGCCGGGCCACGCTGTATGCGCAGTCGCTGCTGGCCAGTACCGGCGTGGAGGCTCCGCTTCAGGAGGGCAGCACACAGGGCGAGTGGGAGCAGGGCAAGTACCGTTGGCGATTGCAGGTGGAACCGTACGCGGAGCCACGCACGACCACCGCGCCGGTGGCCACCGATGTTGGCGGCCCGACCCTGGCGCAGATCACCCTGCAGGTGCGCTGGGGCGAAGGCAACGGCGAGCAGTTGCAATGGCGCAGCCTGCGCGTGTTGCCGCCGGTACCGGGCACCCCGCGATGACGCGGCGCGCGCGCCGTGCCCGCGGCTTCACCCTGATCGAAATCCTGCTGGCGACCGCGCTGCTGGTCGGCGGCCTGGCGCTGGCCTTCGCCACCGTGCGCTCGGCCATGGCGATCAGCCAGCGCGGCGAGCGCATGGCCGCCCAGAACGAGCGCATGCGCGCGGTCGAAGGCTTTCTGCGGCGTCGCCTGTCGACCGCGCTGGTCATCGCGACCTCGCCGCCGGATCCCACCCGCGACCCGGTGTACTTCGTTGGCGAGCCGCAGCGGATGCTGTTTGTCTCCGATCTGCCTGGCTACCTCGGCCGCGGCGGGCCGTATGCGCATGAGCTGCAGGTCCGTCGTGCGGGTGGGCAGGAGCAGCTGGAGGTCGGGCTGACCCTGCTGCAGAACGGCGAGGCGATCGAAGAAGATCCACCGCGGCCGCCGGAAATGCTGGCCGATCAGCTGCGCGACGTGCGCTTCCGCTATCGCGGTACCGATCCGCGCACCGGCCAGCTGACCGAATGGCTGGACCGCTGGGAGGACACCCGCCGCCTGCCGCTGCTGGTCTCGATCGAGATCGTCCCGCTGCAGGGACCGGCGTGGCCACCGATGATCGCGGCGCTCCCGCCACCGCGCGGAGATCGCCGATGAGGCCGGCGCGCGGTGCCGCGCTGGTGCTGGTGCTGTGGTTGATCGCGCTGCTCACGGCGGTGATCGGCGCATTCGCGCTTAGCGCACGCGTGGAGCACATGCAGCAGCGCGTGATTGGCGATGATGCCATCGGCCAGGAATACGCGCGCGCGGGGCTCGAATATGCCCTGCATCGTCTGCAGCCCCGCGCCAGTCAGCCGGCATGGGTGGCCGATGGCCGCCGCTACCGGTGGAGCTTCGATGACCGCCGGATCGATCTGGCGATCCTGGATGAGAACGGCAAAGTGAATCTGAATCTGGCCGATGCCAGCTTCCTCACCGCCTTCCTTCGTGCAATGGGAGAGGAACCTGGCCGCGCCCAGCAGCTGGCCGGTGCCATCGTCGATTGGCGCGACGCCGACAGCCTCAAACAGCCTGGTGGTGGCGCGGAGACGCCGGATTACGTCGCGGCCGGCCTGCCGTATGGCGCACGCAACGCGCGCTTCGAGACCGTGGGCGAGCTGCAGCGCGTGCTGGGCATGGAGGCGGACCTGTATGCGCGGATCGAGCCGATGCTGACCCTGTACAGCCGCCAGGCGCGGCCCGATCCACGCTTCGCGGCTGGCCCGGTGTTGACCGCGCTGGGGCTGGACGCCGAACGCCTGCTGGCCGAGCGCGAGCGTGCGGCGGCGGCAGATGACGCGGGATTACCGACCGCACCGCTTGCAGGTGGCAGCGGCACCTATAGTATCGAGAGTCGCGCCACGGACGAACGCGGCCGGATATCGGTACTGCGCGCCGTGGTGAGGATGGGGTCGGCAGGCACGCCGGGAACGGCATACACAGTACTTCGCTGGGAACAGGGAATGGCAGCAAGATGACGGCATGGCGTGACAGTCTGGTGCGGGCCCGCGGGCGCTTGTCGCCTGGCGTGGGCAGCAGCCTGCGCTGGTGGCGGCAATCGTTGCTGGCCTGGCTGCCGGTGCGGTGGCAATGGGCGATGGGCTGGTCGCGCTCGCGGCTGCTGTTGCAGCGCGATGGTGAGGTGTTGCGCCTGCAGCGCCAGACGGGCGAGCAGATCGAGGCGATCGCCGAACTGCCCTGGCCGGTATCGCCGGCCACCCTGGATACCGTGCTGGACGCGCGCCTGCGCAGCTTGCCGCGGCATTGGTTGCTGCCCGCCGGCAGCGTGTTGCGGCGCCCGCTGCGGCTGCCCGCGGCGGCCGCGGAGCGGCTGCGCGATGTGGTCGGTTTTGAAATTGATCGGCAGACCCCCTTCGATGCCAGCCAGGTCAGCTACGACGTGCGCGAGCTGGGCGCGCTGCCGGATGGCCAGTTGCAGGTCGAGCTGGTGGTGATCCCGCGCGTGCAGCTGGAGCAGTGGGCGCAGCAGGCCGGGCCGTGGGCGCAGGCCGTGGCCGGCGTCGATGCGGTGGATGCCACTGGCCAGCCGCTGGACGTCAATCTGCTGCCGGTCGCGCAGCGGCAGCCGTATCGCGACCCGATGGCGCGCTGGAACTGGCTGCTGGCCGTGGGCGCGGTCGTGCTGCTTGCGCTGGCCGGCCATCAGTTGATCGACAATCGCCAGGCCGCGGCGGACCAGTTGCGTGAGCAGGTCGATGCCGCCGCGCGTGATGCGCGGCGGGTTGCCGCCGAACGTCAGCAACTGCAGAGTCTGGTGGAAGGCGCCGCGTTCCTGGAGGGCAAGCGTGCCGAGCATGCGAGCACCGTGGAGATATGGAATGAACTTACCCGCCTGCTGCCCGATGGCACCTATCTGGAAAAAATGTCGATCGAGGGCACCACGCTGCAGTTGATCGGGCTCAGCCGCGAAGCCTCGCAACTGGTGCCGCTGCTGCAGGACTCGCCGCTGTGGCGCAAGGTCAACCTGACCGGCGTGCTGCAGGCCGATGGGGCGACCAGCGGCCGCGACCGTTTCACGCTGACTGCCGAGCTGCAGCCGTTGCCCGGCGCGATGCCGCCTGCCAAGGAGGTTGCCGATGGCAGCACAACCGACGCGCCGTGATCGCTGGCTGGCGCTGGGCCTGCTGCTGGCGGTGATCGCGGTGGCCTACCTGCTGCTGGTGCATCCGTGGTTGACCCGCCCGCTGCTGGCGATCCATGCCGACATCGCAACGGTGCAGGAGCGTCAGCAGCGTGTACAGGCGCAGCTGGCGCAGCGCGGCCAGATCGCTACCCAACTGAGCGAGGTGCAGACGGCGCTCGAGGGCCGCCCCGGCTTCCTGCGCGAAGCCACGGCCGAATCGGCGGCTGCCGCGCTCTCCAGCCGCCTGCAGGATGCGGTGGCCTCCGCCAGCCCGGGCAATCGCAGCTGCACGATCAGCAATCGCACGCCACTGCCGGATGCCAGTCGCGAACCGGCCTTCCCGCGCGTGGCCCTGCAGGTGCGCCTGCGGTGCGGCGTGCCGGAGATGGCCGCGGTGCTGCACACGCTGGAGACCGGCACGCCGCGCCTGTTCGTGGACAACCTCAATCTGCTGGCGCAGCGCTTCCAGCAATCGCCAAGTGAAACCGGCACCGGCCTGGACGTGTCGTTCGAACTGGTCGGCTATCTGCGCCCGGGCGCCGCGCTGGAGCCTGGTGCGCCGGTGCCGCCCCCCCTTCCGCTGCCGGCGGGACAGGACGCTGGGCAGAACGCTGACCCAGGTGCAGCCCTGCCCAGCGATGCGGCCGAGCCCGCGCCGGCACCGGACGCTGCCGAGGAGGTCGAGCATGAAGCTTGAAGCAGCCGGCCTGCGCACCTGGTGGCTGGGGGGCATCGCGCTGTGGGCACTGGCGATCTGGATCGCCACGCTGTTCGGGCTGGGCAGCCGTATCGCGCCGGCCACGGATGGCGATATCGGCCCCGGGCCGTTGCCGCAGCTGGCACCGGCCGCACCGGAGCGCATGGCCTCGGCCAGCACGTACGCACAGATCGGTGCGCGGCCGCTGTTCGCCGAAGACCGGCAGCCGCGCCCGTATCTGCTCGGCGGCACCGAGCAGGGCACCGCCAGCAGCGTTTCGCTGACCGGCGTACTGCTCACGCCTGACTTCGCCATGGCCATCCTGACCACCGATCAGCGCCAGTCGCTGCGGTTGCGCTTGAACGGTGAGGCGGTGAACGGTTGGCAGCTGCTGGCGCTGGAACCACGCCGGGCCACGGTCAGCGGGCCGGGTGGCACCCAGACGCTGGAACTGCCGGTGTTCAACGGGCAGGGCGGCGAGCCCCCCACCGTGCTGGGCGCCACGCCGCTCACGAGCGTTCCTCCGGCCGGTACCGGCGCCCGACCGATCAACGGCGCGGCGGCGCCGATGCCCGCGCCCCCACCGGCCGCAGCCCCTGCGGCGCAGGCAGGGACGCCCTCGAATGCGGCGGCCCCCGCGCAGAACGCGCAGGGCCCCAGCGAAGACCAGATGAAGTCGATCCGCGAACGCATCCAGGCGCGCCGCCAGCAATTGCAGCAACAACAGCAACAGCAGTCGCAGCAACCGCCCGCGGGCGGCTCCGGCCACAACCCTTAGAGTGACAGCATGACCCTGCGCCTTTTCCCCGTGTCTTTCCTTGTCGCCCTGCTGGTGGGCTGCACCACCGTGCCCGCGCCGGAGGTGCGCCGCGATGCGGTCCTCGACAGCCACCAGGTGGTCGCCGGTGATGGATCCCACGCAGGCGTCGATGCCGAGCCACTGGGAACCAGCAGTGCACCGCAGGCGGTGATCCGCCGCGGCACCGGCACGATGATCAACCGCAGCGCCGCCGCGGCGCCGCAGCCGTCGCTGGGCAATGCCTCCACCGGCAATGCGACCTTCAACTTCGAAGGCGAATCGGTGCACGCCGTGGTCAAGGCGATCCTCGGCGACTTCCTCGGCCAGAACTATGTGATCGCGCCGGGCGTGCAGGGTACCGTGACCCTGGCCACGCCGAAGCCGGTCTCCTCGGCGCAGGCCTTGAACCTGCTGGAAATGGTGCTGGGCTGGAACAACGCACGCATGGTCTACAGCGCAGGCCGCTACAACATCGTGGCCGCCGACCAGGCGCTGGCGGGCACCGTATCCCCCAGCACCGCCTCGCCGGCCAATGCGCGTGGCTTCGAAGTGCGCGTGGTGCCGCTGCAGTACATCTCCGCCACCGAGATGAAGAAAGTGCTGGAGCCCTACGCGCGCCCGAACGCGATCGTCAACGTCGACAACGGCCGCAACGTGATCACCCTCGGCGGTACCCGCAGCGAACTGGAGAACTACCTGCGCACGGTCGAGATTTTTGACGTGGACTGGCTCTCGGGCATGTCCGTGGGCGTGTTCCCGATCCAGTCCGGCAAGGCCGAGCAGGTCGCCGCCGATCTGGAGAAGGTGTTCGGCGAGGAAAGTAAAACTCCCAGCGCCGGCATGTTCCGCTTCCTGCCGCTGGAGAATGCCAACGCGGTGCTGGTGATCACCCCGCAGGCGCGCTATCTCGACCAGATCCAGCAGTGGCTGGACCGCATCGATACCGCCGGTGGCAGCGCGCGGCTGTTCTCCTATGAGCTGCGCTACGTCAAGGCCAAGGACCTGGCCGAGCGTCTGGCCGAGGCCTTCGCCAATGAGAACGGCCGCGGCGGCCGCGGCAGCAGTTCGCTGGCGCCGGGCGCGTCGCCGATGGACATCGGCAGCCGCGATGGCAACAGCAACAGCAATTTCTCCAACACCGGCAGCAGCAACGGCGGCAGCCGCGGTGGGCTGGGCGAGGGCACGATGAGCCTGCCGCAGCGCCAGTCCGGCAACGCCAGCTTCAGCCTGGAGGTGCAGGGCGATACGGTCGGTGTCTCGGCAGTGGAGGAAACCAACACGTTGCTGGTGCGCTCCACCCCGCAGGCGTGGCGCTCGATCCGCGAGGTGATCGAAAAGCTCGACGTGATGCCGATGCAGGTCCACATCGAAGCGCAGGTGGCCGAGGTCGCGCTGACCGGCGATCTCAGCTACGGCGTGAACTGGTTCTTCGAGCAGGCCGTGGCCACCGGCAAGACCGAGAGCGGCATCGACCTGCCCAGCGCGCTTGGCCGTTCGATCTGGGGCAGCATTTCCGGCTCGGTCGGCAGTGACGGAGTCGGCTGGACCTTCCTCGGCAAGAACGCCGCCGCGGTGGTCAGCGCGCTGGACAAGGTCAGCAACCTGCGTCTGCTGCAGACCCCGTCGCTGTTCGTGCGCAACAACGCCGAAGCCACCCTCAACGTGGGCACCCAGATCCCGATCAACTCGGTGTCGGTCAATACCGGCGTGGGCGGCGACAACACCTACAGCCAGGTCCAGTACCTGGATACCGGCGTGATCCTCAAAGTGCGCCCGCGCATCACCCGCGATGGCGTGGTGTTCCTGGACATCGTGCAGGAGGTCAGTTCGGCCGGCGCGATCCCGAGCGGCTGCGACCCGACCCGCACCACCTGCAACCCGCCGATCAATACCCGCAAGATTTCCACCGAAGCGGCGGTGCAGAGCGGTGACACCATCATGCTCGCCGGCCTGATCACCGATTCCGGCGAAGACGGCTCCAGTGGCGTTCCGGGCCTGAGCAAGCTGCCGGTGATCGGTGCGCTGTTTGGCCGGAAGACGTTGAAGTCCGAACGCTCCGAAGTGATCGTGCTGCTGACCCCGACCATCGTGCGCAACGCACAGGAGTCGCGGAACCTGACCGACGAGTACAGCAGCCGCTTCCGTGCGATGGAGCCGTTCCCCGAGCGCAAGGGCAAGCGCTGAGCGATGCCAGGCCCCTGCTGTCACCGCAGGGGCCGATCTTGTTACGCTGGCCGCGCCCAAGGGAGCCTGCGATGACACAGCGACACGGCGAAGACGGCAGCACGCAGAGGTCGGCATGAGCACGGTCATCCTGTTGCCGATCGGGGTCGACGATGCCGCGCTGGACCGCTGCCTGGCCGCGCTCGATGCCGGCACCGCGCCCGGTACCGCGATCTGGTTGGCCGACGATGGCCAGGCCGGCCCGCGCGCCCAGGCCGTGATCGAACACTGGTTGGCACAGACGCCGCTGCAGGCCGAGTACACCCGCCGTGCCCGGGCGATCGGCGAAGTCGCCCATCTGGATGAAATGCTCGCCGCGTGTACCGGCGCCGACGTGGTGGTGCTCGCCCCGGATGCGATCCCGGCACCGGGCTGGCTGCAGCAGCTGGAGGCCTGCCTGGCCCGCGATGCCTCGATCGGCTCGGCCACGCCGTGGTGCAATGCCGGTGAGACGGCCGCCTGGCCGCGCCTGGGCGAGATCAATCCGCTGCCGGACGATCTGGACCTGGTGCCGTTGGCCCAGGCCTGCGCGGCGATGCCGCCGCTGCATCCCGAGTTGCCTTCGGCGGTGACCCACGCTGTGTTGTTGCGCGGCAATGCCCGGCGCAAGGCCGGCGGGCTGGACATGCACAGCTACGCGTCGTGGAACGCGGCGCTGATCGACCTCAGCCTGCGCATGGCCGGGCTCGGCTGGCGCAACGCGCTGTGCGAGACTGCCTTCGTCGCCCGCGTGGCCGAAGGCGTGACCGGCGAGGGCGACATGGAGGCGTTGGCGACGCGCTGGCCGGCCTGGCCGCCGCGGCTGGCCGGCTTTCTGATGGCTGATCCGTTGCAGCAGGCACGCCACGACCTGCAGCAACACCACCGGCAGGCGATAATGCCCAAGGCGCAGGGCGATCTGTTCGCGCCGCCTGTCATTGCCGCCCCGGAGCCGCCCGTTTGAGCCCTGCCATCGCCGCCATCATCGTCAGCTACCAGAGCGCCAGCACGCTGGACGCCTGCCTGCTGCGCCTGCGCGAGGCGCGCGACATCGCTGAAATCCGCGTGGTCGACAACGATTCCACCGACGGCACCCTGGAGATCGTGCAGCGCCATGCCAGCGCCGATCCGCGGGTGCGCTTCATCGCCAATCCGGACAACCCCGGATTTGCGGCGGCCAACAACCAGGGCGTGGCCGACAGCCAGGCACCCTGGCTGGCCTTCATCAACCCGGACCTGATGGTCGGTCCCGATACCCTGGCCCTGCTGCGCGAACGCGCGCTGCCGCTGGGTGACTGCCTGCTGGGCGTGGAACAGGTCGACGAAGACGGCCGCCCGGACGATGCGGTGCGACGCCGAGACCCGGATTTCGCCGCGATGCTGCGCAACCCCGGGCAGGGCGGAAAGCTGGCGATCCCGGTTGACCGCAGCCAGCCGCTGCAGGTCGTGCCGGCCCTGTCCGGCGCCCTGCTGTTGATGCCGCGCGCGCTGTTCGACCGGATCGGCGGCTGGGATGCGGGCTATCGCCTGCACGCCGAGGATCTGGACCTGTGCCGGCGCGCACGCGAGGCCGGCGCGGTGATCGCGATCGCCAACGACCTGCAGGTCACCCATGTACGCGGTGTCTCCAGCCGCTCACGGCCGTTCTTCGTGGAATGGCACAAGCACCGGGGGCTGTGGCGCTACTTCCGGAAATTCGAGGCGCCGCAACGCGCCTGGCCGGTGCGCTGTGCCGTGTGGGGCGCGATCTGGGCGCATGCGCTGGCGCAGGTGCCGCGTCTGCTCCGCCGCCGGTAGAGGCCCGCGCACTCGCTTCGGCACCGGGGCGATACCTGCCGTGAACGCATTCCACGCTGCGGGCACCGGCCGTTGGTCGTACCCGGTGGCGGGCGCATAATCCCCAGCATGATCATCCAGTCCCTGCTCGACACCGACCTGTACAAATTCACCATGATGCAGGCGGTGCTGCATCAGTACCCCGGCGCGCAGGTGCAGTACCGGTTCAAGTGCCGGACCCCGGGCATCGACCTGGCGCAGTTCATCGACCAGATCAACGCCGAGATCGACCACCTGTGCAGCCTGCGATTCAGTGCCGAAGAGCTGGACTACGTGCGCGGCCTGCGCTTCGTCAAACCGGATTTCGCCGATTTCCTCGGCCTGTTCCACCTGGACCGCAAGTACATCGCGCTGCGCCCCTCGACCACCGTACCCGGTGAGATCGATCTGGACATCACCGGGCCGTGGCTGCACACCATCCTGTTCGAAGTTCCGCTGCTGGCGATCATCAACGAGGTCTGGTTCCGCAACACCACCGACTCGGATTTCAGCGAGGGCGAGCGCCGCCTGCAGGCCAAGACCGCGCTGCTGCGCGATACCCCCGGCTTCGAGCTGTGCCGGATCGCCGACTACGGCAGCCGCCGCCGTTACTCGCGCGAGTGGCACGGGCGGATGCTGCCCATGCTGCGCGACGCGCTCGGTGCGCAGTTCGTGGGCACCAGCAACGTGCATTTCGCCCGGCTGTACGGCATGACCCCGCACGGCACGATGGCCCATGAGTACCTGCAGGCGTTCCAGGCGCTCGGCCCGCGCCTGCGCGATTCGCAGGTGGCGGCGCTGGAATCCTGGGCGCGCGAGTACCGCGGCGACCTGGGCATCGCGCTGTCGGACGTCGTCGGGCTGGACGCCTTCCTGCGCGACTTCGACATGTACTTCTGCAAGCTGTTCGACGGCGTCCGCCATGATTCCGGCGACCCGTTCACCTGGGGCGACCGCATGCTGGCCCACTTTGAGAGCCGCCGGGTGGATCCACGCAGCAAGGTGCTGGTTTTCAGCGACGGGTTGAACATCGAAAAGGTGATGCAGCTGTTCGATTACTTCCGCGGCCGCTGCCAGGTGGCCTTCGGGGTCGGCACACACCTGACCAATGACCTGGGCCCGACCCCGCTCAACATCGTCATCAAGATGGTCCGCTGCAACGGCCAGCCGGTCGCCAAGCTGAGCGATTCACCCGGCAAGAGCATGTGTGATGACCCGGGTTATCTGGCGTATCTGCGCCAGGTGTTCGAGTTGCCGGCCGAGGGTTGAGCGTTGCGGCCGGGCGGTGGATACGCCGCGGCGTCACACTTTTTCGCCCGCCCTGCCGGGGAGGGGCGACGCCACGGGGTGCCGTCACGGCCGCCCGGTACCTCGGGCATTCCACGTTTCCGTTCAGCCCACTGGCCGCGGGTGACGCGGCGCGTCAGGAAGCGACGCAGCGCGCTCGCTATGCAGGAAAGCCAGATGTGCCACAATATTGTGAGGCGTAGTTCACACTTTTGACCGACATCGATGCCGGTAATTGCCTGTATACCGCCTCTGCATCGTGGTTCGTCTAGGCTTTCCAGATGAATTCATCAGCATTGCTTGATTACTACCGTGCCCATTCGTGCTCTCCTCAGTGGCGCGGCTTCCTGCTTGCGCTCTGCGAAGAGTTCGACAGTGCGTTGCCCGATGCCGAGCTGTCCCGGCTGATGGCGCGTATCGGTGAGCGCTTCGGCCGTGACCATGCGCTGCCGGCGGTGGCGACGCTGGAGGAACTGCAGCATGCGGCCAACGCCGTGTGGTCGTCGACGGAGTGGGGGCTGGTCGTATTCGAGGAAGCGCCCGAACAGGTGCGCATCCATCACGCCGCCTCGCCGTTGTCGGCGGTGCTCGGCGCCCGCGCCGGGTGGGACACCGGGTTTCTCGAAGGTGTGTACCGGCAGTGGTTCCGCGCCGCCGGGATGATGTCGGTGCTGGATGTGCGCTATCTGCAGAGCGATCATCCTGATGTAGCCACGTACACGCTGTCGCGTGTGTTCTGAATCCTTCCCCCTTTCGATGGTGCCATGAGCAAGCTTCAGCAACCTGCCGATTCAGAGAGCCACGACGACGTGGCCGGTCTCTTCAACCGTCTGGGGGACCGCGATGACACGCGTGCTTACCGGGATTTCTCTCATAGCCAGTCCCGCGTCAGCGCGGTGGCCAAGCCGCGCGACGAGGCGCCGCCGCCGATTCCGGCCGTGATCCTGCCGCCGGTGGCCAGTGCCGCAGCGGTGATCGCGCCGGCCCAGGCTGCACCGGTGGAGACACCGACCAGTGCCGCACCGGCACAGAAAACACCGTTGGAACAGGTGTTCCAGCGCTTGGCGGGCGCGCGCAGCGCGACGCCGGGGCACAGCCCGTTGAGCCGGTTGCGCCAGGGTTGAAACGTAGCCGGTGATCGTCCGTCACGCCCTTTCGGGGCGGGGCGACGGGCCGGCTGATGCAAGGGGATGCCGCTGCCTGCGGCCGTGTTGGGGAACATCATGAGCAAGTCTTCCACCCCGAGAGGGGATGCCGTTCTGGCCCGTCTGGCGCTGCTTGCGCTGGCGGTCGGCGGCGCCATGCTGCTGGCCTTCGTGGTCACCGTTCCGATGGAGATCGGCCAGCAGTTCCTGTTCTCGGCGGTGGTGTTCCTGATCGCCCTGTGCCTGCGCAACCGCGAGAACCGGTTGATCCCGCTGA
This sequence comes from Stenotrophomonas sp. TWI602, assembly GCF_039674045.1. Classification (NCBI taxonomy): domain Bacteria; kingdom Pseudomonadati; phylum Pseudomonadota; class Gammaproteobacteria; order Lysobacterales; family Lysobacteraceae; genus Stenotrophomonas; species Stenotrophomonas sp. TWI602. The sequence continues at coordinate 251,079 of NZ_JBDJMT010000004.1, forward strand.
TACTGATGGGCCTGTCGCTGGTGATGTCCACGCGCTACATGTACTGGCGTCTGACCGACACCATGGGCATGAGCAGCTTCGTCGATCTGACCCTGGGCCTGGGCCTGGTCGCCGCCGAGGTCTACTCGTTCATCGTGCTGGTGCTGGGCTACTTCCAGGTGGCGTGGCCGCTGCACCGCAAGCCGATGCCGCTGCCCGAAGATCAGTCGCTGTGGCCCAGCGTGGATGTGTTCATCCCCACCTACAACGAACCGCTCTCGGTGGTGCGCACCACGGTGCTGGCGGCGACGGTACTGGACTGGCCGGCCGACAAGCTCAACATCTACCTGCTCGATGACGGCCGCCGTGAGGAATTCCGTGAATTCTGCGACGAGGTCGGGGTGCAGTACATCACCCGGACCAACAACAGCCACGCCAAGGCCGGCAACATCAATGCGGCGCTGAAGAAGACCACGGGCGAATACGTGGCCATCTTCGACTGCGACCACATGCCGACCCGCTCGTTCCTGCAGATGTCGATGGGCTGGTTCCTGCACGACGAAAAGATGGCGGTGGTGCAGACCCCGCACTATTTCTTCTCTGCCGATCCGTTCGAACGCAACCTGGGCAACTTCGGCCGCGTGCCCAACGAAGGCGAGCTGTTCTACGGCCTGCTGCAGGATGGCAACGACCAGTGGAACGCGACCTTCTTCTGCGGCTCCTGCGCGGTGATCAAGCGCGGCCCGCTGGAGGAAGTCGGCGGGGTGGCGATCGAGACCGTCACCGAGGATGCGCACACCGCCATCCGCCTGCACCGCGCCGGTTACCGCAGCGCCTACATCCCGGTGCCGCAGGCCGCTGGCCTGGCCACCGAAAGCCTCTCGGCGCACGTCGGCCAGCGCATCCGCTGGGCCCGTGGCATGGCGCAGATCCTGCGGGTGGACAACCCGATGTTCGGCAAGGGCCTGAGCTTCGTGCAGCGGCTCTGCTACACCAACGCGATGCTGCACTTCTTCTATGGCCTGCCACGGATCATCTTCCTGACCGCGCCGCTGGCCTTCCTGTTCTTCGGCGCCCATGTCATCCACGCCTCGGCGCTGATGATCCTGGCCTACGCGCTGCCGCACATCGTGATGGCCAACCTGACCAACCTGCGTGTGCAGGGCAAGCATCGCCATCTGCTGTGGAACGAGGTGTACGAGACCACGCTGGCCTGGTACATCCTGCGCCCGACCCTGATGGCGGTGATCAACCCCAAGCTGGGCAAGTTCAACGTCACCGCCAAGGGCGGCCTGGTCCAGCGCAGCTACTTCGATGCGCAGATCGCCCGCCCGTACCTGTTGCTGCTGCTGTTGAACCTGGCCGGCGTGATCGCCGGCATCGTGCGGATGGTGATGGCCGAGACCAGCGGCGAGGTCAATACGATCTGGTTGAACCTGGGCTGGACCGTCTACAACATGATCATGCTTGGCGCGGTCATCGCCACCTCCAGCGAACAGCGCCAGATCCGCCGCGCGCACCGCGTGCCGCTGAACATGCGCGCCGTGCTGCATCTGCCTGATGGCCAGGCGCTGCCGTGCCGCACGCTGAACTTCTCCACCGGTGGCATGGCGATCCGCCTGGACCAGGTGCAGCCGGTACAGCCGGGCACCCGCGTCGAGGTCGAGCTGGCCCATCGCCAGCGCAGCCAGCGGTTGCCGGCCGAAGTGCGGCATGACCGCGACGACCAGGGCATCAGCATCCAGTTCGGTGAGCTCACCCTGGAACAGGAGCGCTGGCTGGTCACCTCCACCTTCGCCCGCGCCGATATCTGGGTAAAGCTGTGGGGTCGCCATGACCGCGATACCTTCCTGCGTTCCACCACCGACGTCCTCAAGGCCAGCATGCGCGGCTTCCACCGCCTGGGCAGTTTCGTTCTTGCGGGAGGCCGCAAGGATGGCCCCACCCCGCCGCGCACCGGAGATTCCGCATGACCCGTCGTGACCGTTCCCTGTTCCGCCCGGTGCGCGTGCCGCGTCCGTCCGCCGCAGCGGTGGCGTTCACCCTGACCCTGCTGTGTGGCGCGGTCTACGCGCAGGATCCTGCGGTACCCGCAACGGCCACGCCCGTCGCCGCACCCGCCGATGCCGCCCCGGCAGTGCCCGTGCCGCCTGCCGCGCCAGCGGCTGGTTCGCGGCAGAGCCGCGCCACGCTCAAGCAGCTCGGCATCGATTACGAGATCACCCTGCGCGGCATCCAGGGCACCGCTGGCGTGCCGTTCTCGATCCGCAACGATCAGGTCGTCGATCGCGCCTCGCTGCACCTCAAGTACAGCTATTCCCCGGCGCTGCTGCCCGACCTGTCGCACCTGAAGGTGACCGTCAATGACGTCACCGTGGCGACCCTGCCGACGCCGGTCGACCAGGCCGGGCGGATGATCGAGCGCGATATCGATATCGATCCGCGCATGATCATCGACTACAACCGGATCAACCTGCAGTTGATCGGCCACTACACGCGCGAGTGCGAGGATCCCGACCACACCAGCCTGTGGGCCAATATCGACCGCGCCAGCTACCTGGAGCTGGGCTGGGCGCCGCTGCAGCTGACCAATGACCTGTCGCTGCTGCCGGTGCCGTTCTTCGATGCGCGCGATACCAACCGGCTGGAGCTGCCGTTCGTGTTCACCGGGCAGCCGGGGCAGGGCCTGCTGCAGTCGGCCGGTATCGTCTCCTCCTGGTTTGGCGCGCTGGCCGGCTACCGCGGCGCGTTGTTCCCCGCTTCGATCGATACCGTCCCGCTGGAGGGCAACGCGGTGGTCGTGGCGACCCCGCGCAACCCGCCCGCCGGCCTGGTCCTGCCCGACATCAGTGGGCCGACCCTGGCTGTGATCGCCAACCCCAACGATGCCAACGGCAAGCTGCTGCTGGTGCTCGGCCGCGACGATGGCGAACTGCGCATCGCCGCCACCGCATTGACCCTGGGCGCGCCGCTGTCCGGCCCGACCGCGAGCATTGGCGACTTCAAGGAGATCGCGCCGCGCAAGCCGTACGATGCACCGAACTGGATCCCGAGTGACCGCCCGGTACGCGTTTCCGAGCTGGTCCAGCAGACCAGCGAGTTGAACGTCGTCGGCTACCATCCGGACCTGATCCGGATCGGCCTGCAGTTGCCGCCGGATCTGTTCGTGTGGCGTCGCGACGGCATTCCGTTGGACCTGCGCTACCGCTACACGCTGCCCGAAGGCGCGGACAAGTCCGCGCTGAACATCAGCATCAACGATGCCTTCGTCACCACGCTGCCGTTGAACGGTCGCCCGGCACCGCGCTCGGTGTCGGACATGCTGTGGAACAAGCTCAAGGCGCCGGGCGCGATGCCGATCCAGCAGAAGGTGATGCTGCCGACCGGACCGTTCTCGTCCAACAGCCAGCTGCGCTTCCACTTCTTCTTCGATCGCCCGCAGGCGGCCGAGTGCAAGAACACCTTCCCGGATGTTTCCGCGGCGATCGATGGGGATACCAGCATCGATCTGAGCGGCTTCGACCACTACATGGCGATGCCCAACCTGGCCGCCTTCGGCAATGCCGGCTATCCGTTCACGCGGCTGGCCGACCTCTCCGAGACCGTGCTGGTGCTGCCGGACAACCCCAATGCCGATGACGTCGGCAACGTGTTGACCCTGCTTGGCCGCATGGGTGCCTCGACCGGTTACCCGGCGCTGCGCAACCGCATCATCGCCGCGCGCCAGGTCGGCGAGCATGCCGACCAGGATCTGGTGGTGCTCGGTTCGCGCCGCAGCCAGCCGCTGTTCGGCGAATGGGCCGCGCACCTGCCGATCGGCGAGGCGGGGCAGTCGCGCCGCGTGCAGCTCTCGGACTGGGTGTTCGAACGCATGCCCTCGTTCCTGTCGCCGGATGCACGCCGCACCGATCTGCCGACCACCGCCGAAGTCTCGGTGCGTCCGGATGCGGGCGACGTCGTGCTGATGGGCTTCGAATCGCCGTTGCGCAAGGGCCGCAGCGTGGTGACGGTGATGGCCGACGACCCCGCCCAGGTCAACCGCCTGTTCGAAGCGTGGTTCGATCCGGACCGCCTGCGTGATTTCCAGGGCAGCGTGGTGCTGCTGCAGAAAGACAAGGTGCGCAGCCTGGCCGGTAACCAGAGTTACTACGTCGGCCACCTGCCGCCGCTGACCTGGCTGCGTTGGTACTTCTCGCAGAGCCCGCTGCTGCTGGCCGCCTTCGTGGGCCTGGGCTGCCTGTTGCTGGCGCTGATCGCGCGCTGGCTGCTCAAGCGCAACGCCAAGGCACGTATCGGGATGTCCGGCTGAGCATGCGCGACACGTCCGACCCCGCGCCGGCGCCACCGCGCCGTCGCTTCCTGCAGGCGCTGGCGGCCGCCGGTGTTGCCGCCGCGCTGCCGCTCGATGCCCTGGCGCAGGCCTGTGGCACGCCGTGGCGTGAGTGGCGGGCGTTCGTCGATCGGCATATCGAGGCCGATGGCCGCGTGGTCGACCATCTCAATACCGATCTGCGCAGCACGTCCGAATCGCAGTCCTACGGACTGTTCTTCGCACTGGTGGACAACGATCCGATCCTGTTCGATCGGATCCTGGCCTGGACCCGCCGCCACCTCTGCCGAGGCCGCGCGGATCTCAATCTGCCGGCATGGCTGTGGGGCCGGGCCGCTGATGGCCAGTTCCGCGTGCTCGACAACAACACCGCCTCCGATGGTGAGGTGTGGATCGCCTACGCGTTGCTTGAAGCCGGCCGCTTGTGGAAGCGCCCCGGCCTGGTCGAGGCCGGCCGGCAGACGCTGGCGCTGATGCGCACGGCCGAAGTCGTCGAGCTGCCCGGCTTCGGACCGATGCTGCTGCCGGGCAACCGCGGCTTCGTGCAGGCCGACCGCTGGACGCTCAACCCCAGTTACCTGCCGCTGTTCGTCCTGCGCCGCTTCGCCGCCGTCGATGCACGCGGTCCGTGGGCGCGGCTGGCCGAGCGCAGCGTGGCGATGGTGCGCGCCAGTGCACCGGTCGGCTTCGCGCCGGACTGGATCGCCTGGAACGGCAAGGCCTTCGTGGTCGACCCGGCCAAGGGCGCGACCGGCAGCTACGATGCCATCCGCTGCTATCTCTGGGCGGGCATGACCGACCCGGCCGATCCGCTGCGACGCACCCTGCTCGATGGCCTGTCCGGCCCGGCATCGCTGCTGCGCGCGCAGGCCGGCTTCGCCGAGAAAATCGAGACGCGTCGTGGCGTTGGCACCGGCGCACCGTCGCCGGGCTTTGCCGCAGCGCTGCTGCCGTATCTCAGTGCCCTCGGCCAGCCCGCGCTGGCCAAGGTGCAGCTGGCGCGGATTCCCGCGGCCGGCACCCTCAACTATTACGATCGTGCCCTGGTGCTGTTCGGCAAGGGCTGGATGGATCGCCGCTACCGTTTTTCTGCCGATGGGCGACTGCTGCCCGCGTGGAGTTCGCCATGTTCCGCAAGACCCTGACACCCCTTTGCCTGGTCGGCCTGTGCGTGTTGACCGTGCCGGCCTTTGCGCAGAACGCGTCATCGACGCAGCAACTGGTCAGCCAGGGCAACTACTGGCAGGACCAGGGCCGCGAGGACCTGGCGGCCGATGCGTGGCGCAAGCTGCTGGCGACCGATCCCAACCAGGCCGATGCGCTGCTCGGCCTGGGCCTGATCGACCTCAACCAGGGCCGCCGTGCCGAAGCGCAGAAGCGTCTGCAGCAGCTGCAGGCACGTCATCCCTCCTCGGCGCAGACCACGCGCCTGCGCATGGCGCTCGGCGGCGGTGGAGGTGGAGGTGGCAACCAGCTGCAGACCGCCCGTCGCGCGGCGGCAGCCGGTCGCTATGTCGAAGCGGTGCGCGCCTATGACGAAGCGTTCGGTGCCGGCGGCCCGCCCAATGATCTGGCGCTGGAGTACTACCAGGTGCTCGCCGGTACGCCCGAAGGCTGGACGCGTGCCCGCGACGGCCTGCGCCGTATCGCCACCGGCAACAACAACCCGGCCAAGCTCGCGCTGGCCCAGGTGCTGACCTATCGCGAGCCGACCCGGCGCGAAGGTATCGCCCAGCTGCGCGCACTGAGCCAGGCCAACGATACCGCCGGCCCTGCGCGCGCGGCCTGGCGCCAGGCGTTGCTGTGGCTCAACGCCACCAACGCCGATGCGCCGCTGTACCAGGCCTTCCTGGAGGTGGTGCCGAACGATCGCGAGGTGGCCGCCAAGCAGGCGCAGCTGCGTGAGCAGGCCATCGCCAACCGTCCCGCGCCGCAGGACCCGAACCAGCGCCTGCTCGGCGAGGGCTTCCGCGCGTTGGACAGCAACAATCTGCCCCAGGCCGAAGCCCGCTTCGCGCAGGTGCTGCGCGCGCGGCCGCGTGATGCCGAGGCGCTCGGCGGGCTGGGCTCGGTGCGCCTGCGCCAGGAGCGCTTTGGTGAAGCCAATGAACTGCTGCGGCCGGCCGCCGCGATCAACGGCAAGTGGCGCAGTGCCGCCGATGCCGCGCGCTACTGGCTGACCCTGCAGGAGGTGCGTCGCCAGCCCAGCGGCGATGCCATCACCCGCGTGCAGCAGGTCATCGCGCTGCAGCCCAAGGAGCCCGCCGGCTACGTCGCGCTGGCCGACCTGCAGAGCGGCAGTGATCCGGTCGCGGCCGAACGCAGCTACCGCAAGGCACTGGAACTGGAGGCCGGCAACGCCGGTGCGCTGCAGGGCCTGGTCGGTCTGCTGGGTCGCCTGGGCCGCGCCGATGAAGCGGCCGCGTTGTTCGACCGGCTGACCCCGGCCCAGCAGGAAAGCGCCGGTGGCCAGTCCGTCCTGCGTGCCAACCTGGCCCGCGCCCGCGCACAGCAGGCGCTGGCCGAGGGCAGCATCGAGATGGCGCAGATCGAATTGGAAGATGCGCTGCTGGTACAGCCGCGCGATCCGTGGCTGCGGCTGGAACTGGCGCGCCTGTACAAGCGTGCCGGCCGCCCCGACCAGGCCAACGGCGTGATCGAGGGGCTGCGCGCGCTGGATGACAGCTCGGCGACCTCGCTGTATGCCCAGGCGCTGTTCGCCCAGGAAAACAGTGACTGGCCGCGCGCGTATGCGTTGCTCGAACGCATTCCCACCGCCTCGCGTGATTCGGAAATGACCGCGCTGCACGACACCGCGTGGGTGCAGGTGCAGGCCGCCCAGGCGCGCTCACTCATGCAGCGCCAGCGCAGCGGCGAAGCGCAGTTGCTGCTGGCCCGCGCCGAAGCTGCACTCGGCGACCGGGTCAAGAATCCGTCCATCGTGGCCGCGTTGGCCGGTGCCTACGCCGACATCGGCAGCCAGCAGCGCGCCCTCGTGCTCGCGCAGCGCCTGATTGAAGGCGGTTCGCCCAGCGTCGACAACCGTCTGGAATATGCCTCGGTGCTGCTGCGCGCCGGTCGCGACGGCGAAGTCGCCGCGATCCTGCGCCAGCTCGCCGACGTGCCGCTCTCGGCGAGCCAGCAGACCCGTTTGAACGATCTGCGCAGCGGCTACGTGTTGCGCCAGGTCGATGCGCTGCGCGAACTCGGCAATCTTGAAGGCGCGTACGCGGTGTTGGCCCCGGCGCTGGCCGAGCGCCCGCAGGATCCGCGCAACATCGCTGCGCTGGCACGCCTGTATGCCGCTGCGGGCGACAACGGCCAGGCCCTGGCGCTGTATCAGCAGCAGTTGCAGCTGGCCCCGGGCGATCTGGATGCGATGGTCGCCGCCGCCGGCAGTGCTGCGGCGATGCGCGACATGGATCTGGCCGAACAGTATCTGGAGCGCGCGCTGAAGCAGGCGCCGGAATCGCCGGATGTGTTGGCGGCCGCAGGCCGTGTGTACCGCGCGGCCGGCAAGAACCGCCGCGCTGAAAGCTACTTCCGCGCGTCGCTGGCGGCTGCCGCAAAGGGCAGTGGCCAGCTCGACAACGGCTACCCGCAGGCGAGCACGGCGATGCTGGCAAGCGGTGGCAGCTTCAATCCGTTCGCCGGCCTCAACCGTGGCGGTGGCACCCGTACCGCAGCGCTGCGCGATGGGGGGCTGCCATTGCCGGCGGCGACCGCCCGTCTGGCCGCCGAACCGCTGCCGATGGACGCCGGTCCGTCGATGGGCCTGAGCCTGGGCCCGGCGAGCGTCACCCCGGTGATCGATGCCGATGGTCTGCCGGAACCGGTCATGGCCACGGCCGCGGCCAGTGGCGGTGTCGGCCTGCCGTTGCCGGTGCCCGGCTCGCGCCAGGTGCCCAGCCAGGCAAGTGTGCCGCGCGCCTCGCGCAACACCGCGCTTGGCCCGCTGCCGGCGGCCACCACCGGCAACGGCGTGCTCGATGAACTGCGCGCACTCAAGGCCGAGAACAGCAGCAGCCTGGCGGTCGGTGCGGCATACCGCACCCGCGCCGGCGAAGCCGGCATGGGCCAGCTCGATGACCTGCAGGTGCCGCTGGAAGGGCAGTTTGCGGTCGGCGATGGCAAGCTCAAGGTGGCCATCACCCCGACCGTGCTCGATGCCGGCCGCCCCGATCCGGAATACACCAGTGCCAGCCGCTTCGGCGGTGGCCCGCAGGCCGCCCTCGCGGGCGCCCTGGCCGCTGACCGCACGCCGGTGGATGATCTGGTCGGTTCGTCGCTGTACCAGACCCTGTTGACCCGTGGCGAGAGCATCGTCACCCGCAATCTCATCTACGAACGCGCACTGGACAATGGCCGCTACCAGGAGCTGTTCAACCAGACCGACAGCGCGCTGACCCAGGCCGAGCGCGTCGCCGCGACCCGCGAACTGCTGTTCGCCGATCCACTGCCCAGCTACATCCTCAGCCGCGATCTGGCCAACACACCGATCAGCGATATCGCCACGCAGGTACTGGGCAACGCCAGTCTCGTGCGCGGGTTGAGCGCGGCCGAGCAGGCCCAGCTCAAGACGCTGGCACAGGGCGGCGGTGGCTCGCAGACCCCGCAGGCATTCCAGGACACCTTGTATGCGATGGTGGCCAACGCGGCAGGCTCGCGCCGGATGAGCTCGCAGGACGCCAGCGGTGCCGGCGTCTCGGTGGGGTACGAGCGCGGTGGTTTCCGCGCCGACGTCGGCAGCACGCCGCTGGGCTTCGATGACACCCAGATCGTCGGCGGCATTGGCTACCGCGGTCAGATCGGCGATGCGCTGACCTGGTCCGGCGAAGCCTCGCGCCGCGCGGTGACCGACAGCCTGCTGTCCTTCGCCGGTGTGGAAGACGGGCGCAACGGGCTGCGCTGGGGCGGGGTGACCGCCAGCGGCGCCAAGCTCGCCGCGACCGTCGACAACGGACAGTTGGGCGGCTACGCCAGCGCGTCCTGGCACCGCCTGGAAGGCGAGAACGTGGCCGACAACGACCGCCAGGAAGTCGGCGTGGGCGTGTATGTGCACGCGCTGGAAACCGACAACCAATCGCTGACCGCTGGCCTGAACCTCACGGCGATGCAGTACGACCGCAACCTGAGCGGCTTCACCTACGGCCACGGCGGCTACTTCAGCCCGCAGCGCTATGTGGATGTCGGCTTCCCGGTGCACTGGAACGGCCGTACCGCCAGCGGCCGCGTGGCGTGGCAGCTGGATACCAGCGTCGGCGTACAGCACTTCAAGGAAGACGCTGCGCCCTACTTCCCGACCGACCCGGCGATGCAGCAGGCTGCCTACGAGGCCGCCTCGATGGCCGCGCTGCTGGGCCTGACCACGGAGTATGTCGATCCGGTCTACACCGGCCAGACCAAGACCGGTGTGTCCTACAACCTCAGCGCCGCGGCCGAATGGCAGCTGTCTTCGCAGTTGTTCCTGGGCGGGCGCATGGAGTTCAACAACGCGCGTGACTACCGGCAGTTCGGCACCAGCCTGTACCTGCGCTTCCTGCTCGACCGCCTCGGCGCCGGGCTGGGCAAGCAGCCGCAGCCGCTGCGCTCGCCGTACGCCTCGGGTGAATGATCGCCGTCATGCGCTGACGACCGGCCCGCTGCCAGGCTTTACCTGGCCGCGGGCGTCCCGCAGGCTTGGCTGGTTCCTGCTGCGAAGAGGCTGATGTCCCGTGACTGATTCCCCATCGTTCCACCCGATGCGCCGCCGCCTGCTGCAGGCGCTGGCCGTGACCCCGCTGCTGGCCTGCTCGGCCAACGGCCCGGCGCGTGGCCCCGGCCCGTGGACGGCATGGCAGGTGATGCGTGCGTCCAGCGTGACCCCGGACGGCCGCATGGTCGACCACAACAACGCCGACCAGCGCTCGACCTCCGAGGGCCAGTCCTACGCGCTGTTCTTCGCGCTGGTGGACAACGATCAGCCGCTGTTCGACCGCCTGCTGCGCTGGACCGAGGACAACCTCGCCGGCGGCAGCATGACGCAACGCCTGCCGGCCTGGTTGTGGGGGCGCGATGCCGCCGCCAATGCGTGGAAGGTGCTCGACGACAATCCCGCCAGCGACTCGGACGTGTGGCTGGCCTACACCCTGCACGAAGCCGCGCGGCTGTGGAAACGCCCGGCGCTGCGGCAGACCGCCGAGGCGATGCTGGCCGCGATCCAGGTGCAGGAACTGGTGGATGTGCCGGGCCTGGGCACGATGCTGCTGCCGGGGCCGATTGGGTTTGCGACCGAAGATACCTGGCGCTTCAATCCCAGCTACGTACCGTTGCCGCTGCTGCGCCGGTTCGCCGCACTGGACCCGACCGGGCCGTGGACGACCGTGATCGGCAACAGCGTTCGATTGCTGCGCGATACCGCGCCGCACGGCTTTGCGCCGGACTGGACCGCGTGGCGCGACGGCGGTTTCATCGCCGATCCGGACAAGGGCCCGCTGGGCAGTTACGACGCGATCCGCTGTTATCTGTGGGCGGGCATGACCGCGGTCAACGATCCCAGCTTCCGTCCGGTGCTGGAGGCCCTGCATGGCCCGCTGACGGTACTGCGCGATGGCCAACCCATACCCGAGAAGGTCAACACGCTCACCGGCGTGCGCGAGGGCACCGGCAACTACGGCTTCCATGCCGCCTTGGTGCCCTACCTGCAGGCGCAGGGCGAAGCAGACCGCGCAAAGGCGATGGTTGCCGGCCTGCCAACGCCGGAGCAGCAACGCGCCGCGCCGCCGCGCTATTACGAGCAGGTGCTCAGCCTGTTTGCCCTGGGCTGGTACGAAGGCCGTTATCGCTTCGCCGCCGATGGCCAATTGCGGCCGTCCTGGGCGTGATCCGCCGCCTACCGACCGCAGCTCGGTAGGCGCACCCTCATTCCAGCGCGTAACGCAGCACGAACAACCCGGCCACCAGCCATACCGCCGGGTGCACCTCGCGCCAGCGCCCGGTGCCGGCCTTGAGCACCGCATACGCGATGAAGCCGAAGGCCAGGCCATTGGCGATGGAGTAGGTGAACGGCATCGCCAACGCGCACAGCGCGGCCGGCACCGATTCGGTCAGGTCGCCCCAGTCCACATCGACCAGCTCACGCAGCATCAGCCCGGCCACGAACAGCAGGGCAGGGGCGGTGGCGTAGCCGGGCACCATCGCCGCCAGCGGCGAAAACAGCAGCGCGGCCAGGAACAGGGCGGCTACCACCAACGCGGTCAACCCGGTGCGGCCACCGGCCTGCACGCCCGAAGCGCTCTCAGCGAAGGCGGTGGTGCTGCTGGTCCCGAGCAGCGAGCCGGCCACGATCGCGGTGCTGTCGGCCAGCAACGCGCGGCCGAAGCGCTTCTGTGCGCCCGGTAGTTTCAGCAGCCCCGCGCGACCGACCACGCCGTACAGCGTGCCGGTGGCATCGAACACTTCCACCAGCACGAACACCAGCACCACCTGCAGCAACACCGCGATCGGCGCGCCGCCGTTGTGGTGCAGCAACCCGGGCAGGTCCAGCTGCAGGAAGGTGGGGGCCAGGCTGGGCGGCAGCGACACCAGCCCATGGAACTGCACGTCACCGAGCAGCCACGCCGCGCCGGTGACGGCCAGAATGCCGATCAGGATCGCGCCACGCACCTTGCGCGCTTCCAGGATCGCAATCAGCAGGAAGCCAGCCAGTGCCAGCAGCGGCGGCGCGGTGTTGAGCGGACCGAGTGCGACCAGCGTGTCGGTGTTGGCGATGATCACCCCGGATTTCTGCAGCGCGATGATCGCCAGGAACAGCCCGATGCCGGCCACGATCGCCGCACGCAGCGAGGGCGGGATGCCCGCCACCAGCCAGGCCCGCACGCCGGTGAGCGACAGCGCCAGGAACACCAGTCCGGATATGAAGACGGCGGCCAACGCCTGCTGCCAGGGCAGGCCGGCCGCGCCGACCACGGTGAAGGCGAAGAAGGCGTTCAGGCCCATGCCCGGGGCCATGCCCACCGGGAAGTTGGCGGCGAACGCCATCACCAGCGAACCCAGTGCCGCGGCCAGGCAGGTGGCCACGAACACCGCGCCCGGGTCCATCCCGGTGGTGGCCAGGATGTCCGGATTGACGAAGACGATGTAGGACATCGTCAGGAAGGTGGTCAGCCCGGCCAGCACCTCGGTACGCACGGAGGTGCCGTGCTGCTGGAGCTGGAAGACGCGTTCGAACAGGGACATCGCAGATCTCTCGTGCCGGGGGCGCACTGCCTCGCCCAGGCGGACCTGCGGGTGCGTCGTGTGGCGGGTTAGAAGTGGTAATTCATCTTCAGCGTAACGCTGCTGTAGTCGGTATGGAAGCTGCGGCGGGCCGCATCGGGGTAGTTCGGATCGTGCAGCTGCACCGGGCTGGAGCCCAGGTTGGTGTAGCGGTACTCCACGCCGGCGGACAGGCGCTCGTTGAACCGCACCAGCACGCCTGCACCGACATTGACGCCGGTGGAAACATGGCGGGCGCCGGTCTCGAATTCCGCCACGCGGCAGCCGTTGGTTTTCTCGACCAGCGATGTGTCGCAGCCCAGCGTGTATTCCTGGCGGGCCACGGTCACGCCGGTGGTCAGGTAGGGCAGCACCGGGCCGACCGCATAGCCGAGCATCAGGTTGACCGACCCCGACCGGGTCACCGCGTCCTTGCCGTAGTACGGGCTGTGCGGGTGGTGTTCGCGGTCCTTCCAGTCGCGGTCGATGCTGCCGATAGCGAGGCTGCCTTCGATGCCCGTCACCACGTTGCTGTCGAACTGCCAGGTGCGGCCGGCCTGCACGCCGCCGGTGAACCCGCGCGGGCTTTTTTCAGAGGCGTTGGCGTTGCTGCGGTCCTGGCTCTTGCCTTCTGCATGGCTCGCCTGGACGCCCATGTAGCGGCCTTCCCAGTTCGCCGGCGCCGCCGCGGCGGTGCCCGACAGCAGCAGGGCTGCCGTACTCATGACCAGTGCTTTCATTGGTGGTTTCCTACGTTGACCGCGATTGCAGGGTGCAATTGCGTGGGGTGCGTAGGAGACCTGAAGTCGTTATCTATGGATATGCAATTAATTGCATTCTGGTGCCTATGGCCAGCGGTGGGTACCGACCGGAATGTAAAACGGCCGCGCAGTGCGCGGCCGTCGGTGAAGCGTCACGACCAACGGTCGTGATCTGCCAGGTTACTTCAGCGCCTTGAAGCGCAGGCGCTTCGGTGCGGCGTCGTCGCCCATGCGGCGGCGCTTGTCTTCTTCGTACTCGCGGTAGTTGCCCTGGAAGAACTCCACGTGCGAGTCGCCTTCGAACGCCAGGATGTGGGTCGCGATGCGATCCAGGAACCAGCGGTCATGCGAAATCACGAAGGTGTTGCCCGGGAACTCCAGCAGCGCATCTTCCAGCGCACGCAGGGTTTCGATGTCCAGATCGTTGGACGGTTCATCGAGCAGCAGCACGTTGCCACCCTGCAGCAGGGTCTTGGCCATGTGCAGGCGGCCACGCTCACCACCGGACAGCGAGCCGACCAGCTTCTGCTGGTCCTGGCCCTTGAAGTTGAAGCGGCCGATGTAGGCGCGCGACTGGATCTCCACGCCATTGATGTTGAGGATGTCCAGGCCGCCCGCGATTTCCTGGAAGACGTTGTGGTTGCCTTCCAGCGCGTCGCGGCTCTGATCCACGTAGGACAGCTTGACGGTCGGGCCGACCACGATCTCGCCGGTGTCCGGTTTTTCCTGGCCGGTGATCATCTTGAACAGGGTCGACTTACCGGCACCGTTGGGGCCGATGATGCCGACGATCGCGCCACCCGGCACCAGGAAGTTGAGGTTGTCGAACAGCAGGCGATCACCGAACTTCTTGGAGACGTTCTTGAACTCCATCACCGCATTGCCCAGGCGCTCGCCCGGCGGAATGAAGATTTCGTTGGTCTCGTTGCGCTTCTGGTAATCCACCGACTGCAGCTCTTCCAGGCGGGCCAGACGGGCCTTGCCCTTGGTGCGGCCACCCTTGGCGTTCTGGCGCGACCACTCCAGTTCCTTCTGGATCGCCTTCTGGCGGGACTTTTCCTGGTTGTCTTCCTGACGCAGGCGGTCGTCCTTCTGGGTCAGCCAGTCGGTGTAGTTGCCCTTCCACGGAATGCCGCGGCCGCGATCCAGTTCCAGGATCCACTCGGCGGCGTTGTCCAGGAAGTAGCGATCATGGGTGACGGCCACGACGGTGCCGGTGTAGCGCGCCAGGAACTGTTCCAGCCATTCCACGGACTCGGCGTCCAGATGGTTGGTCGGTTCATCGAGCAGCAGCATGTCCGGCTTCTGCAGCAGCAGGCGGCACAGGGCCACGCGGCGCTTTTCACCACCGGACAGGGTGCCCACGATGGCTTCCCACGGCGGCAGGCGCAGCGCATCGGCGGCCACGTCCAGCTGGTTTTCCAGGGTGTGTGCATCGCCGGCGGCCAGGATCGCCTCCAGGCGCTCCTGTTCCTTGGCCAGCTTGTCGAAGTCCGCGCCTTCCTCGGCATAGGCCAGGTAGACGGCGTCCAGCTGGGCCTGGGCCTGCAGCACTTCGCCCACGCCTTCCTCGACCGATTCACGCACGGTCTTGGTCGGGTCCAGCTCCGGTTCCTGGGCCAGGTAGCCGACCTTGATGCCGGCCTGCGGGCGGGCTTCGCCCTCGAAATCGGTGTCCACGCCGGCCATGATCTTGAGCACCGTCGACTTGCCGGAGCCGTTCAGGCCCAGCAGGCCGATCTTGGCACCCGGGAAGAACGACAGCGAGATGTCCTTGATGATCTGCCGCTTGGGCGGGACCACCTTGCTGACGCGGTTCATGGTGTAGATGTATTGCGAGGACATGAGGTCTCCGAAGGCGCAACCCTGCGCCCGTTCCGGACGGAACAGGAACAGATGGAAGAAAAGGATGCCCCGATTATAGCCGGAAGCGATCAGTGCCGCCGGGAGCCACGAGCCCCGGGGCTTGCCGCCGCCTGAATGCGGGGTCAAAGCGCTTGAATTGGAAACCGTTTCCAGCCGGAGACCGTTCAGACGGCGTGCGCATGATGGAGCCATCAACCCACCAAGCGAGGCCAATCATGCGCATGAATCGATTTGTGGTCGGGGCCGTCGCCTCGCTGCTGGCCTTGGGCACCGTGGCCCCGGCCTTCGCCGATGACCATCGTGGCCGCGGTCACGACCGCCGGGAGTGGCGTGATGACCGCCGCGACAACCGCCACGATCGCCATGACCGGCACGATCGTCATGACCGTCGCGAGGTCCGCCACGACCGCCGTTACGACCCTCGCTACGACAACCGGGGTTACTACCGTCCGGGCCCGCCGCCGCCGCGCGTGGTCTATCGCCCGGCCCCGGGCTACGGCTCCTACGGCTGGGCGCGCGGCCACCGTTACCGCGAGTACTACGGCGGCCCGGTGTACGTGGTGAACGATTACAGCCGCTACTCGGTGCGCCGCCCGCCGCGTGACCACCACTGGATCCGCGATGATCGCGGCAACCTGCTGCTGGTCGCCATAGCCACCGGGATCATTGCCGACTACGTGATCAACCGGTAAGCCCGCCGGCAGGCGCGCTTGACGGCCTGGACGGCGCCCTTCGGGGCGCCGTTCCGCGTTCCGGGGCCGCGCGCCGGGATTGGTCACCCCGCGCCGCGGGGACTACAATCCAGAGCTCGCGCTGTACCCCCTCTGCCTGCCTGGAGTAACCGATGTTCCCGCGTGACGTCCGCATCGAAACCTACGATCCCGAACTGGCCAAGGCCATCGCCGCCGAAACCCAGCGCCAGGAAGACCACGTCGAGCTGATCGCCAGCGAGAACTACACCAGCCCGGCGGTGATGGAAGCCCAGGGCAGCCAGCTGACCAACAAGTACGCCGAGGGCTACCCGGGCAAGCGTTACTACGGTGGCTGCGAGTACGTGGACATCGCCGAACAGCTGGCCATCGACCGCCTCAAGCAGCTGTTCGATGCCGACTACGCCAACGTGCAGCCGCACAGCGGCTCGCAGGCCAACCAGGCCGTGTACTTCGCGCTGCTGCAGCCGGGCGACACCATCCTGGGCATGAGCCTGGCCCATGGTGGCCACCTGACCCACGGTGCCAAGGTCAATGCCTCGGGCAAGCTGTTCAACGCCGTCCAGTACGGTGTCGACGAAGCCGGCCTGATCGACTATGACGAGGTCGAGCGTCTGGCCCTGGAGCACAAGCCGAAGATGGTCGTCGCCGGTTTCTCGGCGTACTCGCAGGTGGTGGACTGGGCGCGCTTCCGCGCCATCGCCGACAAGGTCGGTGCCTACCTGTTCGTGGACATGGCGCACGTGGCGGGTCTGGTTGCCGCTGGCGTCTACCCGAGCCCGCTGCCGCACGCCCACGTGGTCACCTCCACCACCCACAAGACCCTGCGCGGCCCGCGCGGCGGCATCATCATCGCCAAGGGAGCCAGCGAAGAACTGCAGAAGAAGCTGCAGTCCATCGTGTTCCCGGGCATCCAGGGCGGTCCGCTGATGCATGTCATCGCCGGCAAGGCCGTGGCCTTCAAGGAAGCGCTGGAGCCGGGCTTCAAGGCCTACCAGCAGCAGGTGGTCAAGAACGCCCAGGCGATGGCCAACACGCTGATCGCGCGCGGCTACAAGATCGTTTCCGGCGGCACCCAGAACCACCTGATGCTGGTCGACATGATCGGCAAGGATGTCTCGGGCAAGGATGCGGAAGCCGCGCTCGGCCTGGCCCACATCACCGTCAACAAGAACTCGGTACCGAACGACCCGCGTTCGCCGTTCGTGACCTCGGGCCTGCGCCTGGGTACTCCGGCGGTCACCACGCGCGGTTACGTGGAGCAGGACTGCGTGGATCTGGCCAACTGGATCGCCGACGTGCTCGACGCCCCGGCCGATGAGGCCGTGATCGCCCGCGTCCGCGACGCGGTCAGCGCGCAGTGCCGCAAGTACCCGGTTTACGGCTGATATGGGCGAGGGCCGGCAACGGCGTACCTACGCAGTGCTGGCCCTTGTCTGCGGCATCGTGGGGATGGCCGGCGGCGGCACGTTCGCCGCCATCGGGGTCTGGGTCGCGTTCCTCGAACCGACCTATCTCGATCGCGCCTCGCGCCTGTTGATCGGGGGCTGGGGAAGTGCGGGCCTGATCGGAGTATTCGGCTGGCTATGGTTGAGCAGCCGCTATCTTCGAGCGGGACGCACCGGCCTGCGTGACAGCGGGGCCTGGCCATGGGCTGCATTGGGCCTTGGGGGGATGGCCGCCGTGGCAGTCGTCGGCATGGCGTTCTGGCAGGCCGCCGCCAGTCCAACGGCGCTGGTCCTGCTGCTGGCGGGGCCGCCGCTGCTGCTGCCGGCGGTCATGCTGGTGCGGCTGCGGCGAACGCAGGGCACCTGACCGGATGCAGGCCCATCGCACACAGCGGCGCATAGTGCTTTCGACGGCGCCTTGCCCGCGGCCGTCGCGCGCCTGATGGCAGGCCTGCCGCTGTTCTCCTGTACGGCGCACCTGCTGTGGTTGCGTCGGCGCGCCACCTAGACAGGGCTGGACTCTCCCCCCGTCCATTTGCTGTAGCCGGTCCCTCTCAGGTACCGTTGCGACGCTGCCGTGACCGCGGCATGACGTTTTCCCGATGTAAGGCGTTCCATGTACTGTCCGTTCTGCCAGCATGCCGACACCCGTGTGATCGATTCGCGCGTCTCTGAAGACGGCGCGACGATCCGGCGTCGCCGTGAGTGCGAGGCCTGCAACGAGCGCTTCAGTACCCTGGAAACCATCGAACTGAAACTGCCGGCGATCGTGAAAAGCGATGGCAGCCGCGAGGCCTTCGATGCCCGCAAGGTCCGCAGTGGTTTCGACCGCGCGCTGCAGAAGCGCCCGGTTCCCGAAGACAAGATCGAGCTGGCGGTGCGCGCGGTGATGCAGCAGGCGCGTATCTGTGGCGAACGCGAAATCCCCTCGATCAAGGTCGGCGAGTTCGTGATGAACGAGCTGCGCAAGCTCGATCATGTCGGCTACGTGCGGTTTGCCTCGGTGTACCGCAGCTTCGAAGACGTGGCCGATTTCCGCGAAGAAATCGAGAAGCTCGAACGCGAGCTGCCCTCCAGCACCGAACAGCTGCAGCTGCTCGGCGATGTGATCGCGCTGACCAAGAAAAAGAAAGGCTGAGCCTGCGCCGCATCGCGGCCACCACGGCTGAGCTACCATCGCGGCTGCCTGCCGCCGGACGCTCACCGCCATGACTGAATTTACCGCTCTCGACCACCAGCACATGGCGCATGCGCTGCGCCTGGCCGAGCGCGCCGCGTATACCGCGCGGCCCAACCCGATGGTCGGCTGCGTGATCGCACGCGATGAGGGGGTGGTCGGCGAGGGCTGGCACCAGCGCACCGGCGGTCCGCACGCGGAAGTCTTCGCACTGCGCCAGGCCGGTGAACAGGCCCGCGGTGCCACCGCCTACGTGACCCTGGAGCCATGCGCGCACCACGGTCGCACGCCCCCGTGTGCACTGGCCTTGATCGAGGCAGGGGTGACACGCGTGGTGGCGGCGATGCGCGATCCTTTCCCGAAGGTCGATGGGGGGGGCTTCGTGCTGCTGCGCGACGCCGGCATCGAGGTCGCCGAAGGGTTGATGGCTGCGCAGGCGCGCGAGCTCAACCACGGGTTCCTGTCACGCATCGAGCGCGGCCGCCCGTGGGTGCGGGTGAAGCTCGCGGCCAGTCTGGACGGGCGTACGGCGATGGCCGATGGCCGCTCCAAATGGATCACCGGTGCGGCCGCCCGCGACGATGTGCAGTACTGGCGTGCGCGTGCCGGTGCGATTCTCACCGGCGCGGCCACCGTGTTGGCCGATGACCCGATGTTGACCGTGCGGCTGGCCGATACCGAGGTATTGCCGCCCTTGCGGGTGGTACTCGATGCACGCCTGCGCTCGCTGGAGTGCGCGCGGGTGCGCGAGGGCGGGGCGCCGACCTTGTACGTGCATGACGCCGCGGTCAGCCCGCCGGACGCCGCCGATGCGGAGTTCGCCAGCGTGCCCAGCCATGACGGTCGTCTGGATCTGGGCGCGGTGTTGGCGCTGCTCGCCGAGCGCGGCATCAATGACGTGCATACCGAGGCCGGCGCCACCTTGGCCGGCGCGTTGCTGGCCGGCGGCTGGGTCGACGAACTGTTGCTGTACCAGGCGCCCACGTTGCTCGGTGAGCATGGGCTGCCGCTGCTGTCCGGCCTGGGTATCCACGCGATGGAACAGCAGCGCCGGCTGCGCGTGGTGGACAGGCGCCAGGTGGGTGAGGACCTCCGCCTGTTGCTGCGCCCATAAAAAACGGGCCCCTTGCGGGACCCGTTCGATCATGGCGCGGCGCGGACGCCGCAGCCCGATCAGTAACCGACGTGTGTGCGCTCCTATCCACGGGGCGCAGCACTCAGCGGAATAGCTTAACACTTATTTAACTTAAAGCCCCCAGTCAGGGTGCCCTGTTACACTAGCCGCGCCGGTTCGCCGGTACACAAACGTCTTCAGGGCGGGGTGCGATTCCCCACCGGCGGTAGGTGCGCAAGCACGAGCCCGCGAGCGCTTCCCGGTCCTCGGGAAGGTCAGCAGATCCGGTCCGATGCCGGAGCCGACGGTATAGTCCGGATGAAAGAAGACGGTGCGGCCGGGCCTTGGTGCTCGGCGTGCACCTATATGCCTTGCGGCGTTTTTCGCTCACTTTCCGCGGAGAACGTTCCTTGTTTACTGGAATCATCGAAGGCGTCGGCCGTCTGGCCGCACGCGACACCCTTGGCGGCGATGTCCGCTTTACCTTTGACGTGGGCACCCTGCCGTTCGAGAACGTGCAGATGGGCGAGAGCATCGCCATCAACGGGGTCTGCCTCACCGTCATCGCTTATGACGCCACCCGCTTCCAGGCCGACGCCTCGACCGAGACGTTGGGCCTGACCACGCTGGGGCAGCTGGCCGACGGCGCCGTCATCAATCTCGAACGCGCGATGCGCCCGACCGATCGCCTGGGGGGTCATCTGGTCAGCGGCCATGTCGATGGCCTGGGCCAGGTGTTGTCGGTGCATGACGATGCGCGTGCCCAGCGCTGGCGCTTCGCCGCGCCGGCCGCGCTGCTGCGCTACATCGCCAAGAAAGGCTCGATCTGCGTGGACGGAGTCAGCCTGACCGTCAACGAGGTGGACGAGCAGGGCTTCGAGGTCGCCCTCATCCCGCACACCGTGGCCAACACCGCCTTCGCCGCAACGGCCGTGGGCAGTGCGGTCAATCTTGAAATCGATCTGGTCGCCCGTTACGTCGAACGTTTGTTGGGTGCAGGAGCACGCGCATGAATTTCGCCCCCATTCCGGAGATCCTGGAAGACATCCGCCTCGGCCGCATGGTGGTCATCGTCGATGACGAAGACCGCGAGAACGAAGGCGACCTGATCATGGCCGCCGAGCTGGTCAAGCCGTCGGACATCAACTTCATGGTCACCCATGGCCGTGGCCTGGTGTGCCTGCCGCTGACCCGTGAGCGCGCTGCCGATCTCGGCCTGGCGCCGATGGTCCAGGCCAACACCGCGCAGTTCCAGACCAACTTCACGGTCAGCATCGAGGCCGCCGAGGGTGTCACCACCGGTATCTCGGCCTACGACCGTGCGCACACCATCCGCACCGCGGTAAAACCGGACGCCAAGCCGGCCGACCTGCACCAGCCGGGCCACATCTTCCCGCTGATCGCCCAGCCGGGCGGCGTGCTGACCCGCGCCGGGCATACCGAGGCCGGCGTCGATCTGGCCATGCTGGCAGGCCTGGAGCCGGCTGGCGTGCTGGTGGAGATCCTCAACCCCGACGGCAGCATGGCGCGCCGCCCGGAGCTGGAGGTGTTCGCCCGCGAGCACGGCCTGAAGATGGGCTCGATCGCCGACCTGATCGCCTACCGCCTGGCCACGGAGAAGACGGTCGAGCGTGTGGACGAGCGCGAGATCGAGACCGAGTTCGGCCCGTTCACGCTGGTCACCTACCGCGACCGGATCGCGCACGACCTGCACTTCGCACTGGTCCGCGGCACCCCGGATGCCGAGCCGACCCTGGTCCGGGTGCAGGTGGAAAACCCGCTGGCCGACCTGCTGCACTGGCGCCGCGATGATTTCGGGGTGGCCTCCACCGATGCCCTGCGTGCCATTGCCGCCGCCGAGCGTGGCGTGATGGTGGTGCTGTCGGCGCCGCGCGACACCAACAGCCTGCTGGCCCGCCTGCGCCAACAGCCGGTGCCGGTGGTGCCGGGCAAGGACAAGGACGTGAGCCAGTGGCGCCGCAACGGGGCCGGGGCGCAGATCCTGTCCGACCTGGGCCTGGGCAAGCTGCGCGTGCTGGGCACCCCCCGCCGCCAGATCGGCCTGGCCGGGTATGGCCTGGAAGTGGTCGAGACGGTGGAGAGCACTTCATCGCCTGCGCGCTGACGCCCCACGATCTGCTTCGCAGATCACGGGCGCCTCTTAACCATCATCCAGACCCCCGCCGCTTCGCGGCAGCCCCCTGACTCTCAGGGGGCTTTGGCCCCCGACCCGACCCATAACGCATGGCGACCCGGCTACACGCGGCCATGCGCTAGAATATTCACCTATTAAATGGACCCCACGCCGAACATGAGCCATTACGAAGGCGACCTCCGTACTCCGGAAACGGCCCGTTTCGCCATCCTCGCCAGCCGCTGGAATGCCCGCATCACCGACGTGCTGGTGGCCGGTGCGCGGCAGAGCCTGGCCGGCAACGGGATCGACGAGTCCGCCATCGACGTGATCCGCGTGCCCGGCGCATGGGAACTGCCGCTGGTCGCTGCGCGTCTGGCGGCGGCCCATCAGCATGCCGCGATCATCACCCTGGGCTGCGTGATCCGCGGCGATACCCGCCATTACGAACACGTGGCCGACCGCTGCGCCGAAGGCCTGATGCGCGTGCAGCTGGATTTCGGCGTGCCGGTGCTCAATGGCGTGCTGGCGGTGGAACGGGCCGAGGATGCCGAAGCCCGCGCGGGGGGCAGCCACGGCAACAAGGGGGAGGAAGCCGCACTGACGGCGTTGGAAATGGTCAATCTTCTGGAGCAGCTGCCATGAACAAGTCAAACCCGGGCAAGCCCTCCGGTAAGCCCGTTCGCCGTGATGGCGTCGACCCCGTGCTGCGTTCGCGCGCCCGGCGTCGTGCGCTGCAGGCGATCTACGCGTGGCAGATCTCCGGTGGCAATGCGCAGAGCGTGATCGCCCAGTTCGCCCACGAACAGGCCCGCGAAATCGCGGATCTGGCTTACTTCGAAGCGCTGGTGCACGGCGTGCTCGACAACCGCAAGGATCTGGACGCGGCGATCGATCCGTACCTGGATCGCGGCATCGAAGAAGTGGATGCGATTGAACGCGCCGCGCTGCGTGTGGCTGCGTATGAAATGCGTTACCGCCTGGACGTGCCGTACCGCGTCGTGATCAACGAAGCGATCGAATCGGCCAAGCGTTTCGGTTCCGAACACGGCCACACCTACGTCAACGGTGTGCTGGATCGTGCCGCCGTGGAATGGCGCAAGGTCGAATCGGGTCACTGACCCGCCGGTGGCAATGAGCCGCCGGTGGTAATGACCCGCCTGGTAGTGGCGGGGGGGGGGGGGGGGGGCCCCCACCAGACGGAGAGAAGGTGAAGCGGCCGCCGGGACAACCAACCCCCCCACGC
>NZ_JBDJMT010000005.1:0-224316 GCF_039674045.1 Stenotrophomonas sp. TWI602
GACCCCTGGAGCCGGTACCGCCGCCCGTGGGTCGCCGCCCTGGCGGCGAGGCCGTCCTGGCAGCCCACCAACGGTCGCCTCTACCGCGGGCGTCGTTGCTCTGGAGGCCGACCAACGGTCGGCTCTACCGCGGGCGTCGTTGCTCTGGAGGCCGACCAACGGTCGGCTCTACCCGGTTTGGGCGAGCCGGCCGGCACCCGTCCGATCGGGTTACTTTGCTTTGAGCACGACCTTCGTGCTGATCGCGGTCTCGTTCGGAATGGTCTTGGTATCGGCCCAGTCGCCGCCGCCCACGCCGAAGTCCAGGCGCTTGACCGTGGCCTTGCCGGCCAGCACGGGCTGCGCGCCCGGGGTCCAGGTGAAGGTCAGGGTGACCGGCTTGCTCACGCCGCGCAGTTCCAGCGTGCCGTCGGCGGCGTACTGGTTGTTGCCCAGCGAGCGGAACTTGGTGGCGCTGTACTTGGCCTGGGCGAACTTGCCCACGTTGAAGAAGTCCGCGCCCTGCAGGGTCGAATCGCGGTCGCTGTTGCCACTCTTGGCGCTGGCCAGCGGAATGGTCACTTCCAGCTTGGCATCGTCCAGCTTGGCCGGATCGAAGCTGATCCGGGTATCGAAGCCCGGGAAGGTGCCGGTGAACACTTCGCCGTCGTACTTGGTGGCGAAGGCCAGTACCGAGCCAGGCGCCTGCACGTAATCGGCGGCCAGGACCGGGGCGGTGGCCAGCAGGCCGGCCAGGGCGGCGGCGACCGCGGCGGGGGAGGTGAGCTTGATGTTCATGGTCAATCCTTCTGGGGGGAGGCAAGCCAGCGCTGCGGGAGCATGCGCGCAAGCGTGGCATCGCGTTGGTAAAAATGGTGATAAAGCGCGGCACCGGCATGGGCCAGGACCACGGCGATCAGCAGCCAGAAGCCCCACTCATGGATGGCGTGCGAGATCTGGATGACGCGTTCGTCCGGTGGGCTCAGCTTCGGCACGTCGACCAGGCCGAACCAGCGGAACGGGCGCAGGCCGCTGGCCGAGTCGTACAGCCAGCCCGACAGCGGAATGCCGAACATCAGCACGTACAGCAGCCAATGCGTGGCCGAGGCGATGCGCTCCTGCCAGGTCGGCGTGCCTGGGACCGGACGGGGTGCGCCGGCGTACAGGCGCCACAGCAGGCGGGTCACGACCAGCGCCAGCACGGTGATGCCGATCGATTTGTGCATGGTGTAGACCCAGAAGTACTTCGGGGTCTTGGGCAGTTCGCCCATGGTCAGCCCGACGATGCCGAGGGCGAGGATCAGCACGGCGATCAGCCAGTGCAGGGTCTGGCTGACACCGCCCCAGCGGGTCGGCGTGTTCTTGGCGGTCATGGCGTGGTCTCCTGGACCGGCTGTGGGGTATCTGAGTCGATTGGCGCGGCCGGAGTTCCCGGCGCATCGGTGGGCGCGGCATCGGCAGGATCGCCGGCGTTGCGATCACGCACGGCTTCGGCCTCGATCCGCAGCTGCACCTCATCGCCGATCATCGAGGCCCAGCCATCCACGCCGAAGGCACTGCGGCTGAGCGTGGCGGTGGCCGAGAAGCCGGCGGTACGGCGGAACGGCGGCAGTGGATGGCGCTTGAGCGCATTGAGGGTGACGGCCAGCGTGACCTCGCGGGTCACCCCCCGTACGGTGAGCTGGCCGGTAACGTTGGCGTGGGTCGGGTCGATGGGCTCGACATGCGTGGAGACGAACCGCGCCTGGGGGAAGCGCTCACCGTCGAGCAGGTTGCGCGCCAGCGTGGCGGTGTTCCATTTGTCATCGCCCAGGTCCAGCCGCTGGATCGGTACGCTGACCTCCAGGCGTGCCGTGCGCCAGTCGTCCGGGTCGAATACCAGCACGCCTTCGCTGCCGGACACGGTGCCCAGCGCATGCGAGAAGCCGGCATGCTCCACCGCGAACAGCACGCGGGTATGCACCGGATCGATGCGGTAGCTGTCGGGGGCGGCAGTGGCGAGCAGCGGGGTGGCGGCCAGCAGCAGGGAAAGTGTCAGGCGCTTGAGCACGGCGCAGCCTCCATCAGGGTCTGGGGCGATCATACGCACAGCCACGTCATCGGATGCAGCGTCATGGCTGCAACAGATCGTGGTGCGGCGGACAACAGCGCCGCCCGCCTGTGCTGTCTGGCTCGCCCAAGGCGGAAACAGCCCGTTCCATCCACGGCAGCCGACTCAGAATGCGGACACCGTCCTGATCGCTGTGTGACAATCCGCACCAACAGGGAGACCGGATCGATGAGCACGCGCCGCTGGGGTGCAGGCATCGTGCTGTTGGGGCTGTGGTTGTGCGCAGTGCCGCCAGTGTTGGAAGCCGCAGGGACATCGGCAGAAACGCCACGCTTGCGCCGTCTGGGCGCGGCCGAGGGCATGCCGTCGCGCATGGTGCTGGCGCTGGCCCAGGATCGCCAGGGCTATATCTGGGCCGGTACCGATGATGGCCTGGCCCGCGTGGACGGCGTTGGCCTGCGGGTGTGGCGGCATGATCCGGACGCGCCCGGCTCGCTGCCCGGCAACGAAGTGGAAACCCTGCTCATCGATCCACAGGACCGGGTCTGGGTGGGCAGCAATGGGGTTGGCCTGAGCATGCTCGGCCCCGACCGCAGCGCGTTCGCGCGGTTCCCCGAGCTCAACGCCGCGTGCGAGGGCCAGTTCTGGTCGCTGGCCTATGCCGCCCAATCGCTGTGGATCGGCACCAACCAGCACGGCATCTGCCGCCGCAGCGAGGACGGCACGCTGGTCAGGTACCAGGCCGCGCCGGACGATCCGCGCAGCCTGCCCGACAACACCATCTACAGTCTGTTGGCCGATCCGCAAGGGCGTGTCTGGGTAGGCACTTCCAATGGCGTTGCCCGTTGGGATGGCGATCGCTTCACCCGGATCGCGCCGGCCCTGCTCGGTGGAAAAAGCGTGTTCCGCCTCACCCGTGAGCCTGATGGCACGGTCTGGGCGGGCACCGAAGGTGGGCTGTTCCAGATCGGTGCCGATGATCAGGTCCGGCCCGCACCCTGGACGCTCAGTGCCGATGTGCGTGCGGCCACGGTCATCCATGACCGCAATGGCGGCTATTGGCTGGGCACGGCTGATGGCCTGTACCGCGGCGATGCGAGTGCGGTGCGGCTGCTCGCCGGCGACGCCGGCAGTGGCTTCCTGACCGCGCGCAGCGGCGTGCTGGACATGCTGCAGGACCACGAAGGTGGACTGTGGGTGGCGATGCTGACCCAGGGGCTGGCGTATCTGCCGCCAGACTGGAAGCGCTTCTCCAGCTGGTACCAGCTCGACGGCAAGCCATTGGACAGCGCCTATCTGCTCGGCGCGGCAGCGCTGGGCGATACGTATTACATCTCCGGTGCGCACGGTCTCTATACGCTGGATGCGCAGGGCCAGCTGCGCCAGATCGCCGACGACAAACAGATCGGCGTGGGCGCGGCGTGGTCGCTGCTGCCGCGCGAAGATGGTGCGGTGTGGATCGGACGCGCCGGTCGATTGAGCCTCTATCAACCCGCCACGCGCACGCTGCGCGAGTGGAAGATCGGTGGCGGGGCGGACGTGCGCCAACGCATCGATCTGATCCGTCAGGCGCCGAATGGCGACCTGTGGCTGTCGATCATGAACTTCGGCATCCAGCGTCGGGATGCCCAGGGCAACGTGCTGGACACCATCCGCAATGACCAGCACCGTGGGCTGACCGAGAACCCGGTTGAACAGATGGTGTTCGATCCGCGTGGGCAGCTGTGGGTGATGGGCGACAGCATGGGCTTGATGCGGTGGCGCAATGGCCGCTTCGAGCAGGTGCCGGGCGTTTCCCGCGGCAGCATCTACGATGCGGCCTGGACCGGCCCGGATGAACTGTGGCTGGCACGCCAGGGCGCGCTGGAGCGCTATCGCTGGGATGGCCTGAGCATGAGCCTGCGCGAACGTGTCGGCGCTGCCCAGGGCCTGCCTGCTGTGTCGATGGGCGGGCTGGCGCTGGGCAGGCACGGGCAGGTCTGGGCAACCACCCCGCGTGGGTTGATCTGCTGGCAGGGCGCCGAGCGTCGGCTGCGCTTGTATGGCGAACGCGATGGGCTGCCGGATGTGGAGTTCAGCAACCGCCCGCCGGTGCAGGCACGCGGCGGTCGTGTCCTGGCAGTGACCGCGACCGGGTTGGTCGGCTTCGATCCGGATGCGGCGGACATGCTGTTGCCGCCATCGCAGCTGGTGATCGACAGCGTGCAGGTCCGCCGCGACGATGCCGAAGGGCAGCAGATGCTGCCGACGCAGGCACCGATCGTGCTGGGGCCGCAGGACCGCGATCTGATCGTGTCCGCGCGTCTGCTTTCATTCGCCAACCCGCACGGCAACCGCTATCGCTACCGGGTGTCCGGCTATGACCAGAACTGGGTGATGCAGGCGGCCGACGGCGAACGCCTGCTCTCGCGCCTGCCCGCCGGGCACTATCGCATCGAGGTGCAGGCCGCGACTTCGCAGGGCGCGTGGACGCCGCCCAGCACGCTGGATCTGGAGGTGCGTCCGCCATGGTGGCGCAGTGGCTGGGCGATCGTGGGCTATGCGCTGCTGGGCCTGATCGGGATCGCCGCGCTGGCGTACGTGGCACGTGCGCGCCTGCGCCGTCGCCAGCAATGGCAGCTGACGGTGCACAAACAACAGTTGGCCGAGCAGGCGTCACAGGCCAAGAGCCGGTTCCTGGCCACGCTGGGGCATGAAGTGCGCACGCCGATGACCGGTGTGCTGGGCATGAGCGAACTGCTGCTGTCCACCTCGCTGGATGACGTGCAGCGCGGCTACGCCGGCTCGATCCAGCATGCCGGCAAACACCTGCTGCGGCTGGTCAACGACGCGCTGGATCTGGCCCGCATCGAGGCTGGGCGACTGGAACTGGATCTGCGGCCGTTCGATCTGATGTCGTTGCTGGACCAGGTCGAGGCCTTGATGGAACCGATGGCCCATCACCGTGGCCTGGCCTTCGAGCGCAGCTTCAACCTGCCCGGTCCGGTGCAGGTCAGTGGCGACGAGATGCGCGTGCGCCAGATCCTGATGAACCTGCTCGGCAACGCGATCAAGTTCACCGAGCATGGCCATGTGGGCCTTGGCGTCGAGCTGCTCGACGGCGGGCGCGCGATCATCTTCGAGGTCTCCGATACGGGGCCGGGCATCAACCAGGACCAGCAGGAGCGGTTGTTCCACCGCTTCGAACAGGCCGATGGCCCTCGCACCGCATCGCGTTATGGCGGCAGCGGCCTGGGCCTGGCGATCTGCCAGGAACTGGCGGTGGCGATGGGCGGCCACATCCGGATCGACAGCCGGCTGGGCGATGGCGCCCGCTTCTCCGTTGAACTGCCGCTGCCGTGGACCGTGCAGTCGGCTGCGGCGTCGGGTGAAACCGGCCTGGAGACGCGCACGCAGCTGCCGCCCCTGCGCATCCTGCTGGTGGAGGACGATGCCACCGTGGCCGATGTGATCGCCGGGCTGCTGCGCACCCGTGGGCACGACGTGGTGCATGTGCTGCACGGCTTGGCGGCATTGTCCGAAGTCGCTGCGGGGAGCTTCGATGTCGGGTTGCTCGATCTGGATCTGCCGGCGCTGGATGGTATTGCCATTGCCGGACAGCTGCGCGCAATGGGCTATGAGCTTCCTTTGATCGCGGTGACCGCACGCTCGGATGCCTACGCCGAGCAGCAGGTGCGGGCGGCCGGATTCAACGGTTTCCTGCGCAAGCCGGTGACCGGTGACATGCTGATCGATGCGATCGTGCAGGCCCGCGCCGGGAAGTCGCCGCGACACTGATCAGCCGAGGCGCTGTGCGCATCGGTGCGATCAATGCCATTCCTCGAAGTTTCTTTTTTGATCTGAAATTTCATTGATCGGACTGTGACCGGGTCCAGATCCTGCCAGCCCTCTTCGCGTGGCTTCGACATACCGTGCTGTTCATGCCGGAGAGCAAGGTCGGGGTACGCGTGGGGGGAGGCCGATCCGCACCGATGGGCAATCGCTGGGCTGCGGTGATGCTGGGTCTCGTGCTCTGGCTGCCGGTCCCTGTTCTGGCCGGCGATCCCGTCACGGCGCCCTGGCCCCGGCCGCTGGGCCCTGCAGACGCGCTGCCGACTGCGGCGCTGCGTGCGGTCGTGGAAGACCGCGACGGCTATCTGTGGTTCGCCAGCGACGATGGACTGCTGCGCTTTGATGGTCATCGTTTCAGCGCGTGGCGAAGGGAGCAGGGGCTGCCGGATGTGGACGTGCGCGCGCTGCATCTCGATGCGCAGAACCAGCTCTGGCTGGCGACCGCCTCGCAGGGCCTGCTGACGCTGTCTGCTGATCGCCGCGTGATCCAGAGCATGCCGGGCAATGGCGCGGTGGTCCTGCCCCGCATCGGCGTCGAGCAGATCGCCAGCACCCCCGACGGTGTGGTGTGGGTGGGTACCCTCGACGATGGCCTGTTCGCACGGCAGCCTGACGGCCGTTGGCAACGCGTGCCGTTGCAGCTGCACGGTGGCGCCGTGCGCCGGGTGACTGCCCTGATCACCGACCACCAGGGACGGCTCTGGATCGGGACGCCGGCGGGGGCACTGCGGCGTGAGGAACATCGTTTCATCCAGGTACCGCTGCACGATGACCAGCGCGTTGACGTGCACGTGCTCTGGCCCGATCCGGACGGCGGGGTGTGGGTGCGCACATCGCGGGGCGTGCACCGGTGGCGCGACGGCGCGGTGCATCGGATGCCGGAGGACACGGAGATGCCGGTGCTGCGCAGTACCGCGGGCGACCTCTGGAGCGCCGGCGCAAGCGGACTGCGACTTCACGCGCGCGGGCAGACGTCGCAGCCGGTGCCGCTGCGTGGATACTCCGGGGCCGTGATGAGCACTGCCGTGGTCAGCCAGGCGATGGAGGACCGGGTCGGCGGTCTGTGGTGGCTCGGCCGCGGCGAGGGCCTGTGGCACCTGCCGGCGCGGTGGCGCCAGTTCACGCTGCTGGCGGCCGCCCGTGACGGTTGGCCCGGACTCGATGGCGACCACGTGCTGGCCCTGGCGCCCGCCGATGGCAGGCGGGTGTGGATCGCCAGCGACCACGGGCGCCTGCAGCGCGTGGACACGGTGAGCGGGCGTAGTGACCTGGGTCTCGACTACCGCCCCGATCACCTGCGTGCGGGCACCGTGGCGATCGCCGAAGACCGTCGCGGTCAGGTATGGGTGGCCAGTGGCAACACGTTGTCGCGCTACCTGCCGGGCAGCGGTGGGCGCCGTCACTGGTTGTTGGGCGTGGACGGCGATGCGGGGAGGGTCGATCTGCAGGCCTGCGGCGACGGATCGTTGTGGCTCGGCCGTGCCGACCGTATCCAGCGACGCGATGCCGACGGTGTGCTGCAGTTGTCCGCCGCGCCGCACACCCTCGGGTTGGTGCCACCGAGCCACGGCCCCCAGTTGCTGTGCGATGACAATGGCCTGTTGTGGGCAACCGACCGCAGCGGCATCAAACGCTGGCTGCCGGCACAGGGACGTTTCGCCGCCGTCGAGGGAGCGCCGCGCGGTGAAGCCGGGGCGATCGCCCGCGGCGAGGATGGCCACTACTGGATCAGCAGCCTCGGGGTACTGCGCCGCTACCGCTGGGATGGCCAGCAGCTGCGCAAGACCCACAGCTTCGGCCCCACGCACGGGTACCCGCGTCTGCTGGCACGCGCACTGGTGGTCGACGCAGCGGGCATTGCATGGGCAGGCGATGCACGTGGCCTGATCCGGGTTGACCCGCATGGCGGCGGCGTACGTCAGTTCGGCGGCGATGAGGGGCTGCCGGCCCAGGGCGTGCTGCCGCACGGTCTGGTGCGCGCCGCCGAGGGTCGGCTCGCCGCAGCGGTCAGCGAAGGCGGGCTGTTGCTGATCGATCCGGCCGGTGTCGCGGGCCCTGAACGCGCGCCGGGCCTGGTCATCCATGCGATCACCGCTCGCCGTGGCAAGGCGCAGATCACGCTGCCGGTCGGCGCCGGCCCGGTGCCGCTCACCGGCGCTGATCGGCACGTGCGCGTTGCCGCGCGGCTGCTCAGTGGCGGTGCGCCGTCGCA
Source organism: Stenotrophomonas sp. TWI602 (assembly GCF_039674045.1). Classification (NCBI taxonomy): domain Bacteria; kingdom Pseudomonadati; phylum Pseudomonadota; class Gammaproteobacteria; order Lysobacterales; family Lysobacteraceae; genus Stenotrophomonas; species Stenotrophomonas sp. TWI602. The sequence goes on from NZ_JBDJMT010000005.1 coordinate 8,073, forward strand.
CATGCAGTATCGGTTCCGGCTGCAGGATCACGAGGCCCAGTGGCAGGAAAGTGATGCCACCGGCCTGCGCGTGTTCGAGCGTCTGCCGGTGGGGCTGCAGACGCTGGAGGTGCAGGCCCGGCAGGCAAACGGCCGGTGGTCGCCGGTGCGCCGGGTGACATTGCAGGTGGCCCCGGCATGGTGGCAGGCGCCGCCGGCCCGGTGGGCAGCCACGGCCGCCGGGCTGGGCGCGGTGTGGCTCTGGGGATGGCGCTTGCACGTACGCCGCGGTCGACAGCGGCGCTGGCGCTGGCTGCGTGCCCGGCAGGGGCATGCCGAGCGCGCATCCGTGCAGCGCACCCGCTTCCTGACCACGCTGGGGACCCGCATCCGGGTGCCGATGACCGCGGTGCTGGGATGGAGCGAACTGCTGCTGCGCTTACCACTTCCGCCACCCCAGCGCAGCCGGGTCAGCAGCCTGCACTACGCCGGCGAACACCTGCTGCGGCTGATGGATGACGCGCTGGACATGGCAAGCATCGAATCGGGGGAACTGCAGTTGCAGCCTGCACCGTTCGTGCTGCAGCAGATGATCGAAGCGCTGCACGCGCTGCTGCTGCCGGTGGCGCAGGGCAAGGCGCTTGTGCTGGAGTGGCACAGCACGCTGCCGGCCTCGGCGTGTGTCATCGGCGATGCGCGTCGCCTGCGCCAGATCCTGCTCAACCTGCTCGGCAACGCGCTGAAGTTCACCGCACGGGGAACGGTACGGCTGGAGGCGCACCGCTTAAGCGATGGCCAAGGGGTCGTGCTGCGGGTATGCGATACCGGGCCGGGCATGACGCCGGCGCAGTGCCAGCGCCTGTTCCAGCGCTTCGAGCAGGCCGATGGCGCGCGGACCGCGGCCCGTTACGGCGGCAGTGGGCTGGGATTGTCGATCTCACGCGATCTGGCGGTGGCCATGGGCGGCGATATCACCGTGACCAGCGTTCCCGGCCAGGGCACCTGTTTCCAGGTGGCGCTGCCATTGCCGCGCGGTGAGCTCCCCACCGCCATCGTGGCATCGTGTGCGCCGCCGGGACCGGCTGCGGCCGGCGCACTGCGGGTGCTGGTGGTCTATCCGTCAGCGGTCGTTGCCGAAGTGCTGCTGGCCATGCTGGCCTCTCTGGGCCATCTGCCCGTGCACTTTCCTGGCGCGGATGCATTGCCGCCCACCGCCGCGGACGGCGCGGGTTGGGACGTCATCGTGGTCGATCCAGCCCTTTGGATCGATGGCGAACGCGTGGGGGCACGCCTGTCGCGGAGGTGGCCGGGGGTGCCACGGGTTGCGCTGTCTGCGCGCGCGGATGCCGTTGCGCAGCGCGAGGCGATCGCGGCCGGCTTCGAGCTGTTCCTGCGCCTGCCGGTGAGCCGGGCGGCGTTGGGCGATGGGCTGGCCAGATGCCGGCGCAGCGCATGAGCTGCCTGCCGCGCCCATGGCGCCGGTGCGGACGGTGGGGGTTGCTGTTCTGGCTGCTGCAGGCGTTTCCGGTGCTGGCGCTGTCCAGCCATGGCATACGGATGACGACAGTCGACGGATTGCCGTCCAACGTGGTGCATCAGATCGTGGAGGACCGCAAGGGCTATCTCTGGTTCGCGACCGGCGACGGCCTGGCGCGCTATGACGGCAGCGGGTTCCGGATCTGGCGGATGGAACACGGTCTGGCCGACAACGTGGTGCGCAGTCTGGCCCTCGATGGCCGTGACCAGCTATGGATCGGCACCGGCAACGGTTATCTGCAGCGTCTTTCGTCGGACCGCCAACAGTTCGCCCGGTGGGCGGGGCCGCCGGCACCCACCGTGGCGGCCAGCCCGATTCTGGCGATCCAGCCCATGGACGATGGCAGCGTCTGGTTTGGTACCCGCGATGCCGGTCTGTTCCGGCTCGACCTCGATCACCTCCTGCGTCAGCACCTGCCGGCCGCTGGCGGTGGTGGTTTGCCGTCGGCACGGGTGGAGCGGCTCGTGTCCGATCCGCACGGCGGCCTGTGGATCGGCAGTGCCGCCGGGCTGGCGAGATGGCAGCACGATCGGTTCCAGACGCCTGCGATGCTGGGGGCTTCCACGCGGCCGGTGACCGCGCTCGGCCTGGATTCGCAGGGGCGGTTGCATTCCAGCACGGCCGAGGGGTCGCGGGTGCGGCAGCTGCCGTCCTTGCAACCCGTTGCCGGGCACCGCACACCGGCCCGTTGGCTCGGGGCGGCGTGGCGCGGCGGGGACTGGTTCGGCGATGGCGACCAGGTGTGGTGGCAGGATCAGCACGGCCGGAACCACCACGCACTCCAACTGCCCCGGCCGCACGGGCGCGATGTGTCGCGCATCGGGCGGGTGTTCGAGGACCGGCAGGGGCGGGTCTGGTTGTCGGGAAGTCGCCAGGGCGTGTGGCGACTCGGCGCCCAGTGGCGGCACCTGGAGCGTTTTGCCGCACCGGCGGGACCCATCTCCGCTGCGGCAGGCAGCCTGGCCCCGACGGCAGATGGCCACGCATGGTGGGCACGCGGCGGCACACTCGCCCGTCTCTCGCCGGAGCAGGGCTTCTCCCACACGCGGTGGTCCTATGCACAGGATCCAGCCCGTGCCGATCGCCACGTGGTGGTTGAAGATCCGCAGGGCGTGGTGTGGGTCTTCGCGGCGCCGTGGCTGACCCGGTTCGATCCATCGCGCCGGCGTCGGCAGCGCTGGCAGGTGGGGTCGGCCGGTGTGTCGTCGGGGACGTCGACGCAGGCCGCATTGCTGGCCTGTGGCGATCGGGTGTGGCTCGCCGGCAATGGCCGCGTGGAGCAGCGTTCGGGCGATGGCAGGGTCCTGGCCAGTGCTGCCTACGAGGCGGCGGGCCTGCGTCCGGGCGTAGCGGGGTTCGCGCTCCAGTGCAGCCCCGGCGGAGAGGTATGGCTGGGGGATGGCGAGGGTCTCAAACAGTGGCACGTGGCGGCCAGCCGCTTTCTCCCGGTGCCGGGCAGCGGGCGGCGGGAGATCGGCGCGCTGCATCTGGGCACCGATGGGTGGCTCTGGGCGGCCGATGCGGAAGGATGGTCGGCCTACCAGCATGTGCCTGGCCGCCCGCCTCACAGCCGGCGGGTTGACGCGGGGCAGGGAATACCAGCCGCATTGCCACGCGGATTGACCGGCGCCCAGGATGGTGCGCTATGGGCCACTACGGCGCGCGGGGTGGTGCGTCTGGCCCCGGATCGCGGCAGTGCGCGGCTGTACACCGCCGATGATGGCCTGCCGATGATCGTGTTCGATAACGGACTGGTTGCTGCCGGAGCGCATCTGCTCGCCATGGAGGCCAAAGGCGACGTGCTCGTATTGCATCCGGCGGGCATGGTCGACGCCACGACACCGGCCTCGCTGGTGATCGACCAGGTGAAGGTGCGCCGACAGCGGCGCTGGGTCGAGCTGCCTTCCACCGATCCGCTGCAGCTCAACGCCGATGATCGCGACATCCAGTTGTCGGCGCGCCTGCTGAGCGGCCGACCCGATGGGGTGACGGGGTATCGATTCCGGCTGCGGGGCGAAGACCCCGAATGGGTCCGCGCCGGGCGACGCGGCACGCGCGGCTTCCCCCGTCTGCCGGCCGGTGAGCATGTACTGGAATTCCAGGCACGTGACGTGGATGGGCAATGGTCGGCCCTGCAGCAGGTGCACCTGCATGTGGCCTACAACGGGTGGGCGCATCCCGGGGCGTGGGTGTTGCTGTGGCTGCTCGCCGCCAGTGCGGGCACGGTGCTGGTGTGGGCGCTGAGGCAGCGGCGGCAGCGAGCGCTCGCCTGGCGGGCCGCCACGCGTCGCCAGGCACGGGCCGAGCAGGCCGCGCAGGCCAAGGCGCGCTACATGGCCACGCTTGGGCATGAAGTCCGGACACCACTCACCGGTGTGCTTGGCATGAGCGAACTGCTGTTGACCACGCCGCTACCAGCCGGCGCGCACGAACAAGTGCTGCATATCCAGCAGGGCGGACGTGCATTGCTGCAGGTGGTGGACGAGGCGTTGGAGATGGCCAGGCTGCAGGCCGGCAAGGTGACGCTGCATCCGCGGGGCTTTGCCATCGGGCCGTGGTGGGACGAGGTACACGCCGCCGTGGCCGGTGGTCTGGAGGCGGGGGGCTGCCGCCTCGCGTTGGCCCCGCCAGTGCAGCCCGGCGCCAGCGTCGTGGGCGACCCGGACCGGTTGCGGCAAGCCGTGGCACTGCTCGCGTGCGGGTTGGCAGAGCAGATCGGGGCAGTGCGGTTGACCCTGCGCATCGGCTGGCGGCCAGGCCGCAGTGGCCTGCTGATGGATGTGCTCGCCGAACCGGGGGCCTGTCCGTCTCCAGCGACGTTGCAGGTGCGCGAGGCGCTGGCCGATGTCGATGTACTGATCGGCGCGATGCACGGGCACGTGAGCGTGGTGCGGCTGCCTGATCACCGCTGGCAGGCCACGCTGAGTGTCCCGCTGGAAGGCTGCCAGCCGATCGAGCCCCACGCGGCGGCACCGCAGGGCGACGCGCTCGATGCCCTGCAGGTCATGCTGGTGGAAGATGATCCCCTGGTGGCCGAGGTGGTCGGCGCACTGCTGCGGCTGCGCGGTCACACCGTCGTCCATGCCGCGCACGCGCTGGCGGCACTGACCGCGCTGGCCCGCCCCGGCACACAGCTGATGCTGTTGGATCTGGACCTGCCGGGCATGGACGGGCTGTCATTGCTGCGCCTGCTGCGTCAGCAGGGCCAACGCCTGCCGGTACTGGTGCTCACGGCGAGACGGGAGCCGGACCTGGAGATGCAGGTCATCGCCGCAGGGGCGGACGGTGTGGTGCACAAGCCGCTGCAGGGCGATGTGCTGCACGCGGCGATACAACGGCTCGCCTTGCCGCGCGTGGATCGTGCCGGCGCAGGGAACGGTTTACTATGCGGGGCGTTGCCCGACGACCGGGGTGGTCGGGGGTGACAGGCCCGTTCCGGGCGACGGCAGTGAATCGAGGGACAGACCCGGGAGAGCCATTGGTGTTGCGTGTGCTGTGGCCGTTGCTGATCGGCCTGTGTGTGCTCTGGCCGGCGCTTGCGTCGGCCCAGCCGGTACCGCCGACGCCGCGGCAGCTCACCGTGTTCGATGGCCTGCCATCCAACACCGTCAATCGCATGGCCGAGGATCGCTACGGCTATCTGTGGATTGCCACCAATGATGGCCTGGCCCGTTACGACGGCCGCAACTACCGCATCTGGCGTGCCGAGGACGGCCTGCGCGACAACCACGTCTGGAGCGTGCACGTGGATGCGCGCAATCAGCTGTGGATCGGCACGGAGAACGCCGGCCTGGCGATGATGTCGGCCGATCGCCGCGAGATCCGCTTCTACGATCGCGACAGCCATCCGGAAATCGGCAGCAACACGATCTGGAGCGTGGCGTCCACCCCGGACGGTGCGATCTGGTTCGGCACTTACCAGGGCGGCCTGCACCGGCTGGAGCGTGATGGCACGCTGACCCGCTTCATGCCCGAGCCGGGCAATCCACGCAGCCTGCCGGCGGCATCGGTCGGCAATCTGGCCACCACCCTGGATGGCACCTTGTGGATCGGATCCAAAGCCGGCCTGGCGCGCTGGACCGGACACGATTTCGAACCGGTGCCCAGTGCCCAGTTGTCGGCGCGCGTCATCAATGGACTCACCGCCGAGCCCGATGGCAGCCTGTGGATCAGCAGCAATGTCGGGGTGGCGGTGCGCCGCCCGGATGGCCGCTTCGAACCGGCTCCCTGGGCCGTTGCCGATGGCGATCAGATCCTGGGCATGATGTTGCGCGACGAGCAGGGCGGGTATTGGCTGGACACCCGCTCGGGCCTGGGCCGTGCGATGGACGGTCAGTTCCAGCAGGTGCCACTGTACAGCGCGATCGCGCGCGGGCAGGTGCGGCCGAACTGGACCGGCGCTTACGAAGATCGCGAGGGCGGCATCTGGCTGGCCAGCACCAACGGCGGCCTGTGGCATCTGCTGCCGCGATGGTGGCAGTTCTCGGTGCTGTCGCGCCTGGAAGATGACCCGGCCTCGCTGCGCAATGCGTATGTGCTGGGCATGGGCGCAGCCGCCGACGGCGGCGTGTGGACGGTGGGTACGCATGGTGCCCTGGACAAGTTCGACCCGGTCAGCGGGAAGATCGAACAGCACCGGACCTGGGTGGACGGCACGCAATGGCTGCAGTCGGTGCTGGAGGATCCGCGCGGCCAGGTCTGGATCGGATCCTGGGACGCGCTGCTGCGCTATGACCCCCGGCAGAAGCGGATGCGGCGCTGGGGGCGCGACGCGGCGGTGGACGCCACGATGGAGGGCGCGATCGAATCATTGGCGTTGTGCGACGGGCAGCGCCTGTGGACGGCCTCGGCCAACGGGCTGCAGCAGCGCGATCTCGATGGACGGGTCCTGCATCGCGTCGCGCTCGGCCACGCCGGATTGAGCGCTGGCCAGAACGCGCTCGATATCCGGTGCGGTCCCCAGGACCGCCTGTGGGTGGCCACCGGGCGGGGGCTGCTGCAGTGGGTCGCGGCGCGCTCGCGTTTCGAGCCGCTGCCGGGTGGCCCCGCGGCGAGCGTGCATGCGATGGCGCTGGCCGGCGATGACAGTGTCTGGCTTTCCGAGGAAGGCAAGCTCTCGCACTACGGCTGGCAGGGCGATCGGTTGACCCTGCAGGAAGTGATCGGCAGCAGTGCCGGCTACCCCGCGATCACCGCCACCGGCCTGGTGGTGGACCGGCAGGGCGTGGTCTGGGCAGCAAATGCTCGCGGCCTGGTGCGTGTCGATCCGGAGGCGGGCAGCGTGCGCCAATACGGCGTACATGATGGCCTGCCCAGCCAGGAATTTCGCCGCCGCACGCTGACGCTGACCCCGAGTGGTCGGATCGTGGGTGGCACGCCTGCCGGGGTGGTGGTATTCGACCCGGCACAGGTCAAGCCGGCGACGCGACGCGCGCCCCTGGTGATCGAGCGGGTCGAGGTGCGTCGTGGCGAGCGTGTCCTGGACCTGACCCATGCGGTTCCGCTGGACATCGCCGACGGCGACCGCGATCTGCGGATCGTCGCGCGGCTGCTGTCCTTCGCCGATTCCACCTCGAACAACTACCGTTACCGGCTGGCCGGCTACGACCCGGATTGGGTGGAAGTGGGGCCCGGCGGCGAACGCCTGTTCTCGCGCCTGCCGCCGGGCCGCTACCGGCTGGAAATCCAGGCCCGTTCGGCCGACCACATCTGGTCGCGGGTGCAGGTGCTGGAGTTCCGGGTGTTGCCGCCGTGGTGGCGCAGCCTGTCGGGCCTGTTGCTGCTGACCTCGGCCGTGTTGCTGCTGCTCAGTCTGTTCGCCTGGTTGTACCGGCGCCGGCTGCAGCGCCGGCATGCGTACCAGTTGGCACTGCAGAAGCAGGAGCTGGCCGAGCAGGCTTCGATGGCCAAGACCCGTTTCCTGGCGAACCTGGGCCATGAGGTGCGCACGCCGATGACCGGGGTGCTGGGCATGAGCGAGCTGCTCTTGTCCTCGCCATTGAACCCCCAGCAGCGCGGCTACACCGAGTCGATCCGCCACGCAGGCGAGCACCTGCTGCATCTGGTCAACGACGCGCTGGACCTGGCCCGGATCGAGTCGGGGCGCCTGGAACTGCAGGCGCAGCCGTTCCAGCTGCAGCGACCGATCGACGACGTCTGCGCGTTGATGGCCGCGCTGGCCGGGCAGAAGGGGCTGCGGTTCGTGGTCGACAACACCTTGCCGGCCGGCACCCGCACGGTCGGTGACGAGCTGCGCGTGCGCCAGATCCTGCTGAACCTGCTGGGCAACGCGGTCAAGTTCACCAGCCACGGCGAAGTACGGTTGACGTTGCGCGCGATCACGGCCGGCCGCGGGTTGCACATCGAGGTATCCGATACCGGACCGGGCATCAGCACCGATCAACAGGAGCGACTGTTCCGCCGCTTCGAGCAGGCCGATGGCGCCCGCACCGCCGCGCAGTACGGGGGCAGCGGGCTGGGTCTGGCGATCTGCCGCGAGCTGGCACTGGCGATGCAGGGGCAGATCGGCGTGCAGAGCCAGCTCGGCGTGGGAACGCGTTTCACGGTGACCCTGCCGTTGCCCCTGGAGCAGGGAACCACCGGCGCGCCGGGCGCGGCCGAGGGCGAGCAATGGGTATTGCCGCCGCTGCGCATCCTGCTGGTGGAGGACGATCTGACCGTGGCCGAAGTGGTCAGTGGCCTGCTATCGGCGCGTGGCCACCAGGTGGTCCATGCCGAGCACGCATTGGCGGCGCTGCGCGAGGTCAGCGAGGCACCGTTCGAGGTGGTGTTGATGGATCTGGATCTGCCAGGACTGGGCGGCATCGCCTTGGCTGAGCACCTGCGCAGCCAAGGGTTCGAGATGCCGCTGATCGCGGTCACGGCGCGCACCGATCCATCGATCGAGCAGCAGGCCCGCGACGCAGGCTTCGATGCCTTCCTGCGCAAGCCGGTCACCGGCGATCTGCTGGTGGAGGCGATCGCGCGCGTATTGCACGCCACCCGGTAGCAGCGGACCGTTGGTCCGCTGACGGTGCGTGCCCGCCGTTACTCGGCGACTTCCTCAACGTCGCGTGGCGAGGGCCGCGTGTCCGGCAGTTGCCAGAAGATCAGCGTGGAGGTCAGGGTGATGGCGCCGACGCAGACGAAGGTGGCGTGCAGCGCAGCCGTCGCGCCATGCGAAGCATCGAGATGATTGAACGCGGCGAGCAGGCTGCCGGCAGCGGCCGCACCAAAGCCGGTTGCGAGCATCATCACCATCGAAAGAAGACTGTTGCCGGCACTGGCGAAGTCGCGGTCCAGATCGCGCAGGGTCACGGTGTTCATCACGGTGAACTGCAGTGAATTGACGGCACCGAACAGGGCCAGCTGGATGATGCGGATCCACAGCGGCTGGCCGGGCGTCATGAAGATGAAACTGGCCATCGCCAGGCCGACCAGCACGGTATTGACCATGAGCACGCGGCGATAGCCGAAGCGCTCGACGAGCTTGACCGCGTACCGCTTGGAGACCATGCCCGCCGCGGCGACCGGGATCATCAACAGGCCGGCATTCATCGGGCTCATGCCCATGCCGACCTGCAGCAGCAGTGGAATCAGCAGCGGCATGGCGCTGCTGCCGATACGTGAGAACAGGTTGCCGAGGATGCCGATGCGGTAGCTGGGCACGTGGAACAGCGCGAGCGAGAACAGCGGCGCCGTGGAGTTGGCGGCGTGCAGCCAGTAACCGACGAGGGCGGCCAGGCCGGCGACGGTCATGAGCATGACCAGTGCATGCGGGGTGGCCATGCCGGAGATGCCGTCCAGCGCGAGGGACAGTACGACCATGCCGAAGGCCAGCATGAGGTAGCCGGCGATGTCGAAGCGTGTGCGGTGTTCGGCGTAGTGGTCCGGCATGATCTTCATCGCCGCGACGTAGCCGATGATGCCGATCGGCAGGTTGATCAGGAACACCCAGTGCCAGGAGGCGACTTCGACGAGCCAGCCACCCAGGGTGGGGCCGATCAGCGGGCCGATCAGGGCGGGGATGGCGATGAAACTCATGGCGCGAAGGAATTCTTCGCGGGACACCGAGCGCATGACGGCCAGGCGGCCGACCGGCAACAGCATGGCACCACCGATGCCCTGCAGGACGCGGGCGCCGACGAGCTGGTGCAGGGTCTGGGCGAGCGCGCAGGCGAGCGAGCCGAGAGTGAACAGGATGATCGCGACAAGGAAGGTGCGTCGTGTGCCGAAGCGGTCGGCGATCCAGCCGGAGGCGGGGATGAAGGTGGCGACGGCCAGGGCGTAGCTGAAGACGACCGACTGCATCTGCAGCGGGCTTTCACCGAGGCTGCGGGCCATGGCAGGCAATGCGGTGTTGACGATGGTGGAGTCCAGCATCTGCATGAAGATGGCCAGCGATACGAGCCACAACAGGGGCCGGATCGAGGCGTAGCTGCTGGTCGTCATGGTGCGGGCCTTCGTCAACGAGGGCGATATGATCGCCGATGTGGGATCAGGGTGTGGTCAAGAGCCGAAGCCGAAGCCGAAGCCGAAGCCGAAGCATCGGCTCGGTCGGTGTCGCACCCATGACAGTTGGTTGGCTGCCACGGAAATGCAGGCAATCACACGCTCGCCCTGATGGCCGGGAATGGACGCGATGCCGGAAATGGCATGGGTAGATCCACGCCATGCGTGGATGGCCGCGCGCAGCGCGGCAATGATCGGCACCCATCGCCTGCGGACGGCACGTGTGGTGCGTCTCGAGGGTGGAAACGAGCGCACGCGTCCTGGATGCAGAACGCGCGCGTCGTCAACCATGCCCGGGTAGTGCCGGCCGCTGGCCGGCTACCTGCCGATGGCGATCAGCGTCGGCTCAAGCGGTGTACAGCTTCCACCAGCACCTGGACATGGTCGGGATTCATGTCGGGCGACATGCCGTGGCCAAGGTTGAAGACGTGGCCTTCGCGCGAGCCGCCGTTGCCTTGGGCGTAGCTGTCGAGCACCTGGCCGGCGGCGCGTTCGATGGCGGCGGGATTGCCGTACAGGGTGGTGGGGTCGAGGTTGCCCTGCAGGGCGACGCGGCCGCCGGTGCGGGCGACGGCGTCGGCGAGGTCCAGCGTCCAGTCGACACCGAGGGCGTCCGCGCCGGTGTCGGCGAGGGCGCCGAGATGCAGGCCGGTGCCTTTGCCGAACAGGATCAGCGGGGTGCGTTCGGCACCCTCACCGCGTTCGAGTTCCTGGGCGATGCGGGTCAGGTAGCGCAGGGAGAATTCGCGGTACATGGTGGGGCTGAGTACGCCGCCCCAGGTGTCGAACACCTGCAGGACCTGCGCGCCGGCCGCGCGCTGGGCGGCAAGGTAGGCGATCACCGCGTCGGTGACGACCGAGAGCAGCTGGTGCAGGGCGGCCGGTTCGTTCAGGGCCATCGCCTTGATGCGGGCGAAGTCCTTGCTGCCGCCGCCTTCGACCATGTAGCAGGCCAGCGTCCACGGGCTGCCGGAGAAGCCGATCAAGGGCACGCTGCCATCGAGTTCGCGGCGGATCACGCGGACGGCGTCCATCACGTAGCGCAGTTCGGTTTCCATGTCCGGCACGGCCAGCTTGGCGATGGCGGCCGCATCGCGGACGGGGTGGCGGAACTTCGGGCCTTCGCCTTCGACGAAGTACAGCTCCAGGCCCATCGCGTCGGGGATGGTGAGGATGTCCGAGAACAGGATGGCGGCATCGAGGTCGAAGCGGCGCAGCGGCTGCAGGGTGACTTCGCAGGCGATGTCCGGGTTCTTGGCCATCGCCAGGAAGCTGCCGGCCTTGGCGCGGGTGGCGCGGTACTCGGGCAGGTAACGGCCGGCCTGGCGCATCAGCCAGACGGGGGTGCAGTCCACCGGTTCGCGGCGCAGGGCGCGCAGCAGGCGATCATGGCGGGAGGGGCTGGTCACGGAACGCTTCCTTGGGATCTGGTGGCGCGGGGCCGAAGGGGGTATGGCGGTAGGGCGATGGCGGTGCGATGGCCGCTCAAGGCGGCGGATCACCGCTGGTGTAGGTCACTTCGTAGCCGCGATGCAGGTGCGCGTCGCGCGCCTTCTCGAACGCGGCCAGCGCCAGGTCTTGCTGCAGATGCAGCTCGCGCCGCAGTTGCCCGCGCCCGCCGATCGGGCCAGATTCGAGCAGCAGCTCCCAGCCGCCGAACAGGTCCGGTTGCAGGGTGAGCTGGAGATAGCGGGCCGGATCGGCACCGCGGGCGTGTTGGTGCAGGAAGACGCGCATGCCCCGATTGTAGCCGTGAACGCCGGAGGTGGCCGTCAGCGTCGGGGCAGGTGCGGCGGAAGGTCGCAGGCTCAGCCGGCGGCGAGCACGCGCAGCACGTCGGCCTCGTCGACATCGGCGACCACTTCGGCCCGGCCGATCCCACGCCACAGCACCAGGCGCAGGCGGCCGGCGACGTTCTTCTTGTCCAGCCGCATCCGGGCCAGCAGCGCCTCAGGCTGCAGGCCGGCAGGAATGGCCACCGGCAGTTCGTAGCGCAGCAGCAGCTCGCGCAGCTGGTCGGTGTCGGCGTCCTCGCTCATGCCCAGCCGGGCCGACAGGCGTGCGGCCAGGACCATGCCGACCGCGACGGCTTCGCCGTGGTTGAGGTTGTCGTTGCCCGGTGCGCCGTAGCCCTGTTCGGTTTCGATCGCGTGGCCGAAGGTGTGGCCCAGGTTGAGCAGGGCACGCTCGCCTTTTTCCAGCGGATCGCGCGCCACGATCTCGGCCTTGTGCTCGCAGCTGCGCGCGATGGCCTGGGCCAGCGCGGTGTCGTCGCCGGCCAGCAGCGCGGCGTGTTCGGCCTGCAGCCACTGGAAAAACAACGGGTCGCGGATCGCACCGTATTTGATCACCTCGGCCAGGCCGGCACGCAGCTCACGCGGCGGCAGGGTACGCAGGGCGGCGGTATCGGCGATCACGGCGCGCGGCGGGTGGAAGGCACCGACCAGGTTCTTGCCTTCGGGAATGTCCACTGCGGTCTTGCCCCCGACCGAGGAGTCGACCATCGCCAGCAGTGACGTCGGCAACTGCACGCAGTCCACGCCGCGCATCCAGCAGGCGGCTGCGAAGCCGGCCAGGTCGCCAGCGACGCCGCCACCGAGGGCCATCACGCAGGCATCTCGGGTGGCGCCGAGGGCGGCCAGTGCGGTGATCGCATCGCCGAAGTGGGCCAAGGTCTTGGAGGCTTCGCCGGCCGGCAGCACCAGCGCACCGATCAGCAGATCCGGGCGCGCGGCCAGCAGCGCCGACTTCACTCCGGCCAGATACAGTGGGGCGACCGAGGAATCGCTGAGCAGCAGCACATGGCGGCCGCGCACGTGGCGGGCCAGCAGCTCCCCGTGGCCGAGCAGGCCCGGGCCGATGTGGATGGTGTAGGGGGTGTCGCCGCTGACGGCAACGGTACGCGGGGAGGGGGTCATTCGGGTGTTTCCTGTCGCTGCCACTGCGCGGCCAGGCGCAGCACCAGCTGCGCGGTGGCCTCGGCGGGCGTGTAGAGATCGGTATCCAGGGTGAGATCGGCCAGGCCCTGGTAGAGCGGGTCGCGGGCAGCGGCCATGTCGTGCAGGACCTGTTCGCGGTCCGGCCGCTGCAGCAGCGGGCGGCCGCGGTCACGGGCCAGCCGCTCCAGCTGGGCTGGCACGCTGACCCGCAGGTAGACCACGAAACCCCGGCGTGCGATCGCGGCGCGGTTGTCCGGATCCAGCACCGCGCCACCGCCGGTGGAGACCAGTTGGCCGTGGCCGTCCAGCAGGGCGTGCAGGACCTGGCGCTCGTGCTGGCGGAAGCCGGCCTCCCCGGAGTGTTCGAAGATCGCCGGAATGCTGGCGCCGGTGCTGTCCACGATGGCCTGGTCGGCGTCCACGAAGTCCAGCGTGAAGCGCTCGGCCAGCCGGCGCCCGATGCAGGTTTTGCCGGCGCCCATCGGGCCAATCAGGATGAGGTTCGGCGCGGGATTCATTACCCTCGATCCTAACATCTCCGTGCCATCGCCTTTACGTGCCGGCCCCCATGGTGGGCCGGCGCGGACTCTCCCGCGCGCCACCGGAGTGCCCCATGTCCGTCGCCAAAATCATCGAGATCAACGCGTCCTCCAAGACCAGCGTCGAGGACGCGGTACGCAGCGGCCTGAAGAAGGTGGCCGAGACGGTCAAGGGCATCCAGGGCGCCTGGATCAATGAAACCAAGGTCGTCACCGATGGCGAGGGCAACATCACCGAATGGCGGGTGAATCTGCGGGTGACCTTCCTGGTCGGCTGAGTGCTGCGTTTCCGTCGATGCCGCGGTCAGCGCGGCGCGACGATCCGGCGCTGTTCGTCCAGTGCGATCACCGTATCGGCCAGCGCCGGCAACGTACGCAGCGCCTGCCGGCTGACCCGTTCGTAGTACTGCACGAAGCGCTCCAGCTGGGCGCGGCTCATGCTGCTGCGGTCGGGTTGGGCGGCCTGCAGGTTCTGCTCCTGCTGCCAGCGCCAGCGCGGGATCACCGAGAAGTCCGGCGGCTGGAGGAACCACAGCCGGTCGCAACGCTGCCACAGCGCGGGGTAGTCCTGCGCGAGCGCGTGATTGCACCAGCGGCGCCAGCGGCCGTCGGCATCGGCGTCGCGCTCGAGTGCGTTGAGCGGTGGATCCAGGTCGGCCTCGTCCTGTGCCGGCGTGCCCAGGAACCAGCCTTCGAACACCAGCAGGTCGAGCGGGCCGTCGAGGCGCGGCCAGTCCTTTTCGGGCAGGCGCTCGTCGGCCAGTTTGTCGAAACGGGGCAGGGCGACCGGGCCGCCGGCCGCGACCGCGTCCAAGGTGGCATGGGCCAGGGCCAGATCGTGGGTGCCCGGCGGGCCGCGGGTCAGCAGCAGCGGGTGCACCTGCCGCGCCAGACGTTGGCGCTGGGCACGGGTGAGGTACACATCGTCGATGGAGAGCATGGCCGCGCGCAGGCCGCGCGATGCCGCCAATGCGACCACCTGGGCCGCCAGCGTCGATTTGCCGCTCCCCTGCAGGCCGCTGATCGCCAATACTGGAACGGCCGCGCCGCAGTTCAGCGCGTCGTCCAGCGCCTGCGCGACCAGTGCATCCGGAAAACCTTTCGTCGGGGGCATGTACGCAGGTGCAGGCATGCAGCGACAATAAACCCAAACCGCGTGACAAGAAAACCGCCATGACCGATCTGTATGCCGAAGCGTTGTCCACCTTTGCCGGGCTGTTCGAAGAAGCCAAGGCAAGCCGCGAAGTCGAACCGAATGCGATGACGGTGGCCACGGCCGACCCGAACGGCCAGCCCTCCGCGCGGACCGTGTTGCTGAAGGCGTTCGACGAGCGCGGCTTCGTGTTCTATACCCATCTGGACAGCCACAAGGGGCGTGAACTGCAGGCCAATCCACGCGCCGCGCTGCTGTTCCTGTGGCGCAGCCTGCGCGAAGCCGGCATCCAGGTGCGGATCGAAGGCGGGGTGGAGAAGGTCAGCGACGCCGAGGCCGATGCGTACTTCGCTTCGCGCCCGCGCATGAGCCAGATCGGCGCGTGGGCGTCACTGCAATCGAAGACGCTGGCCTCGCGCGAAGCATTCGACGCACGCGTGGCGGCCACCGAGGCCAGCTTCGAGGGCCGCGACGTGCCGCGTCCGGACGGCTGGAGCGGCCTGCGCGTGGTGCCGCAGCGGATCGAGTTCTGGTACGGCGCGCAGTTCCGCCTGCACGAGCGCTGGTGCTATGAGACCGGTGTGGACGGGCAGTGGAGCAAGCGGATGTTGTTCCCGTGAACGCCGCCGCGCCGGTCATCCGGCACGCGACGCGTGTGGACGCCACGGCGTGGGCAAGCCTGCGGCGGGGTCTGTGGCCTGATGCCGATGAGACGCTGGGGGAGCTCCAGGACGCCCTGGCTGACGCCGACGCTGCCGTCTTCCTGGCCTGCGCCGATGCAGCGGTCGGATTTGCCGAGGTGCGGCTCCGGCACGACTACGTCAACGGAACCGAGACCACGCCGGTCGGCTTCCTGGAAGGCTGGTACGTGCAGCCGGACTGGCAGGGACGTGGCCTGGGCCGCGCGCTGCTGGCGGCGGCCAAGGCGTGGACGCGCGCGAAGGGCTGCAGTGAGCTGGCCTCCGACAGCCGGCTTGAAGACGTGACTGCCCAGGCGGCGCACCGGGCCTGTGGATTCGAGGAAACCGAGCGCGTGGTGTATTTCCGGCTGCCGCTGGATCCGGCTGGCTGACGCGCGGTCTGTTCAACCCACCGACCCCTCGCGCAGCCAACGCCACAGCGTTGTCCGCGATACGCCCAGCTGCGCGCACGCCTGCTCGCGGTTGCCGCCGCAGTCGGCCAGCAACCGCCGCAGCGCGGCCGCATCCGGTCGCGCCGTCGAGGCAGCAGTGAGGGCTGCCGGGGTGCCGCCGCCTGGAACCGCCAGTGGCCGCTGCGCCGCGTGCAGTTCCGGCAACCACTGCAGCATCTGCGGCAACGTCAGCGCGCCCGGCTGTTGCTGCCAGTGGATGCGCAGGCGATCGACCATGTTGCGCAGCTCACGCACGTTGCCCGGCCAGGCGTAGTCGCGCAGCCGCGCGAGCGCCTCGGGCGACAGGGGCGAATCCGTATCCGCGAGCTGCCGGAAGAAGTGGCTCACCAGCAAGGGCACATCCGCGCGCCGGTCGCGCAGCGTCGGCAGCGCGATGCGCAGCGCGGCCAGGCGGTAGTACAGATCGCGGCGGAAGCGTTGTGTGTCCACCAGCGATTCCAGCGTCTGCAGCGTGGCCGCGACCACGCGCACGTCCACCGGCGTCGGCTCGGTAGCGCCCACGCGCAGCACTTCGCGTTCTTCCAGTACCCGCAGCAGCCGGGTCTGCAACGGCAGCGGAAGTTCGCCGATTTCATCGAGGAACAAGGTGCCGCCCTCGGCGGCTTCGACCAGACCGACACGACCGCCACGACGTGCGCCGGTGAAGGCGCCTTCGTTGTAACCGAACAGTTCGGCTTCCAGCAGTGACTCGCTGATCGCCCCGCAGTTCAGCGCGACGAAACGGCCCCGGCGGCCGCTGGCGGTATGCAGTTGCCGCGCCACCAGCTCCTTGCCGGTGCCGGTCGCGCCGGTCACCAGCACGGTGCTGTCGTACGGGGCGTACAGCGCGATGTGCTCGCGCACCTGCTGCATCGGCGCGCTGTCACCGAGCAGGGCGTGGTCGGCATCCCGGCGCTTGGCCGGTGCCCGCCGCCGCAGTGACGATGCGCCGGAACGGGCCAGGGTCTGGGTCAGCTCCAAGGCATGTTCGAAGGCTTGCCGCACCGAATCGGCCGAGTACAGCAGCACCCCGGGCAGGCCGACCTGCTCGGCATGGTCGATCGCCATGCCGGTGCCGACGATCACCTCGATGCCGTTGGCACGCAGATCGGCGATGCAGTCGCGCGCATCCTCACGGGTGACGAAGCGGCGGTGCTCGATGTCCAGCCCGAAGCTGTGCTGGAAGCTGCCGAACGTCGGCACGTCGGTGGCATGCGTGACCAGACCGATCCGCGGGGCGATCCGGCGCGCGCGCGCCAGCGCTTCCATCAGATCGAAGCCATTGGCCTGGATCGGGACCAGCGGCACCTCCAGCCGGCTGCGCAGGTAGGCCGCGTTCGAACCACCGGCGATCACCACATCGCAGTGTTCGCGGCGCAGGCGCTGGCCGATGACATCCACTGCCTCCTCGAAACCAAGGTTGATCGGCACGATGCGGGCGCGGCGGTCGAACTCGGGAATCACATCCCCCAGCAGTCCGGTCAGGCGCGACACGCTGACGGTCCAGATCACCGGCAGTTGGCCGGCATCGGGATCGGACAGGCGGGCGCGGTGGCGGGGCAGGCTGATCGACATGAGGCTGTTTCAATGGTTCAGTTTCAGCCATGTTACAGATGTTTCAATGTTTCAATGTGAAACGTCGCAGTCACCTCGCTGCCTCAATGAAATCAAACACTTGTCACCTGGCACGGCCTTTGCGCCTATCAACGGGTCAATCACGATGGAATGTCGCATGAGCACCCCCGTTTCTTCCGCTGGCGCCCGTTTCCGCGCCGCACTGGCCGCCGAATCGCCGTTGCAGGTGATCGGCGCGATCAACGCCAACCACGCGCTGCTGGCCAAGCGCGCCGGCTACCGGGCGATCTACCTCTCCGGCGGCGGCGTCGCGGCCGGCTCGCTGGGCCTGCCGGACCTGGGCATCAACACCCTGGAAGACGTGCTGATCGACGTGCGACGTATCACCGATGTGTGCGACCTGCCGCTGATGGTGGATATCGACACCGGTTTCGGTCCGAGCGCGTTCAACATCGCGCGTACGGTCAAGTCGCTGATCAAGGCCGGCGCGGCCGCCTGCCATATCGAAGACCAGGTCGGCGCCAAGCGCTGCGGTCACCGCCCGGGCAAGGAGATCGTGTCGCAGGGCGAGATGGTGGACCGGGTCAAGGCCGCCGCCGATGCCAAGACCGATCCGGACTTCTTCCTGATCGCACGCACCGATGCCATCCAGGTCGATGGCGTGGATGCCGCGATCGAACGCGCCATCGCCTGCGTCGAGGCCGGTGCCGATGGCATCTTCGCCGAGGCCGCCTACGATCTGGATACCTACCGCCGCTTCGTCGATGCGGTGAAGGTGCCGGTGCTGGCCAACATCACCGAGTTCGGCGCCACGCCGCTGTTCAGCCGCGACGAGCTGGCCTCGGCCGGCGTCGCCATCCAGCTGTTCCCGCTGTCCGCGTTCCGCGCTGCCAACAAGGCGGCAGAGAACGTGTATGAGACCATCCGCCGCGAGGGCCACCAGCGTAATGTGGTGGAGGCGATGCAGACCCGCGAGGAACTCTACGACCGTATCGGTTACCACGCCTTCGAGCAGCAGCTCGATGCGTTGTTCGCCGCCAAGAAGTAAGACCGCACACTGTTTTCTGGAGGGATCATGAGCGACACCACTACCGCCCCCGGCTTCAAGCCGAAGAAATCCGTCGCCCTGTCGGGCACCGCCGCCGGCAACACCGCGCTGTGCACCGTCGGCCGCAGCGGCAACGACCTGCATTACCGCGGGTATGACATCGCCGATCTGGCCAACACCAGCGAGTTCGAGGAAATCGCGCATCTGCTGGTCCATGGCAAGCTGCCGACCCGCGCCGAGCTGGTCGCCTACAAGACCAAGCTGAAGTCGCTGCGTGGCATCCCGGCCGCGGTCAAGGCCGCGCTGGAAGAACTGCCGCCGTCGGCGCACCCGATGGACGTGATGCGTACCGGCGTCTCCGTGCTCGGCTGCGTGTCGCCGGAGAAGGACGACCACAACCATCCCGGCGCGCGCGATATCGCCGACAAGCTGATGGCCTGCCTGGGTTCGATGCTGCTGTACTGGTACCACTGGAGCCACAACGGTCGTGCGATCGACGTGGAAACCGATGATGACTCCATCGGTGGCCACTTCCTGCACCTGCTGCACGGCGAGAAGCCGCAGGATTCGTGGGTCAAGGCAATGCATACCTCGCTGATCCTGTACGCCGAGCACGAGTTCAACGCCTCGACCTTCGCCTGCCGCGTCATCGCCGGCACCGGCAGCGACATGTACAGCGCGATCACCGGCGGTATCGGTGCACTGCGCGGTCCCAAGCATGGCGGCGCCAATGAAGTGGCCTTCGAAGTGCAGAAGCGCTACGACAGCCCCGACGATGCCGAGGCCGACATCAAGGCCCGCGTGGAGCGCAAGGAAGTCGTGATCGGTTTCGGCCACCCGGTCTACACCGTCAGCGATCCGCGCAACAGCATCATCAAGGACGTCGCGCGCGATCTGTCCGCCGAGCAGCAGAACGTCAAGATGTACGACATCGCCGAGCGCCTGGAATCGGTGATGTGGGACATCAAGAAGATGTTCCCGAACCTGGACTGGTTCAGCGCGGTCAGCTACCACATGATGGGCGTGCCGACGGCGATGTTCACTCCGTTGTTCGTGATCGCACGCACCTCCGGTTGGAGCGCGCACATCATCGAGCAGCGCATCGACGGCAAGATCATCCGCCCGAGTGCGAACTACACCGGCCCGGAAGACCAGGCCTTCGTGCCGATCGACCAGCGCAAGTAAGACAGACGTACCGCACCCGTTCGCGGGTGCCTTGCGGACCAGGCCGGCGCGATGCCGGTCTGCTCCGTTGCGGCGTCGCTACTCCTTCTTCGCCGGTGTCACGACGCCCCGGCCCGCCAACAAGCAGCTATCGCCAGCCATGAATACTCAGTACCGCAAGAACCTTCCCGGCACCGCGCTGGACTATTTCGATACCCGGGCCGCAGTCGACGCGCTCCAGCCCGGCGCCTATGCCACGCTGCCGTATACCTCGCGCGTGCTGGCCGAAAACCTGGTGCGCCGCTGCGACCCGGCCACCCTGGATGCGTCACTGCGGCAGCTGATCGAGCGCCGCCAGGACCTGGATTTCCCGTGGTTCCCGGCCCGCGTGGTGTGCCATGACATTCTCGGCCAGACCGCCCTGGTCGATCTGGCCGGCCTGCGCGATGCCATCGCCGATGCCGGCGGTGACCCGGCGCAGATCAATCCGGTAGTGCCGACCCAGCTGATCGTGGATCACTCGCTGGCGGTGGAATTCCCCGGCTTCGACAAGGCCGCGTTCGAGAAGAACCGCGCCGTCGAGGACCGCCGCAATGAAGACCGGTTCCACTTCATCAACTGGACCAAGAAGGCGTTCAAGAACGTCGACGTGATTCCGCCGGGCAACGGGATCATGCACCAGATCAATCTGGAGAAGATGTCGCCGGTCGTGCAGGTGCGCGAGGGCGTGGCCTTCCCGGATACCTGCGTCGGCACCGACAGCCATACCCCGCATGTGGACGCGCTGGGGGTTATCGCGATCGGCGTGGGCGGCCTGGAAGCGGAGAGTGTCATGCTCGGCCGTGCGTCCTGGATGCGCCTGCCCGACATCATCGGCGTGGAGCTGACCGGCCGACCGCAGCCGGGCATCACCTGCACCGACGTGGTGCTGGCGCTGACCGAGTTCCTGCGCAAGGAGCGCGTGGTGGGGGCGTGGATCGAGTTCTACGGGGAGGGCGCCAACGCGCTGACCATCGGTGACCGCGCCACCATCTCCAACATGACGCCGGAGTTCGGCGCCACCGCGGCGATGTTCTACATCGACCAGCAGACCCTGGACTACCTGCGCCTGACCGGCCGCGAAGATGCCCAGGTCGCGCTGGTGGAAACCTACGCCAAGGCCACCGGCCTGTGGGCCGACGACCTGGTCACCGCGCAGTACGAGCGCGTGCTGCAGTTCGACCTCTCCACCGTGGTGCGCAACATGGCCGGCCCGTCCAACCCGCACAAGCGTGTGGCGACGACCGACCTGGCTGCGCGCGGCATCGCCGATGAAGGCAAGCTGGCCTCGGGCAGGCAGGAACAGGCCGATGGCCTGATGCCCGATGGCGCGGTGATCATCGCCGCGATCACCAGCTGCACCAACACCAGCAACCCGCGCAATGTGATCTCCGCGGCATTGCTGGCGCGCAACGCCAACCGCGCCGGCCTGACCCGCAAGCCGTGGGTGAAGAGCTCGCTGGCGCCCGGTTCCAAGGCCGTGCAGCTATATCTGGAAGAAGCCGGCCTGCTGACCGAACTGGAGCAGATGGGCTTTGGCATCGTGGCCTTTGCCTGCACCACCTGCAACGGCATGAGCGGCGCGCTGGACCCGAAGATCCAGCAGGAAGTGATCGATCGCGACCTGTATGCCACCGCCGTGCTCTCGGGCAACCGCAACTTCGACGGCCGCATCCACCCGTACGCCAAGCAGGCCTTCCTGGCCTCGCCGCCGCTGGTGGTGGCCTATGCGATCGCTGGCACGGTGCGCTTCGATATTGAAAAGGATGCGCTCGGCCATGATGCCGACGGCAACGCGATCACGCTGAAGGATCTGTGGCCGAGCGATGCCGAGATCGACGCGGTGGTCAAGGCCTGCGTCAAGCCGGAACAGTTCCGCAAGGTCTACGACCCGATGTTCACCTTCAAGGTGGAGCACGGCGCCCCGATCAGCCCGCTGTACGACTGGCGCCCGCAGAGCACCTACATCCGCCGCCCGCCTTACTGGGAAGGCGCGCTTGCCGGTGCCCGCAGCCTGACCGGCATGCGCCCGCTGGCCGTGCTCGGCGACAACATCACCACCGACCACCTTTCGCCGTCCAACGCGATCATGGCCAGCAGCGCGGCCGGCGAGTACCTGGCGAAGATGGGCCTGCCCGAGGAGGACTTCAATTCCTACGCGACCCACCGCGGTGACCACCTCACCGCGCAGCGCGCGACGTTCGCCAACCCGAAGCTGATCAATGAAATGGCCGTGATCGATGGCCAGGTCACGCAGGGCTCGCTGGCGCGCGTGGAGCCGGAAGGCCAGGTCACCCGCATGTGGGAAGCGATCGAAACCTACATGGGCCGCAAGCAGCCGCTGATCATCATCGCCGGTGCCGATTACGGCCAGGGCAGCTCGCGTGACTGGGCCGCCAAGGGCGTGCGTCTGGCCGGTGTGGAAGCGATCGCCGCCGAAGGCTTCGAGCGCATCCACCGCACCAACCTGATCGGGATGGGCGTGCTGCCGCTGGAGTTCAAGGAAGGCGTCAACCGCAAGACCCTGGGCATCGATGGCACTGAAACCTTCGACGTGCTCGGCGATCGCGTGCCGCGTGCCGAACTCACCCTGGTCATCCATCGCCGCAACGGTGAGCAGCTGCGGGTGCCGGTCACCTGCCGGCTGGATACCGCCGAAGAGGTCTCGATCTACGAGGCCGGTGGCGTGCTGCAGCGGTTCGCCCAGGACTTCCTGGAATCGGCGCAGGCGATGTGACGGTATGCCAGGCCCGCCCGCGAGGTGCGGGCCTGGCGCGTCGCTGGCATGGGGCCATCGGCGCGTAGGTTCCACAATAACCGGGACAGGCGGCGACATGTTTTACACCGTGGCGGGCGCGATCAATACCGCCTTCATCCTGCTGAGCCTGGTGGGTGTGTGGGCCCAACTGCGCAAGGTGTGGCAGCGCCGCGCGAGCGCGACGGCGGGCGCAAGCGCCACCGATATCCTGTCGCTCAACCAGTTCACGGTCAGTTTCCTCGCCTACCTGTCGTTCTTCGTCTACGGCTACAGCATCCAGCCGTTCAACCACTTCATCGTGTGGCCGCGCCTGCTTGCCTCGGTGCTTGTGCTGCTGATCCTGAGAGAGATCTGGACGGACCGGCTCAGCCGCACTGCGACCGCCAGCCTTGTCGTGGCGTGCGTGGCGCTGTTGTGCGCACTGCTGGGCCTGGTGTGGGGGCAACGGCACGTGGATGAGGGTCGCGTGCTCGCCTCGGCGATGATCGTGGCCGTTACCGCGCTGCTGGCCCAGGGCTATGCGCACCAGATCCTGCTGATCTGGCGCTCCGGCCGCACGGGCGCGGTGTCGCTGCGGATGAGCCAGCTGATCCTGCTGATGGACATCTCCACCATCGTGTTCGCTTTCGCCATGCGCCTGCGTCTGGGCTGGCCGTTGCTGCTGCTGGCCGTGGTCAGCGGAAGCACCAAGCTGATCATCCTGTGGCTGTTCCGCTGGGAGCGTCGTAGTGCGGCGGCCGAAATAGTGGAGCGGCGGGATGAACGAGGCGGAGTTGCGGTCAATGGGATGTAGGTGCACACTTTTATGGCAAAAATTGCCAAAGAGGTCTGATCATGGCCACGATGAACATCTCGCTCACCGATCCGCTCAAACAGTTTGTCGATGAGGAAGTAAGCCAGGGGGGGTACTCCAGTACGTCCGACTACGTGCGCGACCTGATCCGCCAGCGCCAGCGGCAAAAGGCCGAAGAGCTGCTGCGCCGGTTGATTGCGGAGGGCTTGGCGTCTGGCCCAAGTGCCCCGGTCACCTCGGCAACTTTCGAGCGGATGCGCCGTGACCTGGCAGAGCGGTTGGATCGTGAAGCGGATTGAGTGGCGGCCACGCGCGGAACAGGACGTGGCCGACGCTGCGCTCTGGTTCGCGCGTCAGGGAGGGTTGGTGCTGGGCGAACGGTTCATCGCGACGGTGGATGCCACACTGCTGCGGATCGCGGCATGTCCTGGGGCAGGGTCCGCTCGGCACGCTTGGGTCAGCGATGACCTGCCGGTCCCACTGCGATTCGTGATCTTGCCCGTCTTTGATCGCTATCTGGTCTATTACCTTGACCTTCCGGACCGCGTTGACATCCTTCGCGTCTGGGATACCTCGCGCGGGCTCGATGCATTGATGGATCAGACGCCACGACCGTCCTCCGGTGCACGCAGCGCCATTCAAGCGGATGACGCATCCGCTCGTCCCCATCCATCCTGCACGGACATGATTTCATGACCCATCTCCCCCAGCTCCGCATTCCCGCCACCTACCTGCGCGGTGGCACCAGCAAGGGTGTGTTCTTCAAGCTGAGCGACCTGCCTGCCGCCGCGCAGGTGCCGGGCCCGGCCCGCGATGCGCTGCTGATGCGCGTGATCGGCTCGCCCGACCCGTATGCCAAGCACACCGATGGCATGGGCGGCGCGACCTCCAGCACCAGCAAGTGCGTGATCATCTCCGCGCCGTCGGTGCCGGAGCACGACGTGGATTATCTGTACGGCCAGGTGGCGATCGAGACGGCATTTGTCGACTGGAGTGGCAACTGCGGCAACCTCAGCACGGCGGTGGGCCCGTTCGCGATCAGCAACGGAATGATCGATCCGGCGCGGATTCCGCACAACGGCCTGTGCACCGTGCGGATCTGGCAGGCCAACATCGGCAAGACCATCCTGGCGCACGTGCCGATCGTGGAGGGCCAGGTGCAGGAGGACGGCGATTTCGACCTCGATGGCGTGACCTTCCCGGCCGCGGAGATCCAGCTGGAGTTCCTGGATCCCTCCGATGATGGCGAGGGCGGGGCGATGTTCCCCACCGGTAATCTGGTCGACACGCTCGACGTGCCCGGCGTGGGCAGCTTCCAGGCCACGATGATCACCGCCGGCATTCCCACCATCTTCCTCAACGCGGCTGATCTGGGCTACACCGGCACCGAACTGCAGCCGGCGATCAACGAGGACAAGGCCGCCCTGGCGCGTTTCGAAGCGATCCGCGCGCACGGCGCGGTGCGCATGGGGCTGATCGAGACCATCGAGCAGGCCGCGACCCGTCAGCACACACCGAAGGTCGCCTTCGTCGCCCCGGCGCAGGACTACGTGTCCTCCAGTGGCAAGCAGATCGCCGCGGGCGAGATCGACCTGCACGCGCGCGCGCTGTCCATGGGCAAGCTGCACCACGCGATGATGGGCACCGCCGCAGTCGCCATCGGCACTGCCGCCGCGATCCCGGGCACGCTGGTGAACCTGGCCGCCGGTGGCGGTGAGCGTGAATCGGTGAGCTTCGGTCATCCCTCCGGCACGTTGCGCGTGGGCGCGCAGGCGGCGCTCGTTGACGGTCAGTGGACGGTCACCAAGGCCATCATGAGCCGCAGTGCCCGCGTCTTGATGGACGGTGCGGTAAGGGTGCCTGCCGCCACCTTGTAAGTCCCAACAGGAGAATCGCGATGTCCGGTCATGACAGCCACAGCAACCAGCGCCCGCCATGGGACACGGTCCTGACCGACATCGTCGATTACGTCCGCGACTACCCGGTCAGCTCGCCGCTGGCGTACACCACCGCGCGGCACTGCCTGATCGATACGCTGGGCTGCGGGTTGGCGGCGCTATCGTTCCCGGCCTGCAGCAAGCTGCTCGGGCCGCTGGTGCCCGGCATGCAGGTGATCAACGGCGCCCGGGTGCCAGGGACGCGCTTCGAGCTGGATCCGGTGCAGGGCGCCTTCAACATCGGCGCGATGATCCGCTGGCTGGATTTCAACGACACCTGGCTGGCCGCGGAGTGGGGGCATCCCTCCGACAACCTCGGCGGCATCCTGGCTACCGCCGACTGGCTCAGCCGCAATGCCGAGGCGCTGCGCCGGGCGCCACTGACCATGCGCGATGTGCTGGAGGCGATGATCAAGGCGCATGAAATCCAGGGTTGCCTGGCGTTGGAGAATGCGTTCAACCGGGTCGGGCTGGATCATGTGGTGCTGGTCAAGGTCGCCTCCACCGCGGTGGTGTCACACCTGCTTGGTCTGGATCGTGAGCGCATGCTCAATGCGCTGTCGCTGGCCTGGGTGGATGGGCAGTCGCTGCGCACCTACCGGCACGCGCCCAACACCGGCTCGCGCAAGAGCTGGGCGGCCGGTGATGCCACCAGCCGTGCGGTGCGCCTGTCGCTGATGGCCGCGGCCGGTGAGATGGGCTATCCCAGCGCGCTGACCGCGCCGACCTGGGGCTTCTACGATGTCTCCTTCGGCGGGCAGCCGTTCCGCTTCCAGCGGCCGTACGGCAGCTACGTGATGGAGAACGTGCTGTTCAAGATCAGCTATCCGGCCGAGTTCCATGGCCAGACGGCGGTCGAAGCGGCGATGCAGGTGCATGCGCAGATGCGCGCCAGCGGCAAACGCAGCGAAGACATCGCGCAGATCACCCTGCGCACCCAGCAGGCCTGCCTGCGCATCATCGACAAACCCGGCCCGCTGCATAACCCGGCCGACCGCGATCACTGCGTGCAGTACATGGTGGCGATCGGCCTGATCTTCGGCCGGCTGGTTGCCGAGGACTACGAGGACGACGTGGCGGCCGATCCGCGCATCGATCCGCTGCGGGCGACGATCACCTGCGTGGAAGAGCCGCAGTTCACGGCCGACTACCTGGACCCGGACAAGCGCAGCATCGCCAACGCGCTGCACGTGACGTTCGCCGATGGCAGCACGATGGAGGCCGTGGTCGAGTATCCGCTGGGCCACGCGCGGCGCCGGGCCGAGGGCATCCCGCTGCTGGAGGACAAGTTCCGCCGACACCTGGCCGGGGTGTTCCCGACCGTGCAGCAGCGCCGGATCATCGAGGCGTCGCTGGACCCGGTCGCGCTGGAAGCGATGCCGGTGCACGAGTACGTCGACCTCTACGTCGCCGGGTAGAGCCGACCGTTGGTCGGCTGCCCTTAGCGATGGCTCTTGGCGGCTGCCCTTGGCGGTGGCCCTGCCGGTCACCCATGACGCCCGGATCGCCCGGGGTCGCCCGTGAACGGACGGGGACGGCCCGTATACTGGCCGCCTTGTTCAAGGAGTGACGTCATGGCTAGCCGCAGTCGGTTCGGGCAGTGGAGCTGGAAGGGAATCGCGGGCCTGGCGCTGGTCGCCGGCCTGGCCATCGGCGTCGGGGGCTGCAAGCGCAACGACAGCGGCCAGCTACCAGCCCCGTCCGGCGCGCCGATCACGGCCAAGGCCGAGGCGGTCACCGAGTTCACCCTGGTCCGGGCCTACCCCGATCAGAAGAGCGACGGCCTGTCGCTGGCGCTGGAGTTCTCGCGCCCGCTGGTCGGCACCCAGGATTTCGATGCACTGGTCCGCTTCGCCGAGAAGGTCGGCACCGAGGACAGCAGCTGGTCGCTGTCCGATGACGGCAAGACCCTGCGCTATCCGTTCGTGGAGGCGGCCAAGGAATATTCGCTGATCGTTTCGCCCGATCTGCTCGCCGCCGATGGCAGCCGGATCGGCAAGGAGCTGCGCCAGAAGGTCTTCACCGGCGAGCTCAAGCCGGTGGCCGGGTTCGCCTCGCAGGGCAGCGTGCTGCCCGCCAAGGACAGCCGCGGCCTGCCGGTGGTCTCGGTCAACGTGCCGGAAGTGGACGTGGAGTTCCTGCGCGTGCGCGAGAAGGAACTGCCGAACTTCTTCAGCCAGTACCAGCGCGGCGGGCGCCGCGGCAGCTGGGAGCTGGACAGCGACTACGGCGACAAGACGCCGATGTCGCAGTTGGCCGAGCCGGTGTACGTCAACCGCTTCGTGATCGGCGGCAAGCAGAACGAGCGCGTGCTCACCTACCTGCCGACCCAGGACATCAAGGAGCTGCAGCAGCCCGGCCTGTATTTCGCGGTGATGAAGCGCAGCGGTTCGTTCGAAGGCGAGTACGACACCGCCTTCTTCACCGTCAGCGACATCGGCCTGCATACGCGTGCCTACAAGGACAAGCTGTTCGTGCACACCGCCTCGCTGCAGAGCGGGGCGTCGCTGAAGAAGATCGAGCTGCGCATCCTCGATGGCAAGGGTGAGGTGGTGCTCAAGGGCGCAACCGACGGCAACGGCAATGCGCTGCTCAATTACACGTTGGATGCCAGCCATGTGCTGATCGCCAGCAGTGGCGGCGATACCTCGATGCTGCCGTTCAACCAGCCCGCGCTGGACCTGAGCGAGTTCGCCGTGGCCGGGCGCGACAACGCCTGGTTCGACGTGTTCACCTGGTCGGGCCGCGACCTGTACCGTCCCGGCGAGACCGTGCGCATTTCCGCACTGCTGCGCGACAACGACGGCAAGCCGGTGAAGCCGCAGCCCGTCTTCCTGCGCCTGAAGCAGCCGGACGGCAAGACCTTCCGCGAGACCCGCCTGACCCCGGGCGAGCAGGGTTACTTCAGCTTCGAGCAGCTGATCCCCGCCGAGGCCCCGACCGGGCGCTGGCAGGTGGAGTTCCGCACCAACCCGGCCAGCAAGGAAGCGATCCAGGGTATGACCCTGCGGATCGAGGAGTTCCTGCCCGAGCGCATGAAGCTGGACCTGGACAGCGCGCAGAAGACGCTCAAGCCGGGCGAGCCGCTCAAGCTGCAGGCCGATGCGGCGTATCTGTACGGTGCGCCGGCCGATGGCAACCGCTTCACCGCGCGATTGGCCGTAGCGGCCGAGCAGTCGCCGGTCGAGTCGCTGCCGGGCTACTTCTTCGGCGACCCGACCGCCGCGCTGCCGCGCGAGGCGCGCGACGTCATCGATACCGAATTCCCGGCCGACGGCAAACTGCGCCAGGACGTGGAGCTGCCGGCCGAGGTCAAGCCGACCGCACCGATCGCCGTGGTGCTCTCCGGCAGCGTGTATGAAACCGGTGGCCGCACCGTGACCCGCACCCTGAAGCGGGTGATGTGGCCGGCCACGGCGTTGGTGGGTGTACGCCCGCTGTTCGATCCCAAGGACGGCGCCGATGCCAACAGCAATGCGCGTTTCGAACTGATGCGCGTGGACGCGGCAGGCAAGCCGCAGCCGGCCAAGGGCCTGAAGGTCACGCTGGTGCGCGAGCTGCGCGATTACCACTGGACCTTCAACGACAACCGCTGGGATTACGACTTCACCCGCCGCTTCGAGAACAAGGACACCCGCACCGTTGATGCCGGCAGTGCGGCGGTCGGCGTTGATGTTCCGGTGGAGTGGGGCGAGTACCGGTTGGACGTGTTCGACCCGGCCACCGGGCTGACCAGCCGCTATCCGTTCAACGCCGGCTGGAGCTGGAACGACGACAACCGCGGCCTGGATGCACGCCCGGACAAGGTCAAGCTGGCGCTGGACAAGACCGGCTACAAGGCCGGCGATACCGTGCGCGTCACCGTGACCCCGCCGCATGCCGGCAAGGGCGTGCTGATGGTCGAGAGCGACAAGATGCTCTACGTCCAGGATATCGACGCCAAGCCGGGCAGCACCTACGACATTCCGGTCACGGCCGAATGGGAACGTCACGACGTCTACATCACGGCGCTGGTGTTCCGTGGCGGCAGTGCCCCGAGCAAGATCACCCCGGCCCGTGCGGTCGGCGTGGTGCATGTGCCGATGGACCGCAAGGCGCGGCAGATCGCAGTGGGCCTGGTGGCCCCCAAGCAGATGCGCCCGGAGCAGACGCTGCCGGTCACCGTGAGCGCCCCGCAGCTGGCCGGCAAGGTCGCACATGTGACCGTCTCGGCGGTGGATGTGGGCATCCTCAACATCACCCGCTTCCCGGTGCCCGATGCCGCTGCGCACTTCTTCGCGCAGCGTCGTCTGGGCGTGGATGCGTATGACATCTACAGCCGCGTGATCGAAAGCTTCGACGGCAGCAGCGGCAAGCTGAAGTTCGGTGGCGACATGGCGCTGGCCGCGATGCCGCAGGCCAAGCGCCCGACCGCGCGGGTGCAGACGGTGGACCTGTTCTCCGGCCCGGTGAAACTCGATGCCAAGGGCATCGCGCGGATCGCGCTGAAGGTGCCGGATTTCAACGGCACCCTGCGCGTCTCGGCGCTGGTGTACGCCGATGACCAGTACGGCAAGCGCGATGTGGAGACCGTGGTGCGCGCGCCGATCCTGGCCGAAGCCAGCATGCCGCGCGTGATGGCGCCCGGGGATACCAGCACGGTCACCCTGGATGTGCAGAACTTCACCGGCACGCCGGGCGAGTTCAAGGTGCAGGTCGATGGCATCGGGCCGCTGACCCTGGGCGACGCCAGCCGCACGCTCAAGCTCAACGCCGACGCCAAGAGCACGCTGAGCTTCCCGCTGACCGCGCGCGAGGGCTACACGGTAGCCAAGGTCCGCGTGCGCGTGGACGGCAACGGCTTCAAGGTCGATCGCCGCTATGACCTGCCGGTGCGCGCGGCGTGGCCGCAGGTGCTGCGCGCACAGACCCGCACGCTGGATCCGCTGGCCGCCGTCACGATGGACGCCGGCCTGGCCGATGGTCTGATGAACGACTCGGTGACCGCACGCATGCTGGTCAGCGCGCTGCCGCCGATTCCGTTCGCCAGTGCCTTGAATGGCGCGCTCAACTATCCGTATGGCTGCGCCGAGCAGACCACCAGCAAGGGCTATGCCGCGCTGATGCTGGATGAAGCGACCTCGGCCATGCTGGGTGCGGACGGGCTGGATGCCAAGACCCGCCGCGAGCGCATGGAAGGTGCCTTCGGCCGCCTGGCCTCGATGCAGGTCGCCAACGGCAACTTCTCGATGTGGGGCGACGACGGCTACATCAATCCGTGGCTGACGCCGTATATCGCCGAGTTCCTGCTCGACGCCAAGGACGCCGGCTTCGCCGTACCGGACAACGTGCTGCAGAAAGCGCTGAACCGCCTGAGTGAAGATCTGCTGTCCGGTGGCAACCAGTTCTACGGCGAGGACCGCCGCGAGAACCTGAAGTTCGCCAACCAGGCGTATTCGGGCTACGTGCTGGCCCGGGTCAACCGTGCACCGCTGGGTACCCTGCGCGCGCTGTACGACAATGAACGCAGCAAGTCGCTGACCGGCCTGTCGCTGGTGCACCTGGGCATCGCGCTGTCCCTGCAGGGCGACCACAAGCGCGGCGATGCGGCCATTGCCGCCGGCTTTGCCAAGAGCGCGGACGACCGTCCGGCCTACTTCGGCGATTACGGCAGCGCGGTGCGCGATGACGCATTGATGATCGCGCTGCTGCACGAACGCAAGCTGTCCAAGCCGGCCTACGATGCACGCGCGGTCGATCTCGGTCGCGCGCTGGACGCCCGCCGCAACAGTGGCTGGATGTGGCTGAGCACCCAGGAGCAGGTGGCGCTGGCGCGCATGGGCAAGGCGCTGTCGGCCAACCAGACCAAGCTGGTCTCGGGCGAACTGGTGGTGGGGGGCGAGAGCGAGAGCATCTCGGCACGCCGCATGTTCGGCCGCAGCGTCGACTACGCCGCGCTGGCCAAGGGCGTGCGCTTCACCCCGCAGGGGGAGCCGCCGATGTTCGCCAGCCTGGAAGTGGCCGGCATTCCGCGCAACCCGCCGGAGCCGGACAGCCGCACGCTCGGCGTGGAGCGCAGCTGGTACACCACTGATGGCAAGCCGTGGACGCCGCGTCCGCTGAAGGAAGGCGAGGCCCTGATCGTGCGGGTCAGCGTCACCCCGAACGTGGACATGCCCGATGCGCTGCTGACCGATCTGCTCCCGGCCGGGCTGGAGATCGAGAACTTCAACCTGGGCGATGCCAAGCAGTGGGCCGATGTGGTGGTCGACGGGTTGAGCGTCAACGACCGCGGCGATGCGGCCAACATCAAGCACGAGGAGTTCCGCGATGACCGCTATGTGGCCGCGCTGAAACTCTCGCGGGGCAGCACTGCCAAGGTGTTCTATCTGGTGCGTGCGGTCACGCCGGGCACCTACCGCGTGCCGCCGCCGCTGGTGGAGGACATGTACCGTCCCGACCTGCGCGGGGTGGGGCGCAGCCTCCCGGCCTCGCTGACCGTGGTGCAGCCCTGATCGCAGGGCGGGCCGTCGCGATGACGGCCCGCCTGCTGAATGGACATGATGTCTCTTTTTTCCAAACGGTCGTGGGCATCCGTGCGACGCAACGTGCTGCCCTGCCTGCGCTGGGGAACGGCGGCGCTGCTCACACTGCTGCTGGTGCTGGACCTCGCGTTCCCGCCGCCGCTGCCCAGGCAACGCGACACCAGTACCCTGGTCGTTGCGCGCGATGGCACGCCGCTGCGTGCGTTCGCCGATGCGGACGGGGTGTGGCGCTACCCGGCCTCCGCCGACAGCGTCTCGCCGCTGTATCTGCAGGCGCTGCTGAACTACGAAGACCGCTGGTTCTGGCGGCATCCCGGCATCAACCCGTGGGGCCTGCTGCGCGCGGGCAAGCAATGGCTGTTCGAGCAGCGGATCGTCTCCGGTGGTTCAACGCTGACCATGCAGGTTGCGCGAATCCTCGATCCGCATACGCGCACGCCGTGGGGCAAAGCCAAGCAGCTGCTGCGCGCGGTGCAGCTGGAACTGCACCTGAGCAAGGCGCAGATCCTGGCGCTGTATCTGGAACGTGCGCCCTATGGGGGCACCATCGAAGGCGTGGAGGCGGCGAGCTGGGCCTATCTGGGCAAGCCAGCCTCGCAGTTGTCGCATGCCGAGGCGGCGTTGCTGGCGGTGCTGCCGCAGTCGCCCAGCCGGTTGCGTCCGGACCGCCATCCGGAGGCGGCACAGCGGGCGCGTGACAAGGTGCTCGAACGCATGGTGTCACTCGGTGTGTGGTCACGCGAGGAGGTCGACGATGCGCGCATCGAGCCGGTGGTCACCCGCGCCCTGCAGCCCCCGCTGCATGCGGCGTTGTTGGCGCAGCGCCTGCGCTCGGCGCAGCCGCGGGCGGCGCGGATCGAGAGCACGCTGGATATCGGCCTGCAGCGCACGCTGGAAGAGCGTGTGTCGTCCTACTTTTCACAGCTGCCCGAGCGCACCTCGGCGGCGTTGCTGGTGGTGGACAACCGCACACTGGAGGCACGTGCCTACGTCGGTTCGGTGGCGTTCGGCGACAAACAGCGGCTCGGCCATGTGGACATGGTGCAGGCGTGGCGCTCACCGGGCTCAACGCTGAAACCGTTCCTGTACGGCATGGCGCTGGATGATGGCCTGATCCATTCGGAAAGCCTGATGGTGGATGCGCCGCAGAGCTTCGGCGGGTATCGGCCGGGCAACTTCGATGCGGCCTTCAACGGGCCGGTCAGTGCCGCCACGGCGCTGCGGTTGTCACTCAATGTGCCGGCGGTGGACCTGCTGGATCGCGTCGGCTCGGCGCGCTTCGCGGCACGCCTGTCGCATGCGGGCATCAATCTGCGCTTTCCGCACGGCAGTGCGCCCAATCTCTCGCTGATTCTCGGCGGCACCGGCGCGCGGCTGGAGGATCTGGTCGGCACCTTCGCCGCGTTCAACCGCAACGGTATCGCCGGGCGGGTGCGTTATACCGCCGGGGATGCGGTGATCGAGCGCCGCCTGATGTCCCCCGGCGCGGCGTGGATCACCCGCGAGGTGCTCGAGTCCAATCCCCGCCCGGGCTACGGCACCGGCACCTTCGATGTCACCGGCCGCCCACGTGTGGCCTGGAAGACCGGCACCAGCTACGGCTACCGCGATGCCTGGGCGATCGGCACGACGCGCCATTACACGGTAGGTGTGTGGGTGGGGCGCCCGGATGGCACGCCGCTGCCCGGGCAGTACGGCGCGGTGACCGCGTTGCCGCTGATGTTCGAGGTGGTCGACAGTCTGCCGCGCCAGGCCGGCGATGCCCGTGCGGCGCCGATGCCGGCGAGCGTGGCGCAGGCCGATATCTGCTGGCCGACCGGTGGTCTGGCCGAGCAGATGGCGCCCGCGCTGTGCCAGCGGCGGATGCCGGCGTTCGTGCTCGATGGGGCGGTGCCGCCGACCTTCGCCGAGCGCGAGGCGCGGCTGTGGCAGCCGGGTCTGCAGCGGTTCCAGGTGGATGCGCGCACGGGGCTGCGGCTGTCGCCGGAGTGCAGCCGACCGCATGCGGCGGAGTCGCGTGAGATCGCGCGCTGGCCGGCGCTGTTGTCGCCGTGGTTGCCGCACGCGCAGCGTCAGGCCTCGCAGTTGCCTGCGTTGTCCCCGGACTGCAGCGACGATGGTCGAGAGAGTGGTGGGACGCTGCATATCGAGGGGCTCAACGACCGCGCCACCCTCGCACGCGCGCCGAATGCCGAGCGCGGCGTTCGCCTGCAACTGCGTGCACTGGGCAATGAAACGACCGTGGATTGGCTGCTGGATGACCGCTGGATCGCCCGCACTGAAGGCGCGCGGCTGTTCCAGCGCGATTTCGACGAGGTGGGTGAGCACACGCTGACCGCGCTGGCCGCCGATGGTGCGTGGACGGAGGTGCGGTTCCGGATCCTGCGCTGACGGGTTGCTGCCCGCGATCGGGTAGTGCCGGCCGCTGGCCGGCATCACCCCATCAACGGTAGTGCCGGCCGCTGGCCGGCATCACCCCATGAACGGTAGTGCCGGCCGCTGGCCGGCATCACACCATCAACGGTAGTGCCGGCCGCTGGCCGGCACTGCACGCCGTTCGGATGCTGCAGGAGCCGGCCAGCGGCCGGCACTACAGCGTCAGGAGCCGGCCAGCGGCCGGCACTACAGGGCCAAGAGTCGGCATGCGGCTGGCGTTACTCGCCGATCCAGCCGTCCAGCAGATCGGCGAATTCGTCGGCGTGCTCTTCTTCCTGCGCGAGGATCTCTTCGAGGATGCGCTTGGTCGTGGTGTCCTTGTCGCCGACGAAGTTGATCATCTCGCGGTAGCTGTCGATCGCGATGCGCTCGGCAATCAGGTTCTCGCGGACCATGTCGCGCAGGTCGCTGCCTTCCTTGTACTCGGCATGCGAGCGCGCGGTGAGCGTATCCGGGTTCAGATCCGGCTCGCCGCCCAGCTGCACGATGCGTTCGGCCAGCTTGCCGGCGTGCGCCTGTTCCTGCTGTGCGTGCTCCAGGAACTCGGCCTTGATCGAATCGGCGAGCATGCCCTTGGCCATGAAGTAGTGGCGGTAGTAGCGCAGCACGCAGACGTACTCGGTGGCTAGCGCATCGTTGAGCAGCTTGATCACCGCCTTGCGGTCGGCGCTGTAGCTGTCGGTGATCGCGCCATCCTCGATGTCCTTGCGGGCCTTGGCACGCAGGGTGGCGGTGTCGCTGATGCCCGGCGGGCGGGCGTTGTTGGGGGTGTTCTTGGCTGGCGTTGACATGGCTGGCCGGGTTCCTCTGTTGCGTGGGTCTAGCGGGGGAGATGCTCCAGCACGTACTGGGCCGAAGACACCTCGAATTTTCCGAGTTCCTCGATGAAGGTTTCGCGCACGACACCGTCTTCGACGTACAGCGCGAAGCGGCGCGAGCGGATGCCCATCCCGGAGCTGCTGGCATCCATCTCGAGGCCGAGGGCCCGGGTGAACTCGCCATTGCCGTCGGACAACAGCTGCAGGCCGTCGGGCACCTGCTGGCTCTCGCCCCAGGCCTTCATCACGAACGGATCGTTGACCGCCATGCAGAACACTTCGATCCCGCGGTGGCGGAACTCGGGGAACTGCTCGATGAAGCCGGGCAGGTGCCGTGCCGAACAGGTCGGGGTGAATGCGCCGGGCACGCCGAACAGCACCGCCTTGCGCGAATCGAACAGGGCATGGGTGTCGATGGTCTCCATGCCCTCGCGGATGCGCTTGAGGGTGACTTCGGGAATGCGGTCGCCAACGTGGATGGTCATGCGGACTCCTTGGACACAGGCAGGGTAGTGAGGGGCATGGGATGGCCATGTCAACACGTTGAAAACCGGACGTGCAGACCCATCTGGAGCGGGAGAGGCGGGCTACCGGGGCAGCGTAGCCGGCTGGGATGTCCGCCGCATTGCGCAGGATCATTCGCGCCCGGCGTCACGGTGGGCCGGTCCGCAGCGGCTAGAATTGCGCGGACGGCGCCCGCCCACGCGGGTGGCCGAACTTAGTCGAGGTGTTTGGATGGAATTCAAGGATTACTACGCCACGCTCGGGGTGGAACCCACCGCGGGCGATGCTGAGATCAAGACTGCTTACCGCCGGCTGGCGCGCAAGTACCACCCGGATGTGAGCAAGGAAGCCGGGGCCGAGGACAAATTCAAGGCGGTCAACGAGGCTTACGAGGCGCTGCGCGATCCGCAGAAGCGCGCGGCCTATGACCAGCTCAAGGCGCAGGGCTACCGGCCCGGCGAGGAGTTCCATACCCCGCCGAACTATGGCGGTGGCCAGGGCTATGACTTCGAAGAGGTGTTCGGGGGCGGCGCCGGTGGCGGCGGCTTCAGCGATTTCTTCGAGAGCCTGTTCGCGCGCCAGCGCGGCGGTGGCGGTGGTCGCGCCAGTGGCTTCGGCGGCGCCAGCCAGGGGCCGCAGCCGACCCGCGATACCCGCGCCAAGCTGTCGGTGCCGTTGGAAGCGGCCTATCAGGGCGACAGCCTGCGCATCAACGTGGGCGGCAAGCAGCTGGATGTGCGCGTGCCCAAGGGCATCCGCCCGGGCCAGGTGATCCGCCTGACCGGGCAGGGCACCGGTGGCGGCAACCTGCTGCTGGAAGTGGAATACGCCGAGCACCCGCAGTTCGAGGTGGATGGCCGCAACATTCTGTACACCCTGCAGGTGACCCCGTGGCAGGCCGCGCTGGGGACCAGCATCAGCGTGCCGACCCTGGGCGGTGCGGTGGAGCTGAAGGTGCCGGCCGAGTCCGATGCCGGCCGCAAGCTGCGCCTGCGTGGCCGCGGCCTGCCGGGCAACCCGGATGGCGATCAGATCGTGGAGCTGGAGATCATTGCGCCGGCGCCGACCGACGAAGCGCAGAAGAAGGCCTACAAGGCGCTGGCCAAGGCGTTCGGCGAGAAGGTGTGAGGCAGGCGGTGCGCCGATGCAGCGGCGTACCGACTGTTGGTGCGTACCGACCAACGGTCGGTACCAACCGCCGCCATCGGCATCACGCCGTCGGCGGTTCCTGGTGGCTGAAAACGCGCTCCAGCACCTCGGATAGTTCGTCTTCCGAAAACGGCTTGGTGATATAGGCCTTGGCGCCCTGACGCATGCCCCACATGCGGTCGGTGTCCTGGTCCTTGGTGGTCACCAGGATCACCGGAATGTGCTTGGTCGAGGCGTCGCGCGCCAGCGTGCGGGTCGCCTGGAAACCATTGAGGTTGGGCATCACCACGTCCATCAGCACCAGATCGGGCAGTTCGGCCTTGGCCGTTTCGACCCCGGCGGCGCCATCGGTGGCGGTCAGGATCTGGTGACCGAGTTTTTCGACGATCCGCTGTATCCCCAACAGCTGCGACGGTGAATCGTCGACGATCAGAATGCGTGCCATGGTGTTCCCCGTGTGATGCCCGCAGTGTAGTGCGGGCCTCGCACCGTCGTGAAGCGCCGGACGTGCCGTCCGTCGCCCGGCTGCCACGCTCAGTCGATTCGTACCACCGTGCGGCCGTGGTGGCCGCCCGCGAGCAGGGTATCGAACGCCGCCGGCAGGCCATCCAGCCCGACTTCGCCCGTGCAGATCGTCTCCAGATGCGCCGGTTTCCAGGCGCCGCCAAGCTTCGCCCAGACCGCTTCGCGCAGATCACGCGGTGCGCTGGAGGACGACACACCGATCAGCGACACGCCGCGGATGATGAAGGGCATGACCGTCATGTCCAGCGCCGGACCCGCGGCCAGGCCGGCACTGACAACCGAGCCGTAGGGCACGGTCTGGGCCAGCAGGCTGGTCAGCATCGCGCCGCCGGCGTTGTCCAGGCCGCCGCCGAAGCGCGCCGATTCCATCGGCCGGGCGGTCGCCAGCACATCCCGCGGCAGGACCTCGCGGGCACCCAGTCCACGCAGGTAGTCGGCCTGGTCGGCCTTGCCGCTGATCGCGTGCACCTCGAAACCCGCCCGGGTGAAGATGTCCACCGCCAGCGAGCCGACCCCGCCGGTCGCCCCGGTCACGGCCAGCGGTCCGTGGGCGGGGGTCTGCCGGTTGTCCAGCATCCGCACCAGGGCCAGCGCAGCGGTGAAGCCGGCCGTGCCCACAATCATCGCCTCACGCGGGGTGAGTCCCGTCGGCTGCGGGATCACCGCACTGGCGGCCAGGCGCACATACGGGCTGTAGCCGCCATCGCGGGTCTCGCTCAGCCCGCAGCCGGTGGCCAGTACCGCATCGCCTTCGCGGTAGGCCGGGTCGGTCGAAGCGACCACCGTGCCGGCCACGTCGATACCACCGACCAGCGGGAAGCGTCGCAGGATCTTGCCCTTGCCAGTGCCGGCCAACGCATCTTTATAGTTGACCGAGGACCAGTGCGCGCGGAGGACCACCTCGCCGGGGTTGAGCTGGTCCAGGCCGATCGGTTCCAGCCCGGCGTGGTAGCCGGTATCGTCCTGGTGGATGCGGAAAGCGTTGAACCGGTCGGGAATTGCCATGAAGATGCCTGACGGGGGAAAACACCACCTTACCCGCTGCTCCGGCGCGCGGGGACCCTCACGGACGGTCGCGGAGGCGGTTATGAATCGTTCCCCGAGATGCGTGCCCCCTTCCAATCCTGTCGATCTGCCCCATCTAGTAGAATCGACAGCGATTTAACGTTTTAACGGTTGACGGTGCGGGAGTGGCCCGCAGGCAACCTTACCTTGATGGAGCGTGCATGGCCTGGAATACACCCGGCGGCAACAAGGGCGGACAAGGCCCCGACGAGAATCGACGTGGGCCGTTCGGTCCTCGCGGTGGCGGCAATGGCGGCGGTTGGGGCGGTTTGCCCGGTCCGCTGAAAGACCTGTTCGATGGCGGCATCCTGCGGTGGGTCGCAGTGGCTGCGGTGTTGCTGCTGCTGTTCTCCAGCTTCCAGCTGATCGGCGAACAGCAACGCGGCGTCGTGCTGCGCTTCGGTCAGTTCCATCGCATCCTGCAGCCTGGCCCGAACTTCAAGCTGCCGTGGCCGCTGGAATCGGTGACCAAGGTCAATGCCACCGAGATCAAGACGTTCAGCAGCCAGGTGCCGGTCCTGACCCGCGACGAGAACATCGTCAACGTCTCGCTCAACGTCCAGTACCGCATCGACGATCCGCGCCTGTACCTGTTCGGCTCGGTCGATGCCGACCAGGTGCTGGAACAGACCGCGCAGAGCGCGGTGCGTGAGCAGGTCGGTCGTGCCGACCTCAACAACGTGCTCAACAACCGTGGCCCGCTGGCCGTGGCCGCCGAAGAGCGCCTGCAGGCCTCGCTCGGCAGCTACCGCACCGGTCTGTCCGTGACCGGCCTGACCCTGCCCGATGCCCGCCCGCCCGAGGAGGTCAAGCCGGCCTTCGATGAGGTCAACGGTGCCCAGCAGGTCAAGGAGCGTCTGATCAACGAAGCCCAGGCCTACGCGGCCAAGGTGGTTCCGGAAGCGCGCGGCCAGGCCTCACGGGCCCGGACCACCGCTGAAGGCTACAAGCAGGCCGTGGTCGCCAAGGCGGAGGGTGATGCCGAGCGGTTCAGCCTGCTGCAGGTCCAGTACAAGGACGCCCCGGAGGTCACGCGCAAGCGCCTGTGGCTGGAAACGGTGCAGAAGGTGCTCTCGGAGAACCGCAAGATCATCGGTGGCGATGGCCGCCAGCTGATCTACGTGCCGATGCCGGGCGACAACCGCACCAGCACCAATGCCGCTCCGGCGGTGACCCCGGAAGTCATGCTGCCGTCGCTGCCTGCCAGCACGGCCGTGGATGGCGTTCGCAATGCGGAGCGTCCGACGACGCGCCCGACCGGTCGTGAGGAGGGCAGCCGATGAGAAGTTCACTGTGGATTGGTCTGGCCGTAGCGGTCCTGCTCGGCCTGCTGGGTTCGGTCTACGTGGTCCGTGAGGACCAGACCGCGATGGTGCTGAACCTGGGCAAGGTGGTCCGTGCGGACATCAAGCCGGGCCTGCACTTCAAGGTGCCGCTGGTGGAAACGGTGCGCGTGTTCGATCGCCGTTTCCAGGTGCTCGACACCGCCCCGGCCCGTTACTTCACCGCCGAGCAGAAGGACGTCAGCGTCGACTTCTTCGCCATCGGTTACATCTCCGACGTGCGCGCGTACTTCCGTGCGACCGGCGGCGATGCCCGCGTGGCCAATGCCCGCCTGGCCCCGATCATCACCGACTCCCTGCGCAACCAGATCAACTCGCGTTCGTTGCAGCAGCTGGTGTCCGGGGATCGCAGCGAACTGATCGCCAACCAGCTGACCGGCATCAACGAGTCGGTCAAGGCGCTGGGCATGCAGATCATCGACCTGCGCATCAAGCAGATCGACCTGCCGACCGACAGCCAGGTGATCAACGATGTGTACGAGCGCATGCGCGCCCAGCGTAAGCAGGAAGCGGCCAAGCTGCGCGCCGAGGGTGAAGAGCAGTCGCTGACCATCCGTGCCCAGGCCGACCGCGAGAGCACCGTGATCGTGGCCGAAGCCGAGCGCGACGCCCAGCAGCTGCGCGGTGCCGGCGATGCCGATGCCGCCCGCATCTACGGCAAGGCCGGCTCGGCCGACCCGTCGTTCTACGCCTTCTACCGCAGCCTGGAGGCCTACCGTGGCTCCATGACCGACGGCAACGGCGTGATCGTGCTCGACAAGAACGACCCGTTCCTGCAGTACCTCAAGAGCGATCGCTGAGGCCGCAGGCGGTAGTCATCCACGGGGACCCGGTGCAGACCGGGTCCCCGTTTTGTTTGTGGAGATGTCATGAAAGATCTGTTCTCGGCCCTGTGCCTGGTCGCCGTGCTCGAAGGCCTGTTCCTGTTCGCCGCCCCGTTGGCCTGGAAGCGCATGGCCGAGCAGCTGCTGATGCTGCGCAGCAGTGCCCTGCGCACCTGGGGCGGGGTGATCCTGCTGGCGGGCCTCACTACCCTGTGGTGGCTCAAGCACTGAAAGGGTTCCCGCCATGCGCTCGTTGGTAGTGCCGGCCGCTGGCCGGCTCCAGGCCATCCTGCGAGCCGGCCAGCGGCCGGCACTACCGAACGGCTTGGAGCCGGGCAGCGGCCGGCACTACCGAAAGCTCTGGAGCCGGCCAGCGGCCGGCACTACCGCCTTGGAACCGGCCGTTGGCCGACTCCATCCCGCGGCGGTCCTGACCGGCCGGTGAAGTCCACCGGCCGCCGGGGTGGCAGCAGCCACCGGAAACCCGGATAATGCACAAAAGCCGGACGGGCACTCTGTTTCAGAGTCACTCGTCCGGCTTTTTCCGTGTCTGGGTACCCCAGCGTCGGCGCGCTCCCCGCTGGAGCCCGCCACCCCGCGCTGATCGGCCACCCCGGCATGGTCCCAAACCCGCGGCCCCGATGGCCGCACAAAAACCAGGAGTTACCCGTCATGGGTCAGTCAGTTGTCGTGTTGGGTGCCCAGTGGGGCGATGAAGGCAAGGGCAAGATCGTCGATCTGCTCACCGAGGAAATCGGTGCCGTAGTACGTTTCCAGGGCGGCCACAATGCCGGCCACACGCTTGTCATCAATGGCAAGAAGACCGTGCTGCACCTGATCCCGTCGGGCATCCTGCGTGCCGACGCGCTGTGCCTGATCGGTAACGGCGTGGTGATCTCCCCGGCTGCGCTGCAGAAGGAAATCGCCGAGCTGGAAACCTCCGGCGTGGAAGTGCGTTCGCGCCTGAAGATCTCCCCGGCCGCGCCGCTGATCATGCCGTACCACATCGCCCTGGACCAGGCGCGCGAACGCGCTGCCGGCGGCAAGGCGATCGGCACCACCGGCCGTGGCATCGGCCCGGCGTATGAAGACAAGGTGGCGCGTCGCGGCATCCGCATCGCCGACCTGCATTACCCGGCCCAGCTGGAAGAACTCCTGCGTACCGCGCTGGATTACCACAACTTCGTGCTGACCAATTACCTCAAGACCGACGCGGTCGACTTCCAGAAGACCTACGACGAAGCGCTGGCCTTCGGCGAATACGTCGAGCCGATGAAGTCCGACGTTGCCGGCATCCTGCACGACCTGCGCAAGCAGGGTAAGCGCGTGCTGTTCGAAGGCGCCCAGGGCGCCCTGCTGGACATCGACCACGGCACCTACCCGTACGTCACCAGCTCCAACACCACCGTTGGCGGCGCGCTGGCCGGTGCCGGCGTCGGCGCGGACGCGATCGATTACGTGCTGGGTATCGCCAAGGCCTACGCGACCCGCGTCGGCGGTGGTCCGTTCCCGACCGAGCTGGACGATGAAGTCGGCCAGGGCATCCGCGACCGCGGTGCCGAGTACGGCGCCTCGACCGGCCGCCCGCGTCGTTGCGGCTGGATGGACATCGTCGCGCTCAAGCGCGCCGTCGCCATCAACGGCATCAGCGGCCTGTGCATCACCAAGCTCGACGTGCTCGACGGCATGGAAAAGCTGAAGGTCTGCATCGCCTACGAATACCGCGGCAAGCGTACCGAATACGCCCCGCTGGACGCGCAGGGCTGGGAAGAATGCACGCCGGTGTACCTGGAGTTCCCGGGCTGGACCGAGAACACCCACGGCATCACCAACTGGGACGACCTGCCGCCGGCCGCCCGCGCTTACCTGCGCGCGCTGGAAGAGCTGGCCGGTTGCCCGGTCAGCATCGTCTCCACCGGCCCGGACCGCGACCACACCATGGTCCTGCAGGATCCGTTCGCCTGATCAGGCGCGTAGTGCCGGGCCATTCCCGGTATGGCGTAACGGTGTAAGGCGTAAAGAAAAGCCCCGCGCAAGCGGGGCTTTTTCGTTGCCAAGCCCGGGTCAGCGCCGGCCGATGCCCATCTGCAGTTCCGACAGTTCCAGATTCTCATCGTGGTTGGCATCCAGGGTCTGGAAACGCATCTGCGATGAGCGACGCATCTCCTCGGCACTCAATTCGCCGTCGCCGTTGAGGTCGGCGATGCGGACCCATTCGGCGGCCGAGAACTCGCCATCACGTTGCGGGCCGAGCACCGCCTGCACTTCCTCCACGCTCACCCGGTAATTGTGATCCGCATCGACCAGGCGGAAGAAGGCATCTCCGTCGTACTCATCGCGACTGACCTTGCCGTCGCCATTGCGGTCCAGCATCGCGAAACGATCCGGCGCGGTGGCGGGCAGATCCTGCGCCGCGGCAACACTTGCGGCGACAGCGCCGCATAGAAGGAGCAGGGCAACGCGGTGCGCGAGCATCATCACAGGTGTCTCCAGACCGCAGGGGAGGGGGGCATGTCTTCAGCACGCAGTGTCCGCCGCGTCGATGCGCGGGGCAACGGCAATTTCCCGCATTCGCGCCAGTAGTTTTACTGGTTGCCCGCAGCCATCGGACCGCAGTGACCACGCCCGCCAGCGCGGGGCCATGGCATGCTGTGCACCTCACCAATCAGCAGGGCAGACCGGGTGTCTGAAGATCACGTGGCCACCGGCATGAGCAGCGCGGACCGCGCGTTGCATGCGGTGGTGTCCGAGCTTGAAGCGCTGTTGCGCGGCGACGGGGAAACCCACTGGGCCGACTGGATGCAGCGGGTCATCACCCAGCTTGAGCAGGGCGATCCAGGCGCGCCGGAGAGCGTGCTGCGCGCCTATGGCGGCATGGGGTCGTTCAATGATGTTGCGTTGGGCATGGATTACAGCAACGGCCACTTCCAGTGGCGCGCAGACGCGGAGGAACTCAATGAGCGCCTGGATGCACTGCGCGGGCGCGCCTGGCAACTGGCGCGGGCGATCCGGGACGCTCCCCCCGGTGCGCGTTGATCAAAGGGCCTGCTGCCCCTTCAACACGGGATACGGATTGATTGATTCACCTTTCCACCACTGCTTTTCCGGACCCAGTACATGGATTTCGAAATGCAGGTGGGGCGCCTCGGGACTCGCATTGCCGGTGCTGCCGACATAGCCGATCACCTCACCGCGCTTGATCGTCTTCTTCTCGGCCAGCCCATCGGCATAGCGGTCCAGATGCGCGTAGTAGTAACAGTAACGGCCGCTTGGTTCGAACTGGTACACCGTCAGTCCGCCCCGCACGCTGTCGAACAGTTTCTCCACCGTCCCGTCTGCGACGGCCAGCACCGGCGTCCCGTTTGGCGCCAGGATGTCGATCGCATCATGCACGCGGCCTTCGCTGCGCGCATCGGTGAAGGTGTCCTGCAGCTGATCCGCACCGATGCCCTGCACGGGCAGCAGCAGCGCTCCGGCCGCGCTCGCCGGTGCGGGTGCGGCACTTCCCGCGTCCGGCGCGGGCGGTGTGGCTGAGGTGCCGGTGGGCACCGGCGTCGTGGCCGGCGTAGGGCGCGGGGCATCAAGCGCAGCACGGGCCGAACTCGTGGCCGAGCCCACCTTGGCCGGTTCGGCGGCGCCGAGCCGGGATGAGGGGCCCGGCCCCAGCAGCCAGTAACCGACCACGCCGATCACCAGTCCCACGGCCAGCAGTCGAAAGGTCTTCATGGCTTACTCCTGCATCACG
The DNA here is from genome assembly GCF_039674045.1 of Stenotrophomonas sp. TWI602. Classification (NCBI taxonomy): domain Bacteria; kingdom Pseudomonadati; phylum Pseudomonadota; class Gammaproteobacteria; order Lysobacterales; family Lysobacteraceae; genus Stenotrophomonas; species Stenotrophomonas sp. TWI602. The sequence goes on from NZ_JBDJMT010000005.1 coordinate 52,110, forward strand.
ACCGGTACCGAGGCATCGACCGCGGCGGCGACCTGCAGCGCATCCCAGTTGGTCATGCGCACACAGCCGTGCGATTCGGTCTTGCCGACATGGCCGGGTTCGGGCGTGCCGTGCAGGCCGTAGTGGGGCTTGGAGATGTCGATCCACACCACGCCGACCGGATTGTTCGGGCCCGGCGGCAGGACCGCCTTGCTGTCGCCCGCCTTGGCATCCCAGAACAGTTTGGGGTTGTAGTGGAAGGTGGGATCGCGGGAGATGCCGAGGATCTTCCATTTCCCGATCGGCAGCGGGTCATGCTTGCTGCCCGAGGACACCGGGAACTGCGCGTAGACCTTGCCGTCCGTATCGAACAGCCGCAGCGTGGAGTCGGATTTGTCGATCACCAGCTTGCTGGCCTTCGGCAGCGGGGCGGCCGCGATGTTGGGCACCTGGATCACGCTGCCGGCCTTGCCCAGGTCGACGCCGGGATTGAGCGTCTTCAACAGCTCGGGGGAGGCGTGGAAGCGTTCGCCCAGCGCTTCTTCGATCGAACCGAAGCCCAGGGTTTTCAGCTTGGCCTGCGCGGCCGGACCCTTGGGCACCGGCTGGAACGGACCGGCCACGTCTTCCGCGGTGAGCGTGTAGCGCACCAGCGGCGGGGCGGCATCGGGCTGCAGCGCCTGCCAGGTGGCATCGTCCAGCTCCCCACTGACCTTCAGCCCGCGGGCGGCCTGGAAGCCGGACACGGCGCGCTTCTGGTTGGAGCCGCGCTCCCCATCGATCTGGCCGGGCGAGAAGTGCGCGCGGTCCAGCAGCACCTGCGCATGCAGATCCGAGCGTGGCCCGGTCGCCAGCGGCGTCGCGTCGGCGTCCGGGATCGCGGCGGGCGCGGGTGCCGTCTGTGCGACCGCCCAACCGGAGCAGACCCCCAGGGCGAGGGCGAGCGCGGTGAGGCGGGCGATACGGTGCAGGCGAAGGGACATCGGCAACTCCAGCGGGAACGTGTTTCCACCATGCCTGCCGGGCGTGCGCACTTGCCGTGAAAACCCTGACGGGGGGCTGAGCGGCGACGCGGGAGCAACGCCGAGGTTATGTGAATCCATTCACAGCGGGCTCACGGCCGTCGGTCAAGGCGCTGGGTCTGACGCCGATACCAGCCCACCCCCCCCACGTTTTTCGGATGTCTCATGGAATTTTTGCGGAAGGTCAGCGTTGTCTGGCGTCTAGGTATGGGCTTTGGCCTGTTGTTGCTGCTGGTCGCGGCCGTCGTCGCCACCGGCGCCACCGGTAGCGCGGTACAGAAGCGCGCGATGCAGCAGGTGGTCGAAGTCAACGTGGCCAAGGTGCGGCTGCTCTCGGACATGCTCGATGCCAACAACCAGATGATGGTCGTGCGCCGGGAGATGCTGCTCCGCCAAGGCGACGGTCTGGCCGAGGATGAGGCGCGCATCGCCGCGCTGGTCGCGCGCTATGAAGCCAGCTGGGCCGCCTACCAGGCCTTGCCCGCGCAGCCGGAAGACACCGCCGTCGGTGACGCCATCGCGGCCGCCCGCGCGGTGGCGCGTCCGCTCAACAAGCAGATGAGCGAACAGCTGCAGCAGGGCGATGTTGCCGCTGCCACGGCCCTCACCCTGGGCGCCGTGCAGGCCGCTGCCAATGGCTGGAACCAGGCGCTCAGCGATGGCGTGGTCTACGAGGAAAAGGAAAGCCGCCAGGCCGCTGCCGAAGCGATCCGGTTGGGCGAGCGGACCCTGCTGCAGCTGCTGGTGCTGGGCGCGATCGCGCTGGTGGTCGGCATCGCCGCCTCCGTGCTGATCGGGCGCAGCATGACCGGTCCGCTGGCGCGCGCCGTCGGCCTGGCCACCCGGATGGCCAAGGGTGATCTGGCCCATGACGTCCATCTGGGCGGCCGCGATGAGATCACCCAGCTCGGCAACGCAATGGCCACCGTTCGCCAGAGCGTCCAGGGCGCGATCACCGCGCAGCTGGACATGGCCCGCCAGCATGAGGCCGGTGCCATCAGCCATCGCATGGACGAAACGGCCTTCCCGGGCGACTTCGGTCGGATGATCCGCGCCACCAACGAGCTGGTCGGTTCGCACGTGGCCGTCGAGTTCCACATGGTCGAGGTGATGCAGCGCTACGCCATCGGCGACCTGAGCCGTGATCTGGACAGCTACCCGGGCGAGAAGGCCGTGCTGACCACCACCATGGCCACCGTCAAGGCCAGCCTGATGGCGATCAACCAGCAGATCGAGACACTGGCCTCGGCTGCCCGTGCCGGCGACTTCTCCGTGCGCGGCGATGCGCCGGCGTTCCAGTTCCAGTTCCGCGCGATGGTCGCCCAGCTCAACGGGATGATGGCCAGCTCGCAGGCCAGCATCGCCGACCTGTCGCAGGTGCTGCGCGCGATCTCCACCGGCGATCTGACCTCGCGGATGGATGGCCACTACGAAGGTGTGTTCGCGCAGATGCGCGACGATGCCAATGTCACCGCGGTGCAGCTGACCGGTATCGTGCAGCAGATCCAGGGCGCGGCCGGCAGCATCAACGATGCCGCGCAGGAACTGGCGGCCGGCCACCATGACCTGTCGCGCCGGACCGAGCAGCAGGCAGCCAACCTGGAGGAAGCGGCGGCCTCGATGGAGGAGCTGACCTCCACGGTCCGGCAGAACGCCGAGCTGGCCAACCAGGCTGACCATGAAGCCCATGCGGCGGGTGCGGCGGTCAAGGCGACCGAGCAGGCGATCGCGCAGATGGCCGCGGTGATGAGCGAGATCGACCAGTCCTCGGCGCGTATCGCCGAGATTTCCTCGGTGATCGACGGCATCGCCTTCCAGACCAACATCCTTGCCCTGAACGCGGCCGTTGAAGCGGCCCGTGCCGGTGAGAACGGACGCGGCTTCGCGGTCGTGGCGACCGAGGTACGCACGCTGGCGCAGCGCGCCGGCACGGCGGCCAAGGAGATCAAAGACCTGATCGATGAGTCCAGCAGCAAGGTCAAGACCGGGCTGAGCGTCACCGTGCAGTCCGAAGCGGCGATCGCCCGCCTGACCCAGGCCAGCTCGCGCACCAATCAGCTGATGAGCGACATTGCCGCCGCGACCAAGGAACAGGCCGCCGGCATCGAGCAGGTCAACCAGGTGGTCGTGCAGATGGACCAGGTGACCCAGCAGAACGCTGCGCTGGTGGAAGAAGCCACCGCCGCCAGCCGCGCGCTGGAAGAACAGGCGTATGCACTGACCGAATCGGTGGCGGTGTTCAAGCTGGACAACAGCGCGGCAAGCCTGCGTCGCCCGGCGACACTGCAGGCAGCATGACGGCCCCTGCGCGCTGAGTAATACAGAAAAGCCCCGCATCGGCGGGGCTTTTCTCATGCCGATCCGGCCGCCCGACGCAGCGGCGCGCCCTGCTCAGTCGTCGTTTTCTTCGGCGGCTTCGCGACCCTGCTGGCGGATCAGCGCTTCTTCGCGCGCATCGTTGATGGCATGGCGTACGCCATCCAGATCGATGCTGCTTTCATCCTGCTCGAATTCACCGGTCAGCACGCTGTCCGGTAGCAGATCGCCAGCCTCGAACAGCGCCCACATCTCCTCGCCGTACCAGGTCTCCAGCAGCTCCGGCGCCCAGCGGCCCAGGTACGCGGTGAGGTTGTTGACGTCGCGCAGCAGCATCGTGCGTGCGGCATTGTTGCCCGCCGCACTGACCACCTGCGGGAAATCGATCACCACCGGGCCTTCCGGGCCAACCAGCACGTTGTACGGCGACAGATCGCCGTGGATCAGGCCGCAGCACAGCATGCGCACCACCTGGCGGACCAGGATCTGGTGGAACTGGCGTGCCTGCTCCGGGCTCAGTTCAACCTCACCCAGGCGCGCGGCGGAATAACCCTCGGCATCGGTGACCAGCTCCATCACCAGCACGCCGTGGAAGTAGCCATACGGCTCGGGTACGCGCACGCCGGCATCGCGCAGCTGGTACAGCGCATCGACTTCGGTGTTCTTCCAGGCCGCTTCCTGCTGCTTGCGGCCGTAGTTGCTGGCCTTGCCCACGGCGCGCGCTTCGCGGCTGCCACGGACCTTGCGGCCTTCCTGGTACTGCACGCGCTGCTGGAAGCTGCGCTGCGCCATGTCTTTGTAGACCTTCGCGCAGCGCACATCGTCGCCGCTGCGGACCACGTATACCGCTGCTTCCTTGCCGCTCTTGAGCGGGCGGAGCACTTCATCGATCACGCCGTCGTCGATCAGCGCCTGCAAGCCTTGGGGGGTCTTCACGGTATCTCGGGAATCGGCTGGCGCGGGGCCTGCCCTGGAGGGGGAGGGATTTTCGCATCTTCGGGCCGATGGAGCCATCGACACGGCACTCGGCCGCCGGGTCGTTCAGCTGTGTGCACGCCCAGGCGGGCTTGAAATCTGATTCACATCCGGCGCGCAGGCTGGGATCACTTTCCCAAGGAGTGCCGCCCATGATGCTGTCCCTGTTGCGCCGTACCGGTGCTGTGCTGGCCTTGTTGCTGGCCGTTCCCTCGCTCCACGCCGGCCCGGCAGCGGCCGAGACGGTGCTCATCGTGGTCAGCGGCGAGGGCCGCGACCAGGGCAAGACCCGCCCCGGGTTCGAGATGGACGAATTCGCCCAGGCCTACCTGATCTTCCGCGACAACGGCCTGGCCGTGCAGGTGGCCAGCCCACGCGGCGGGCCGGTGGAGGCCGACAAGTTCGATGCCAAGGAGCCCTTCAATGCACGGGTCCTTGCTGATCCGGCTGCGGCCGCGTTGCTGGCCGACACCCGCGCCACCGCCACCCTCCGGGCGGCCGACTATGCGGCCGTCTACGTGGTCGGGGGCAAGGGGGCGATGTTCGATCTGCCCGCCGATGCCGCACTGCGCGGTCTGCTGGGCACGATGTACGATCGCGGCGCAGTGGTCGCGGCGGTCTGTCACGGCCCGGCTGCGCTGATGGACGTGCGGCTGGCAGACGGAACGCTGCTGGTCGCCGGGCGGCGCATGACCGGCTTCACCAACGCAGAGGAGGGCGTGTTCGGCAAGCGCTGGGCGAAGGAGTTCCCGTTCCTGCTGGAGACGGCCCTGCGCGAGCGCGGCGCGCGCTGGGAACAGGCGCCGCTGATGATGCCCAGACTGGTGGTGGACGGACGCCTGATCACCGGGCAGAACCCGTATTCGACACCGGCGGTCGCCGAGGCGATCGTGCGGGCCACCGGCCGCACGCCGATCGCGCGCACGCCGTGGCGCGATGAGGCCAGCATGGCGTTGGTGCAGCGTCTGCTGGCCGGTGAAGGGGAGGCGGTCAAGCGCGAGCTGGCCAGCAATCGTACGGGCTATCACGATCAGCTGATCGGCGTGCTCGGCTACTACCAGCTGCAGGCCGCGCAGGACGATGCGGCGGTACGTGACGCGCTGTCGATCATGCAGCTGGCGGCCCCGTACATGAGCGAACCGCAGCTGCCGCTCGGCATCGCACAGGCGCATTGGCGGCTGGGCGAGGTGGCCCAGGCGCGCACGGTACTCGGCAAACTGCTGGAAACCCACCCGGACATGGCCGAAGCTAAGCAGCTCAAGGACACGATCGAAGGCTGACCCATGGACGATGGCCTGCACATCCTGGTGATCGAGGACAACCCGGCGCTGCGCGCCGGCATGGCCACGCTGCTGGAGGCCCGCGGCCATCGCGTGGCCTTCGCCGCCGATGGCCGCAGCGGCCTGCAGATGGCGCTGGAAGCGCCGCCGGATGTGCTGGTGCTGGACCTCACCCTCCCGGGCATGGATGGCCTGCGCGTGTGCAGCCATCTGCGTGAGCAGGCCGACCGTCACATCCCGATCCTGATGCTGACCGCGCGCGACACGCTGGCCGACAAGCTGATCGGCTTCCAGGCCGGTGCCGATGATTACCTGGTCAAACCGTTCGCAGGCGAGGAACTGCTGGCGCGATGCCTGGCATTGGCCCATCGACACGGCCGACGCGACGGGCATGTGCTGCGTATCGGATCCCTCGGCATCGACCGCCGTAGCGGCGCCGTGTGCCGCGGTGAGCAGGCGATCGAGTTGCCGCAGACCGCCTATCGGCTGCTGGTGCTGCTCGCCGAAGCCTGGCCGCGCACGGTGACCCGCAGCGAGTTGATCCGGCGTCTCTGGGGCGATGAGGCGCCGCCGTCGGATCCGCTGCGCTCGCATCTTTACCTGCTGCGCCAGGCGTTGGACAAACCGTTCAAGCGGCCGATGCTCAGGACCGTGCACGATGTCGGCTTCAAGCTGGAGGCCGACGCATGACGGCACGGGGGCATCGCCTGCGCAACCGGTTGATGCTGGCCTTCGCGGTGTTCGCGCTGGCGGTGGCCGGCCTGTTCGGCCTGTACGTGGCGGTATTCGTGTACAGCGTGGAGGATCGCTTCTTCGATGCGATGCTTGAGCAGGAAGCGCAGCAGCAGTTGGATCAGCGGGCCACCCGTGGGACGTGGTCGCCGCCGCGCAACGCCTTCATGACGATCCACGACAGCCCTGCCACGTTTCCGTCCGATCTCAAGGCCGCCTTCGATGCCGAGCCGTGGCGTCGCGAGATGGCCGGTGCGCAGGGGCGGCACTATCACCTGCGGGCGGTGACGCCGGACGGGGCAGGTACGCCGGGGTGGCTGGTCGCCGAGGTCAGCCAGCAGCTGGTGGTGCGGCCGATGCGCAGCCAGATTCTGGCGCTGCTGGCCTGGTCCGGCCTGGCCGTGGTGATGATCGCCCTCCTGGCTGGCGCATGGCTGGCTCGACGTACCACGCGTCCCTTGTCGAAGCTGGCGGCGCTGGTCGATGGCATGGCGCCGGACAGGTTGCCGGTGGGGTTCGCCGGGGACTTCCCCGATGACGAGGTCGGCGTGCTCGCCCGCGGCCTGGACAATCTGAGCGGGCGCGTGCGTGCCTTCATTGCGCGCGAGCATGCCTTCACCCGTGATGCCAGCCATGAGCTGCGCACGCCCCTGGCGGTGATCCGCAGTGCCACCGAACAGCTGGCCAGCGAACCCGGCCTGTCGGAGGCTGGGCGGCGGCAGCTCGCGCATGTGCAGCATTCGGCGCGTCAACTCGAACAGACCGTGATCACCCTGCTGACACTGGCCCGCGAAGAGAACGTGGAACAGGATGCGACGCCACTGGCGGTGCTGCCGGTGCTGGAACAGGTGGTGGTCGAGCAGGCCGCGCTGCTGGATGGCAAGCCGGTGGAGGTGCGGGTCGACGTGTCGGCCGACGTGCGCCTGCCGGTGCCGGGCCCGGTGCTGCACATGCTGCTGGCCAATCTGGTCGGCAACGCGTTCGCGCATACCCGTTCGGGCGAGGTGCGCATCGAGGTGGCGAGCGGGCGGCTTCGGATCCGCAACACCGCCCTGGCGGGCGATCCCGAGGCGATCATGCGGCCGTTCACCAAGGGCGAGGGCAGTGCCGGGTTCGGGCTCGGCCTGGCGATCGTGCAGCGGCTGTGCGACCGCTTCGCCATCGACCTGCGTATCGAAGGGACCGAGCACGCCACGGTGGCCAGTTTCAGCGTTCAGTGAGGCGAGGCGGCATGGCGGCCGCGGCGACCGGGGCACACCCGGGGCGGGCCCGCTTCCGTCCATCGCCAAAGTGCGCGATGCTCTGCCGAACGGGGGAGGGGCGCATGGGCAGCAGGGACGAGGGCAGCATTGACGGGGATGTCCCGGCCGAGCAGACGCCGACCGATTGGTCGTTGCTGCCGATCACGCATGGCAACGAAGATTCGATGGTGGCCGTGATCTGGCGCCTGCTGCGGCAGGAGCCGGCCTTGATGGTGAGCGCGGGATATGTGTTCCTCTCCGTGCTGGGGCTGTGGTCGAGCTTCTTTTTCTATTTCAAATTCCGGCTGTCGATCCTGGACTACCTGCAGGTCAGTGATTTCCTGGTCGCCGGGCTGCGCGATCCCGCCTACCTGTTGATCCTGTTGCTGGGGGCCCTGCTTGCCGTGGTGCTGGGCTGGCCGGAGACGCTGCGGCGGCGCAACCCTGCCAAGGTGGCACGCCTGCGCGCGCGGCACTGGGGATGGCGGATGCTGTTCTCGGAATCGCCGTGGATGAACTGGGAATTCTCCGGGCTGCGCCCACTGACCGGCATGTGCATTGCGGTGGTCTGCTTCATGGCATTCGGCGCGGCGCTGTATGCCCTGAGCACGGCCGAGAAGATCCTCGATGGGAAGGGCGGTACGCCCGTGCAGGTCGTGCTCGAGGGTGACGCGGCCGCGCTTCCCGGCACCGCGAAGCTGCTGGGATCCAGCAGCGCGTTCGTGTTCCTGTGGTGGCCGGCGCAGCGGCGGGCAGAAGCCGTGCCGATCGGCTCGATCCGCCGGCTGCAGTCGATGCCCTTGCCGGCGAAGCCGGTAGCGCCCAAGCCGGTCACGCCGTCGGCGCAGCCCACTGCCGCCGCGAAACGGTAAGCAGCACTGCCTGCGCCCTGCCGCATGCTGCCTCAGGCAGCACGCGGCAGGGCCCGGCGTGTAGATCAGGCGTTGCTGGCGGCTCCTTTACGGGCGCCCGTTGGTACCTTTTTCGCAGACGTCCCGGCGGCGGTTTTCGACGCTGCTTTTCGGGGGGCCTGCTTTGCAGCGGTCTTCTTTGCCGCTTTTTTCACGGCCTTCTTGACGGCGGGTGTTGGCGTCGCCTTTTTCGCGGCCTTCTTCGTCGCTTTCTTCGCCACCTTCTTCGCCACCTTCTTTACGGTCTTGCTGGTGGCCTTCTTGGGCACTGCTTTCGTCGCAGCCTTTTGTGCAGCGGTCTTTTTTACCGCTGCCTTCTTCGTCGCCGACGCTTTCGTTGTCCGGGTTGCAGTCTTCTTCGCGCTGCCGCCCTTCCTGCCGCCACCATCCTGCTTGTTGACCGTGGCCCAGGCGATGCGCTCGGCGGCGGCACCGCTGCGCCCCTGGTCTTTCTCGCTTTCCTCGATGTGCCCGGCTTTGCGCTTCTGCGTGTCGGTATAGCTGGATTTATCACCCCGTGGCATGGACGTGCTCCTGTGTGGTGATGACGAAAGCGCCGCTCAGGCGAGCGTGCGCACCTTCGGTTCGCGGGCCCACTGGCGGGTAGCGGCGGCGGCGAGGAAGGCCTTGGCATCCTCGGCCTCGACCACCCCGGCATCGTTGCCGACCCGGGCAACCTTCAGCAGCGCCTGTGCGCCGTCATCGGCGGCGATCGCCTTCAGATGGGCCCAGGCGTCGCTGACGAAATCGATCGCGGCCGATTCCCTGCTCAGCTTCTTGGCGGCGTCGTTGCTCAGCACCACGGCGACCGCATCGAACACCACCGAGGGCGTGCCCGCCAGCTGACCATCGGCGGCCAGCGTCTTGCCGTCGCTGAGTTTGGCGCCACCGATCTTCGGCGCGACCAGCTTCACGCTCGCCCCGGCCTTGTCGGCCGCCTTGCGCAGGTTGGCGATCAAGGCCGCGTCGGAGCCTTCGTCGAACAGGATGCCGATGCAGCGGCCTTTGAGCAGGTCCTTGGTGCGGCCGATGATGCGCACTTCCGGCGCCTTCGGGAAATCCTGCGCCGGGGTCTGCGTGGCGGCCGGCTCGGGCAGCGCCGGCATCGCCAGACCGTCGGCCACGCGCTTGGCCAGTGCATCGTCGATGTTGCGCAGGTGGCTCACGGTGCGCTCGCGCACCTTGACCGTCTCCACCTTGGACAGCTCGAACACCAGCGCCGAGGCCAGATGCGCCTGCTCCGGCGCCTCCAGGCTACGGAAGAACATGCGGGCCTGGCTGTAGTGATCGGCGAAGCTCTCCGCGCGCACGCGGCCCTTGCGGCCGTCATCCGGCGCGGTGGCGTGACTGGGGAAGCCGTCGACGCTCTCACGCGGGCTGTCGCCCTGCAGCGAACTCGGATCGTAGGCGACCCGGCCCTTCGGGATGTTCATCTGCATGTGGCCGTCGCGCTGGTGGTTGGCGAACGGGCACTTGGGCGCGTTGACCGGGATCTGGTGGAAATTCGGGCCGCCCAGGCGGCTGAGCTGGGTATCCAGATAGGAGAACAGGCGGCCCTGCAGCAGCGGATCGTTGCTGAAGTCGATGCCCGGCGGCACGTTGGCCGGGCAATAGGCGACCTGCTCGGTCTCGGCGAAGAAGTTGTCCGGCCAGCGGTCCAGCACCATCCGTCCGATCACGGTCAGCGGCACCAGCGACTCGGGAATGATCTTGGTCGAATCCAGGTGGTCGAACGGGAAGGCCTCGGCCTGTTCCTCGGTGAACAGCTGCACCGCCAGCTCCCACTCGGGGAAGTCGCCGGCGGTGATCGCCTCGAACAGGTCGCGCCGGTGGAAATCGTTGTCCGCGCTCTGCAGCTTGACCGCCTCGTCCCACACCGTGGACTGGATGCCCAGCTTCGGCCGCCAGTGGAATTTGACGAAGGTCGACTCGCCGGCATCGTTGATCAGCCGGAAGCTGTGGATGCCGAAGCCTTCGATGGTGCGCAGCGAGCGCGGGATCGTGCGGTCGCTCATCGCCCACATGATCATGTGCATCGATTCGGGCATCAGCGAGACGAAATCCCAGAAGGTGTCGTGCGCGCTGGCCGCCTGCGGGAAGGCACGGTCCGGCTCCATCTTCACTGCATGGATCAGGTCGGGGAACTTGATCGCGTCCTGGATGAAGAACACCGGGATGTTGTTGCCGACCAGATCCCAGTTGCCTTCCTTGGTGTAGAACTTGACCGCGAAGCCACGCACATCGCGCGGCGTATCCACCGAGCCGGCGCCGCCAGCCACGGTGGAGAAGCGGGTGAACAGGGGGGTGCGCACGCCGACTTCGCTGAGGATCCGGGCGCGGGTGTACTCACCCAGCGAGCGGGTCAGCTCGAAGTAGCCGTGTGCGGCGCTGCCGCGCGCATGCACGATGCGCTCGGGGATGCGCTCATGGTCGAAGTGGGTGATCTTCTCGCGCAGGATGAAGTCTTCCAGCAGGGTCGGCCCGCGCGGGGTGGCCCGCAGCGAATTCTGGTTGTCACCGACCGGTATGCCCTGGTTGGTCGTCAGGACGGGATGGCCATTGCCCGCGCGCTGGTGCAGTTCATCCCCTTCGCCGCGGGCGTCGGTGGCGGGTGCGGGGGCGTTCTTCGTGCTTTTCTTGCTGGCGGCCATGAGGCGACTCCGGGAGCTGGCGGGAAGGGGATCGCCTCACACTGGCGGCCGGGGCGTTAATCGAGGGTGCGAAAACCGGGCGCTGCTTGCACCCGCGCTTCACATGCGGCGCCCGGGCGCTGGGTGACGCGCGTGCGGGCAGGTATCCTTGGGCGCGTCTTCCCCTGTTCTTCCCGACCGCATGCGCGTTGAACCCGCCGACATCGAAGCCCTGTTTGATGCGATCCCCGACGTCCTGTTCTTCATGAAGGACTGCGACGGGCGCTATACGCACATCAACCAGACCATGCTGCGTCGGCTGGGGCTGAAATCCCGCAAGGACGTGATCGGGCGCACCGCAGCGGAGATTTACCCAACCGGTCTGGGGGCCGATTACGCCACCCAGGATGAGCAGGTGCTGGCGGGCAAGGTCATCGAGAACCTGATGGAACTGCATCTGTTCGCCAACCGCGAGCCGGGCTGGTGCCTGACCTGCAAGCGGCCGCTGCTGGTGGATGGGCAGATCCGCGGGCTGATCGGGATCTCGCGCGACCTCGGCCAGAAGGACAGCCTGGGCACCCAGTACGAACAGCTGCGCCTCGCGCTGGCACATCTGAATGCGCATTACGCCGAGAACGTGCGCATGCAGACCCTGCTGGACATCACCGGGTTCTCGCTATCCAAACTGGAGCGCACCTTCCGCAAGGTGTTCCAGATGACCCCGCAGCAGGTGCTGACCCGTCTGCGCATCCAGATGGCGGTACACCTGCTGCATGGCCAGGACAGCATCGCCAGCATCGGCCAGGCCTGCGGTTTCACCGACCAGAGCGCGTTCACCCGCAAGTTCAAGGCCGAGGTCGGGCTGTCGCCACGGGCCTACCGTGCCCAGATCGGCGAGCGCGCCGCTGCCTGAGGCGGGGTGGGGCTTCCGGCCTATGCCGTCGCGCGGCCGACAGGGTATGGTGTCGCACTTGTTGCCTGCCAATCGATTCCGATGCCCGCATCCCAGACTCCGGCTCCTGCCACTCCGCCCGCCGATACCCGCCTGGGGCACGCGCTCAAGCCCCGCCAGCTGATCATGATGGGCCTGGGCAGCGCGATCGGCGCCGGCCTGTTCCTCGGCTCCGGGGTGGGCGTCCAGGCCGCTGGTCCGGCAGTCCTGCTGTCGTATCTGGTCGCCGGCGCGCTGGTGATCATCGTGATGAACGCGTTGGGCGAAATGGCCGCGGCCAAGCCGACCAGCGGCGCGTTCTCGGTCTACGCCGCCGACGCCATGGGCGCCACCGCCGGCGCGACGGTGGGGTGGCTGTGGTGGGTGCAGCTGGTGATCGTCATCGCCGCCGAGGCGGTAGGGGCGGCCGGGCTGCTCGCCACGGTCTGGCCGGCGATCCCGGTGCCGATGGCCGCGCTGGCCTTCATGCTGTTCTTTACGGCGATCAATCTGCTCGGGGTGAAGAACTTCGGCGAGTTCGAATTCTGGTTCGCCATCCTCAAAGTCGCCGCGATCGTCGGCTTCATCCTGATCGGCGTGGCGCTGCTGATGGGCTGGCTGCCGGACGTGGCTTCGCCGGGCCTGCGCAACTTCACCGAGCACGGCGGCTTCATGCCCAAGGGCTTGGCCGGAATCGGCGCGGCGTTGCTGGTGGTGGTGTTCGCCTTCGGCGGCACCGAGATCGTGGCCGTGGCCGCGGCCGAAACCGAAGATCCCGAGCGCAGCATCGCCCGCGCGATCCGCACCGTGGCCTGGCGCATCCTGGTGTTCTACATCGGCTCGTTGAGCGTGATCATCGCGGTGGTGCCGTGGACCAGCGAGGCACTGAAGTCGCCGTTTGCTGCCGTGCTGGAAGCTGCCAAGATTCCGGGCGCGGCGACGGCGATCACGCTGATCGCGGTGATCGCGCTGCTGTCGGCGCTCAATGCGAATCTGTATGGCGCCTCGCGGATGATGTACTCGCTGGCGCAGCGCCGCGAGGCCCCGGCGGTGCTGGGGTGGACCGATCCGCGCCAGGTGCCGATCATCGCGGTGCTGGCCAGTGTGCTGTTCGGTTTTGCGGCGACGGTGATGGAGCTGCTGTTCCCGGACAAGGTGCTGCCGGTGCTGCTCAACATCGTGGGCTCGACGTGTCTGCTGGTCTGGACGATTTCGTTGTTGTCGCAGTTGATTCTGCGCCATCGTGCGAACCGGGATGGGACGCGGTTGCCGTTCCGGATGGCGGGGTATCCGTATCTGACGGTGATCGGGTTGGGGGTGCTGGCGCTGATTTTCGGTCTGTTGTTGTCCGAGGCGCATACGCGGTTGCAGTTCCTGTCGATGGCGGCGCTGACCGCGGTGATCGCCATCAGCAGCGAAGTCACCCGCCGCGTGCGCGCCAGCCGCCAGCCCGATTGACCCCGGGCGGGTGGTAGGTGCCGACCGTTGGTCGGCACACCCTGCAAGGGCACGCAACAAAAAACGGCCCGCGCGATGCGGGCCGTTTTCATTCCAGATGCATGCCGATCAAGGTAGGTACCGACCGTTGGTCGGTACGCCTGTCAGGCATCGTGCCGACCAACGGTCGACACCTACACCTCCACGCCCTCGTCTTCCTTGTACGCATCGACCGGGATGCAGGCGCACATCACGTTCTTGTCGCCGTACACGTTGTCCACGCGCGCCACCGGCGGCCAGTACTTCTGCTGGCGCAGGCTGGCCAGCGGGAAGGCCGCCAGCTCGCGCGGGTAGGCGTGGGCCCACTCGCTGGCCGACACCACCGCAGCGGTATGCGGGGCGTGCTTGAGCGGGTTGTCCTCGCGGTCCAGGCGGCCGTCTTCGATCGCGGCGATCTCTTCGCGGATCTGGATCATCGCGTTGATGAAACGGTCCAGTTCGTGCAGCGATTCGCTTTCGGTCGGCTCCACCATCAGCGTGCCGGCGACCGGGAAGCTCAGGGTGGGGGCGTGGAAGCCGAAGTCGATCAGGCGCTTGGCCACGTCCTCGGCGCCGATGCCGGAGGTCTTCTCCAGCGGACGCACGTCCAGGATGCACTCGTGCGCCACCAGCCCGTTGCGGCCGGTGTACAGGGTCTTGAAGTGCGGGGCCAGGCGGGTGGCGATGTAGTTGGCGTTGAGCAGGGCCACCTGGGTCGCCTTGCGCAGGCCGGCGGTGCCCATCAGGGTGATGTACATCCAGCTGATCGGCAGGATCGAGGCGCTGCCGAAGCTGGCCGCGCTGACCATGCCGACATCGCCTTCGCCACCGAGCACCTTCGGCAGGAACGGGGCGAGGTGCGACTTGACCGCGCACGGGCCGACGCCCGGGCCGCCGCCGCCGTGCGGGATGCAGAAGGTCTTGTGCAGGTTCAGGTGCGAAACGTCCGAGCCCCACTTGCCGGGCTTGGCCACGCCCACCAGTGCGTTCATGTTGGCACCGTCGGTGTACACCTGGCCGCCGTGCTTGTGCACGATCTCGCAGATCTCCACCACCTCTTCCTCGAACACGCCATGCGTGGACGGGTAGGTGATCATCAGCGCGGCCAGGCGATCGCTGTACTTCTCCGCGTTGATGCGGATGTCGTCCAGGTCCACGTTGCCGTTGGCATCGGTCTTGGTCACCACGACCTTCATGCCGCACATCTGTGCCGAGGCCGGGTTGGTGCCGTGCGCCGAATCCGGGATCAGGCAGACGTCGCGATGGCCTTCGCCGCGCGAGCGGTGGTAGGCGCGGATCGCCAGCAGGCCGGCGTATTCGCCCTGCGCGCCGGAGTTCGGCTGCAGGCTGACCGCGTCATAGCCGGTGCACTCCACCAGCATCGCTTCCAGACCGTCGATCAGTTCCTTGTAGCCGGTGGCCTGGTCGGCCGGGGCCAGCGGGTGGATGTTGGCGAACTCCGGCCAGGTCACCGGGATCATCTCGGCGGTGGCGTTGAGCTTCATGGTGCAGCTGCCCAGCGGGATCATGGTGCGATCCATCGCCAGATCCTTGTCCGCCAGCGAACGCAGGTAACGCAGCAGTTCGTGTTCGCTGTGGTGGGTGTTGAACACCGGGTGGGTCAGGAAGGCGCTGGTGCGCACCAGATCGGCTGGCAACGCATCGGCGGTGGCCGCATCGAGCGCATCGACATCGACCGTGGCACCGAACAGCTGGCCAAGCGCGACGATGTCGGCGCGGGTGGCGGTTTCATCCAGGCTGATGCCGACCGCGTCGCTGTCGATCGCACGCAGGTTGATGCGTGCCGCAGCGGCCTTGGCGTGGATCGCCTTGGCGTCCACATCCTTGACGTGCAGGGTGTCGAAGAAGTGCTCGCCCACGTTGACGCCGGCGCCGCGCAGTGCCGCGGCCAGGATCGCGGCCAGGCGGTGGGTGCGGCGGGCGATACGGGTCAGGCCGTCCGGGCCGTGGTACACGGCATACATCGAGGCCATCACCGCCAGCAGCACCTGTGCGGTGCAGATGTTGGAGGTCGCCTTCTCGCGGCGGATGTGCTGCTCGCGGGTCTGCAGCGTCAAGCGGTAGGCAGCGTTGCCCTGCGCATCGACCGAGACGCCGATCAGGCGGCCCGGCATCGAGCGCTTATAGGCATCGCGGCAGGCCATGAAGGCGGCATGCGGGCCGCCGAAGCCGAACGGCACGCCGAAGCGCTGCGAGTTGCCGACCACGATGTCCGCACCCCATTCGCCGGGGGCGGCGATCAGGGTCAGCGCCAGCAGATCGGTGGCCACGGCGACCAGGCCGCCGCGCGCGTGCACGGCATCGGCCAGCGCCTTGTAATCGCCGATATGGCCGAAGGTATCCGGGTACTGCAGCAGCACGCCGTAGGCTTCGGCTTCCATCGCCTCGGCCGGGGTGCCCACGCGCAGCACGATGCCCATCGGCTCGGCGCGGGTGCGCAGCAGTTCCAGCGTCTGCGGGTGCACGGCGTCGTGCACGAAGAACGTATCGGACTTCGACTTGGCCGAGCGCTTGGCCAGCGTCATCGCTTCAGCCGCGGCGGTGGCTTCATCCAGCAACGAGGCGTTGGCGATTTCCATGCCGGTCAGGTCGGCGCACAGCGTCTGGAAGTTGATCAGCGCTTCCATGCGGCCCTGCGAGATCTCGGCCTGGTACGGGGTGTAGGCGGTGTACCACGCGGGGTTTTCCAGCACGTTGCGCAGGATCACGTTCGGGGTGAGCGTGCCGTAGTAGCCCTGGCCGATGAAGGTGCGGAACACCTGGTTCTTGTCGGCGATGGCGCGGATCTTGGCCAGTGCCTGCACTTCGGTCAGCGACTCGGGCAGGTCCAGCGGTGCCGGCGATTTGATCCCGGCCGGGACGATCGCATCGGTCAGCGCGTCCAGCGAGGCGTGGCCGACCACGTCGAGCATCTGCGCGATTTCGGCGTCGTTGGGGCCGATATGGCGTTCGACGAACGCGTGGCTGTGTTCAAGCTCGCGCAGGGAGGGGGTGTTCTGGGACATGGCTGGCATCTCGGAGAGTGGGCACGCACGTTCGGAAGGCGGCTGGGCCAGGGCGCGTCGCGGGCGACAGCGATCCACCGGACCTTGCGGTCTTCCTGGGTGCCCCTCTGTCCTTTTGCCTGAGAGTTTGGAAGCGCGCATCGGCGTGCTTCGTGCCCCTTCGGCGCCGGCACTCGCCGGTCTCTCCAGAGTTTTGGTACGGGTGGTATCGGGCCTGAGCGATTACGGGCGTTGCGCCTTCGGCAGCGGGTGTCCGCTTCTCCCACCATGTAGCGGGGCGATTATAGCCCAGCGCTTCGGCCCACTGGGCCTTTCCGGCACCTGAATACGGGCGCGCACGTGCGCCGGAAACCGCGCCCTGGCATGGTGCCAAGGGCTGCAAAGGCCTATGATCACTGGATCCTCGTATTCATCTGGCGCCGCCCGTTCCGGGCCAGGCGCCCGCCGTGCAATGCGCATGGCCGCTGACGGAAGCCCGCATGACGCCCGCCTCACCCTCGACCCGCCGCCTGGCCCTGCTGCTCGCAGGCCTGGCGATGTTCGGTCCGTTCTCGATCGACACCATTTTCCCGGCGTTCCTGTTGCTGGGCGAGCGCATGCAGGTGGACCAGGTCGCGGTGCAGCAGACCATCAGCGTGTACCTGCTGTTCTACGGCCTGATGAGCCTGGCGCACGGCCCGCTGTCGGATGCGTTCGGCCGCAAGCGGGTGATCATCGGCGGGCTGGTGCTGTTCATCGGCGCCTCGATCGGCTGTGCGCTGTCGCGGGACATGACCACCTTGCTGGTGTTCCGCGCGCTGCAGGGCGTGACCGCCGGTGTGGGTGTGATCGTCGGCCGCGCGGTGATCCGCGATCTGTACCACGGTGCCGACGCGCAGCGGTTGATGAGCCAGGTCTCGATGATCTTCGGCGT
This sequence comes from Stenotrophomonas sp. TWI602, assembly GCF_039674045.1. Taxonomy (NCBI): domain Bacteria; kingdom Pseudomonadati; phylum Pseudomonadota; class Gammaproteobacteria; order Lysobacterales; family Lysobacteraceae; genus Stenotrophomonas; species Stenotrophomonas sp. TWI602. Next base: position 69,542 of record NZ_JBDJMT010000005.1, read on the forward strand.
CGCCCCGGCGATCGCCCCGATCATCGGTGGCTGGATCCTGCTCGGCGGCGGCGACTGGCCGCTGATTTTCTGGTTCCTGGTGCTGTTCGGCGTGGTGTTGCTGCTGGCCACCGGCAAGTGGCTGCCGGAAACCCATCCGGTCGAGGCGCGCACGCCGCTGTCGATGCGGGAACTGCTGCGCAGCTATGCGCGGATGGGGTCCAACGCGCGCCTGCTGAGGCTTTCGGCCGCCGGTGCGCTGAATTTCTCTGGCATTTTCCTGTATATCGCCTCGGCGCCGGTGCTGGTGATGCAGCACCTCAAGCTGGGCGAGGGCGGTTTTGCCTGGTTGTTCATTCCGACCATCGGCGGCATGACGATGGGCTCGTTCCTGTCCGGGCGGATGGCCGGGCGGATCCTGCCGCAGCGGCAGATCGCGATCGGATTCGGCCTGTGCGCAGTGTCGGCCGTGCTCAACATCACCTACGTGCTGTCCGTGCAGCAGATCGCGCTGCCGTGGGCGGTGATGCCGATCTTCCTCGGCGGCGTGGGCATGGCGCTGATCTTCCCGGTGCTGGCGCTGGCGGTCCTGGACATGTACCCGCACCAGCGCGGCCTGGCGTCTTCGATGCAGATGTTCATCCAGCTGATGATCAACACCGTCGTGGCCGGTGTGGTCTCGCCGATGCTCAGCAGCAGTCCGGTGCATCTGGCGTTGGGCTACATGGGCTTCTTCGCGCTGGGCGGCTCGTTCTGGTACTGGGAACGGTATTGCGAGCGCCGCCGCGAAGTACTGACGCCCATCGAGTAGGCCACGCAGCTGGCGGGTCCCCCAGGGCCCGTGCGGTATCCTTTGCCCTTTCATGCAGTCCGGAAGTCCCTGATGTCGACCACCTCCAAACTGCGCCGCGACATCCGCCGGCGCCGTGAAACCCTGGCCGCCAACCGCGAGCAGGCCGCCACCCCGCCGGTCGAGCCGCATGCCGAACTGCGCGACCAGCAACGTACGCTGCTGGCCGGCGTGGTACGCCGTGATGGCGAGTGGGTGCTGGGCATGGATGGGCGTATCGCCGGCCAGACCACCAGCGCGGCACGCGTGCTGGCCTTGATCATGCAGGCCGCCGAACTGCACGAGCGGCAGGGCACGCCAGTCCGGCTGGTGTACTCGGACGCGTTGAAGGATGCCGCGCACGCCGAGGCCAAGGCCGATGGCATGGACTTCGAGCAGTTCAAGACCGAGCTGGCGGCCGCCCTGAAACCCAAGTCGTAGCGCCACGCCACGTGTGGTTGCAGGTGTCCCGGCCCATCGAGGCCGGACGCAGGCCACAGCGTCAGGGACAAAAAAAACCGGCCTTTCGGCCGGTTTTTTCGTTGCGGGCTGCGGCCGGGCAGGGCCCGGCCCAACCCATGGGTTACGGTGCCGCGGGCGCCGTCGGTGCGGCCGGGGCCGCAGCGGTGGCCGCCGGCACCTGCCACCCACACATCTGGCCCTGGTTCTGCTGCTTGAGCCACTCGTTGACCGGGGTGAAGTACTCGATCATCGGGCCGGCATCGAGCTTGTCGCCGCCGGTGATTTCCTTCAGCGTAGCCTGCCACGGCTGGCTGGCGCCCTTGCTCAGCATCGCCCAGAACTTCTGGCCGGCTTCCTTGTTGCCGTAGAAGCTGCACTGGTGCAGCGGGCCCTTGTAGCCGGAGGCATCGCACAGGCCCTTGTAGAACTGGAACTGCAGGATGCGCGCCAGGAAGTAACGGGTATACGGGGTGTTGCCCGGCACGTGGTACTTGGCACCGGCGTCGAAGAACTCCTCACCGCGTGCGCTGGCCGGCGCCACGCCCTGGTACTTGGCCTTCAGGTCCCACCACGCCTGGTTGTAATGGTCCGGGGTGATCGAGCCATCGAACACACCCCAGCGCCAGCGGTCGATCATCAGGCCGAACGGCAGGAACGACACGCCGCTCAGGGCCATGCGCATCTGCGCGTTGATGGTCGCCTCGCGGCTTTCCTGCGGGGTGTCCACCAGGCCGATCGAGTTGAGGTACTGCGGCGTCATCGCCAGCACGATGGTGTCGCCGATCGCTTCATGGAAGCCATCGTTGGCACCGCCCTGGAACAACGGCGGCAGCGGGTTGTAGGCCAGGTCGTAATAGATGTGACCCAGCTCGTGGTAGATCGTGGTGAAATTCTCTTCGTTGGGCTTGATGCACATCTTGGTGCGCACGTCGCCTTCCATGTTCATGTCCCACGCGCTGGCGTGGCAGACCACGTCACGGTCCAGCGGCTTGATGAACTGGGTCTTGTCCCAGTACGACTTCGGCAGTGCGGGCATGCCGAGCGAGACATAGAAGTCCTGCGCGCGCTCGGTCATCTGCTTGGCGGTGCGCAGTTCGGCTTCACGCTGGGCCTTGTACAGCGCTTCCACGTTCGCGCCGCTGCCGGCCTTGGCCAGTGCGCCACTGAGGTTGGTCTGGTACTGCTTTTCCAGTGCGGCGGTGATGTCCAGGTTGCCGGCGCCGGGATACGGTTCCAGCTGGTCCCACAGGTTGGACCAGTCCTGCTGCCACATGTTGCCGGTCAGGTGCGCGGCGATCAGGCCGCCGTTGACCTCGGCCTTGTCCTTGCCGTACGTGCCGTCCAGCTTGGTGCGGGCATAGCAGTGAAGCTGCTCGTACATCGGCTTGACCTGGTCCCACAGGCGGTCGGTTTCCGGGCCGATCTGGTCGGCGGGCATGTCATAGCCGCTGCGCCACATCTGGCCGGCATCGGCGAAGCCCATTTCCTTGGCGCCTTCATTGACCAGGCTGACGAAGCGTTCGTAATCGGCGCGCATCGGCTTGGTGGTGCCGTGCCAGCCCTGCCAGGCGTCGAGCTGCTTGTCATAGTCGCGGCTGCGGGCGAGCACCTGTTCCAGATCGCCGAGCTGGCGGCAGCTCTGGGGGTTGGCTTCATCGGTGCAGTATTTGCCGGAGCCGTAGGCGCCTTCCATGCGGCTGGCGATGCGGGTCAGCTCGGAGAGCTTGGCCGGGTCGCGCGGGGCGGGCATGGAGGTCATCAACTTGAGCAGGTGGATCTGGCGCTTGGTGTCTTCGCTCATCGGCTGGCCGTCGTACTGGCCGGCCTGGGTGATCCAGCCATTGAGGACGGTGAGCCAGCGCTCGTTGGCCTTGGCCGCGACGCGCTCGGAATCGTCATTGATGTAGGTCGAAGACAGCCACTGGGCCGAGGTCATTTCCGGGTACATGGCTTTGTACTCGGCGTTGACGCGGGCGATGAACTGGTCCGCGGTTTCCTTGGACTGGGTGGTGCCCGTGGCCGGTGCATCGGCGGGGGACGGTTCCTTCTGGCAGGCCGCCAGCGTCAGTGCGGCAGCACTGACTGCCAGGGCCAGCAGGAGCGGGCGGTGGTTCACGGGCACATCCTTGGGTGGTGACAGACCGGCGAAGGCTAGTGAAGCGCCGGGCGCACCGCAAGGGGCAGGGCAGCAAGGGGCGGGTCGATCGTCAGTGTCAACGACAACTTCAGCGGCAACTTCAACGGCGAAGGTTTAGCGGCCGTGTTACGTGGGGAGGGTCGGTGTGGGCGGGTTGTCGGGACCCGCCGTGAACCCGTCCATGGGGGCTCGATATGCGCCATCCATGGCGCATAACGGTCCCGCCAACCCACCCACACCGCCCCGTCGACAGTGGGTCGGTGCGCATGGGAACAACAACGGCTCGAGACCAACCCACAGCCAAGGCCATTGTCTTTGCTCGACTATCCGCCGACGGACAGTGTGGCCTGCCTCGACCAAAACGGAAGAGCGAATAGCTGACAGCAGTGGTCGTTCCGCTTCAAACCTCGCACGACGCAAACAGATCCCGGTCACGTTCATACACCGACGTCTTGACCTGCATCAGTCCGAGTACCGACGGGAACAGATTGTCGTGGTCGGTGTACTTGCCCGCACGCTCCCGCACGCAGGCCAGGTTGAGCCCACGGTTGGCCGCGAAGGACGGCGAGAACCACATCGTCATCGGCACGTGGGTCTGCTCCTGCGGGGCGATCGCATACGGCACGCCGTGCAGATACAGGCCCTTCTCGCCCAGCGATTCGCCGTGATCGGAGAGGTAGATCATCGCCGTGTCGTAGTCGTCCATGCCCTTCAGCGTGCCGATCGTGCGCGAGAGCAGGTGATCGGTGTACAGCAGTGCGTTGTCGTAACTGTTGGTGATCTGCTCGCGGCTGCACTTGCCCAGGTCCGGCGTATCGCAGGTCGGGGTGAAACGACGGAAGCGCGCCGGATACCGTTCGAAGTAACTCGGGCCATGGTTGCCCAGCTGATGCAGCACCACCACGCGGTCACCCGGCCGCGCGCGAACCTGGGTGGCCAGATCGTCGATCAGGATCTCATCCATGCAGCGGCCGTTGGCGCACAGGGTCGGGTGTTTGGCGTCATCCAGCGCCTGCATCTCCAGGCCTTCGCACACGCCCTTGCAGCCGGACTGGTTGTCGCGCCACACCGTGCTGATGCCCGCGTGGTCCAGCACATGCAGCAGCGACTGGTGCGCGCGGATCTTCGTTTCGTCGTAGTCATGGCGCCCATACGGCGAGAACAGGCAGGGCAGGGACACCTCGGTGCTGGTGCCGCATGAGTGCATGTCGGGGAAGTTGATCACCCCGGCCTGGGCCAGTTCCGGCGTGGTCTGCCTGGCATAGTCGTTGAGGCCCCAGTTCTGTGCGCGTGCGGTTTCGCCCATTACGATCACCAGCAGGCGGGGGCGGCTGCCGGCCGCGCGCGGGGTCGCCTTGGCATCAGTGCCGATCGGCAGTTTCGGGGCACGCTGGATCGGGTTGTCGCCGCGCAGGGCCTTGGGCAGGCCGAGGAGGAAATTCCCGGGCGTGGCCAGGTACCGCACCTCGCGCTGGTTGCGCATCAGCGAGGACATTTCCTGGAAGGACAGCATCGCCCCGCCGAAGGCGATCAGCGCCGACAGCAGCAGAAAACCGATGCGCCACAGCAGCGCTGCGCCCAGCGTGCGCCGGCGCAGCTGCACGCGCCACAGCAGCAGCATGGGGGCGAGGGCCAACAGCAGCAGCGGCAGGATCAGCGTCGGGGTGACCAGCTCGCCGCTTTCCTTGTGATCGGTTGCCAGCACGTTGCGCAGCATGTCCGCATCCAGATAGATGTGGTAACTGCTCATGTAATGCGCAGCCAGTGCGGTGCCGATCAGCAGCACACTGATCACGACCTTGGCATTCCAGCGCCAGACCAGCAGGCCCATCAACAGACTGTGCGCGCCGACCAGAAACAGGAACAGCGAGAGCGTGAAGCCGATGCTGCCCGGGTGGGTCGCCATCGCGCTGTGCCAGAACAGCCCGTTGCAGGCCAGCGCGAAGAACACGCTGGTGAGCAGGATCAGGGTCTCGGTGGTGCACTTCGGGCGCCACGTACGCAGGGTGGCCAGTACGGGAAAGCGCGCAGCGCGTGGGAGGGTGGCGCTCATGCCGCGTCTCCCTGCGCACTGACGGTTACCGTGCCGGGTCCGCGCAGCCGGATGCGTTCAACCAGCAGGAACAGGCCCAGCGATACCGTCCAGCAGATGGCCAACGTCCACAGGTCATGCGACAGGAAATGCGCGCCACGCAGTTGTTGCGAGAACCCGAACACGCCGCCGGCCAGCAGGCCGACCGCCAGGCCGCGCCAGCGCCAGGCGGGGCGCACCATCAAGGCGAAGAAGTACAGGCTGACCCACGCAAAACCCGCGCTGGAGTGCCCCCCGGGGAAGCACACCCCGCGCGGCATGCCCGGTGGACGTGTGGCGAACAGCCCGATGAACTCGCGGGTGCCGCCGTAGCGGGTGAGATCCCACGGGCAGTCCATGTGGGTCAATGACTTGAGCAGCGAGACCAGACCGGTGCCCAGCGCGACCGCCAGCACCAGGTACAGCAGCGGCCAGCGCCACGCGACGGCGCGCTCACTGCGCCAGGCGTGGGAGCACAGCACGATCGCCACGAGCGCCGCCGCACTGCTGGCCCATTTGCCGGCCTGATGGATCAGGTGAGTGGTGAACCAGGCGTTCTGCAGCGCCCACTGCTGCCCTTCCAGGCGATACCACTGGTCGGCCAGCCATTGGTCGCCCCCGGCGCCCATCAGCGCAGCGCTGACGAGCAGGGTCAACGCCAGCGGAGCCCAGAGGTGCTCGCGGAGGAAACGCGGCGTGGCCGACGCAGCCGGCGTGGAGGAGAGCGCAACGGTGGACGCTGGGAACATGGACAAAGGGGCCGGCGGGAGATTCCGGCGCCATGGTCGTCAGCGGGTTGTCGGAGAGCGGTCGGAGCGATGTTGGCCGCCGGTTAAGCGCGACCTTCCGTTCAGTCTTCCTCGTCCTGCGCGGTGTCGGTAGCGGTCACGGCGGCATGGCAGTCCGCCTGCCAGGCGGTGCCCGGAAACAGCAGCCAGCGGTTGCGGTTGGCGCTGCCGATCTCGATCACCGCCGACGGGTCCACGCACGGGCTGATCGCCTCATCAAGCACCAGCAGCCAGCGGCGCTGCGGGGCCTGCGCCACCCACGGACCGGCGGCCTGCCATTGCTGCTCCCATGGCGTCTTGAAGCCGAAATCGGTCACCGGGCGGTCAGCCTGCAGCAGGTTCTGCTCGCGCCAGGCCACTACGCCCAGCTCCGCCTGCGGCCCGATCCGCGCGCCCACCCGCTGCATCACGGCGGAGGCGGAGCTGTACGGATCCAGCGTGGGCATCAACACCCAGCCGTACAGATTCCAGAGCAGGAAGGCGGTCGCCACCACCAGCGCGCCCGCGCGCCGTTGGCGCCACCACAGGGCCAAGGCCAGCAGCGCCACGCCGAAGGCGATCAGCCAGCCGCCCAGCACGGGCAGCAGCGCATCGGGCATGGCACGTCGGGCCAGCTGGAGGTGCGCCCACGCGCTGCCGCTCCAGAGCTGTGTGCCGATGTACAGCGCCGCCGCGCCCAGCACGGCGACATACGCCCACAGCAGCCAGCGCAGCCCGGCCCGGCGCAGCAGCCCGGGCAGCAGCGGTGCGGCGGCCAGGCACAGCGCGGGCAGCATCGGGAAGATGTACACCTCGCGCTTGCCCGGGCTGGCGCTGAAGAAGACGAGTACCAGCAGCGCCCAACCCAGCAGCAGCCACCAGCGTCCGTCCAGGCGGTTGAGGCGGCGCCACCACGCGGGGATCAGCGCCGGCAACAGCAGGCTGCCGGGCAGCCACAACGTCGCCATCACCTGCAGGTAGTACCACGCAGGCTTCACGTGGTGCCAGGCGTTCGCGTAGCGGGTGCCGGTCTGCTTGAACAGCAGTTCCCGTGCATACGCATGCAGTGCCGGATCGGTCGCGTTGAGCAGGGCGATGCCCAACGGCGCCAGCCAGACCGCCGTGCCGAGCAGGAAGGCCGGCAGCAACCACCACAGATCGCGTGCGGTGCCCGGCGGCAATGCCGTGCCACGGGCGCGCCAGCGCCACAGGGCAAACGGCACCAGCACCAGCAGCGGCAGGAAGCCGACGCCCTTGGTCACCGTGCCCACCCCGGCAGCGAAGCCGGCCAACCACAACGCCGGGCGGTTGCGGCCCTCCAGCAGGTGGCGCAGCAGCCCCCACAGCGACAGGGTGGTCATCGCCACCAGCACCATGTCGATCTGGGCCCGTTTGGCCATCAGGCCGAACTGCAGGCAGCTGAACAACGCGAGCATGGCCCACCAGCCGACGCGCCGGGTCCACAGCCGCCGGCCCAGATCCCAGGTCAGCCACAGCGTAAGCAGCGCGGCCAGCAGCGAGGGCACCAGAAAGGCGAGGGCCCAGCCGCCGAACAGCTGGTGGCTGGCCGCCTGCATCCACATGAAGACCGGCGGTTTTTCCGCATACAGTTCGCTGCCGCGGTGCGGCAGCAGCCACTGGCCGGACTCGACCATGGCACGCGCGGCCAGCACGAAGCGCGGCTCATCCGGCGGTGAGGGCTGGCGCAGGCCGATGCCGGCCGCCAGCGCCAGCAGCAGGGCAAGGCAGACCAGCACACGCGGCCAGCGCCGCAGGAAGAAGGATTCGATCACGCCCAGGCTCGTCGGCAAAACAGCCACTGTCTCCCCGACAGCGTAGGAAAAGCGTCGTAAACCACCCCATTGCGACCGGATTCCGACACGGTTCCCGCTACCATGCGTTCAACCGGTCACGAGAGTCTCCCATGCGGCTGCTGGTCATTGAAGACAACCGTCAGCTGGTTGCCAATCTATTCGATTATTTCGAGTCGCGGGGCCATGTGCTCGATGTCGCCCCCGACGGCGTGACCGGCCTGCACCTGGCCGTGTCGCAGCCCTATGACGCGCTGATCCTGGATTGGATGCTGCCGCGCATGGAGGGCCCGGAGGTCCTGCGCCGGTTGCGTGCTGACCACGGCTCGGAAGTGCCGGTGATCATGCTCACCGCACGCGATGAGCTGCCGGACAAAATCGCGGGGTTTCGTGCGGGTGCCGATGATTACCTGACCAAGCCGTTCGCGCTGCCCGAGCTGGAAGTGCGCCTGGAGGCACTGATGGTGCGTGCCAAGGGCCGCAATCCGCGCAAGGTGCTGGAAGTGGCCGACCTCAAGCTGGATCTGGCCACGCTGGAGGCGCAGCGCGACGGCAAGGCGCTGCACCTGTACCCGGCCTGCCGCAAGCTGTTGGAAGTACTGATGCGGGCCAGCCCGGGCGCGGTGACCCGCCAGCAGCTGGAGTTCGCGCTGTGGGGCGACGAGTTGCCCGATGGCGATCTGCTGCGCTCGCATGTGTACGAACTGCGCCGCAGCGTGGACGGCCCGTTCCAGCAGAAGTTGATCCACACCTTGCCGCGGGTCGGCTACCGCCTCGGCGTGTCGGCTGCGGACAGTTCCGATGAAGTGGCATAAGCGCGCGCCCAAGCCAGCGCCCATGCACCGGCGCATGGTGTGGTGGCTGCTGGGCTACCTCGCGCTGATCTCGCTGGCGGTATTCAGCGTGGGCAACTACGTGCACGAACACGCCGAGCACTCGGCATGGCGCGCGCTGCTCAACTCCGAGCTGGACAGCATCGTCAACCACATCGAACACGAGCCGCATTACCGCTGGCAGGATTCGGACACCCTGCGGCTGTTCTACATCAACGGCAGCCCGACGGTGCCGGAGAGCCTGCGCACGCTGCATCCGGGGCTGCACGACGGTGTGGAGGTCAACGGACGCGCCAGCGCGGTGATGGTCCGCGAAACCACGCAGCTGGGGCGGCTGGCACTGGTGCTGGACATCAATGACTTCCATGAGCTGGAACAGTTCGCCACGCGCTGGGTGCTGCTGGCCGGTGTGCTGATGATCATCGTCACCGTGGTGATGGCGTCTTTCGGCGTCGGTCGCCTGGTACGGCCGCTGAGCTCGCTGGCCCGGCGCATCGACGACCTTCGGCCGGGTGTTCCCGGGCAACGGGTGGAGGTGGACCCACGGGCCAGCTCCGAGTTGTACGTGATCGCCAACGCGCTCAACGACTACCTGGCGCGCAACGAACAGTTCGTTGAGCGCGAGCGGATCTTCATCAGCACGGCCAGCCATGAGCTGCGCACGCCGATTGCGGTGATTACCGGCGCCGCGGAACTGGCACTTGGCCAGCCGGACATTCCCGACCGCGCCCGCCAGCAGATGCAGCGGGTGCACCGCACCGCGCAGGGCGTGGAGCAGTTGATCCAGTTGCTGCTGGTGCTGGCGCGCGACCCGGCGCGGCTGGCTGCACTGGGCGAGCGAATTCCGCTCGATCTGCTGGTGCCGGACATCATTGAAGACCATCGTCACCTGATGGGCGACAAGGACCTGCGCATCGAGATCGACGGCCTGGCGCGGGTGGATATCGTCGCGCCACTGGGCGTGGTCCAGGCGGCGATCGGCAATCTGCTGCGCAACGCGATCGAGAACAGCGGCCGCGGCACCATCCACATCCAGGTCTCCGACCAGGCGGTGGTGACCCTGCAGGATCCGGGGCTCGGCATGAGTCCGGAAGAGATCGCGGCGGTGCATGCGCGCATGGCCCGGGGCGACCGCAACGAACAGAGCGGGATCGGCCTGGAGCTGATCGCCCGGCTCTGTGAACACCTGGGCTGGGCGCTGCAGATCGAGCCCTGTGTCCCCCGGGGCACCTGCGTGATCCTCGATCTGGGGGCCTCGCTGCCCGGGCGCAGTGAACGTCCATCGCTGCCGGCGTCGTGATCGTCCTGCTCGCTGCGCCGCAAAGTGTGGTGTCGTGAAGACAATGTTAAGCTCCGGAGGCGCCGCTCTATGCGGCGCTTTTTTTTTTCCCTTCGATCGACAGAGGATGGCTTGATGCCGACCGAACCCAGTACTGCCCTGATCACCAATGACATCGTCGGCCTCGGCCTGATCGCCGCCACCCTGGCAGTGATCTTCTGGGCCGCCAGCGGCCCGACCCCGATCCTCAAGAAGATTTTCGCGTGGGTACCGGCCCTGCTGCTGTGCTACTTCATCCCGGCCATCTACAACACCGCCGGCCTCATCGACGGCCACAACACCCCGCTCTACAACCCGATCGCGCGTGACGTGCTGCTGCCCGCCGCGCTGGTGCTGCTGACCCTGTCGATCGACCTCAAGGGCATCATGAAGCTGGGGCCGAAGCTGCTGGTGATGTTCTGCGCCGGCACGCTGGGCATCATCCTCGGCGCCATCGTGTCGTTCCAGGCGATGTCCTGGATCCACCCGGCCACCGTGGCCGGTGATACCTGGAAGGGCATGGCGGCCCTGGCCGGCAGCTGGATCGGCGGCGGCGCCAACATGGTGGCGATGCGTGAAGTGTTCGGCACCGATGCGACGACGTTCGGCCAGTTCGCCGTGGTCGATGTGGCCTGCGCGAGCCTGTGGATGGCGGTCCTGCTGTTCCTGGCCAACCGCGCCAAGCAGATCGATGCCCGCAGCGGGGCCGATACCCGCGCCATTGATGAGATGAAGGAGCGCATCTCGGCATACGAAGCACAGAATGCCCGCATTCCGAGCCTGACCGACCTGATGGTGATCGTCGGTGTGGGGCTGGGCGGCGTCGGCCTGGCGCATGCCATCGCCGCGCCGCTGAGCGGCTGGTTCAAGGCCAATGTGAGCTGGGCCAGCCAGTTCAGCCTGGACAGCGCGTTCGTCTGGGTGGTGCTGCTGTCCACGGCGCTCGGCCTGGGTCTGAGCTTCACCCGTGTGCGGCGCCTGGAGTCGGCCGGTGCCTCGCGCCTGGGCACGCTGTTCCTGTATTTCCTGATCGCCTGCATCGGCATGCAGATGGACCTGCTCTCGCTGCTCGAGCGGCCATGGCTGTTCGCGCTCGGCGCGATCTGGATGCTGACCCACATCCTGGTGCTGTTGATCGCCGCCAAGCTGCTGCGCGCGCCGCTGTTCTTCTTCGCGATCGGCTCGCAGGGCAACATCGGTGCAGCGGCATCGGCACCCGTGGTCGCCGCCGCGTTCCATCCGTCGCTGGCGCCGGTCGGCGTGCTGCTGGGCACCGTGGGCTATGCCACCGGGACCGGCCTGGCGTATGTGACCGGCCTGATCCTGAAATGGATGGCCGGCGCGTAAGCGCGCGCCGCGTTGTCGACTCCCGAGGCGGCCTTGATGGCCGCCTCTTTTTTTGGCGGCTATGACCCGCTGAACGCCATGGGTCTGGGACCCAGGTCACGCGCCGGTGTCAGAAGTGGCTGCATTTGCCATGAAGTGTGAAAGGCGTACGGGATCGCCCTGGCACCGCCGCGTAAGGTCCGGCGCCATGCACTGTGCCGTGCGCCGAACGCGCATGGCATGGCTTCTTTGTCGACGGCAGTCGACACCTGTCAGGAAGCACGATGAAGACCAAAGACGTGTTGATGTCGGTGATCACCGCCGGCGTACTGATGTTCGCTTCTGTGTCCGTACAAGCTGCCCCGGGCGAGCGAGGAAGTGTGCATGCCGTGGCCGATGCAAGTGCACGCGATGTGGCGGCGTGGCTCGGGCAGCCGGCACGGGCCGGCGCCCTCGTCGATGCGCTGGCGGAGCACCCCGAACGCGGGCTGCCGTTGACCGCGGTCCTGGCCGAGAGCGATCCGGGTGGGAACAGCCTGGCGTCGCGGATGCTGTCCGAACGCGATGATCTGGTCCGCCAGTACAAGGGCCTGCCGGCCGCAGATCGTGGGTTGCTGCAGGTCCGCAGCTTCGTCCCGGCAGGGCAGACCCTGGCGTCGGTGGCGCCTGCCGATCTCTGGGTAGCGGTGCTGCCCAAGGGAAACGACCGCACATGGACCTCCCTGGTGGCCTACGACCGGCACGGGCGTCAGCATCTGCTGGATGCGCAGGTGGCCCCGACCTTCCCGGTGCTGATTGTGGACATCGATACCGGGCAGGCGGTCCAGGAAGGCATGGCCCTGATCAATGCCGGGTTGCAGGCGAGGGGACTGCAGTCGGCCGATCGCCTCACGGTGGCCGCCGATGGAGCGACCTCCCTGGATGTCACCCGGCTTGACCGTATCCGCCTGGCCAATGACGGCGAGCCGTGGGCGCTGGGCGGCGCGGAAGTGTTCGCCGTGGTCTCCGGCCTGCAGACAGGCGAGGCAGAGCCGGAGATGGCCACGGTGTCACTGCCGTACCTGGACCATGACAAGACCGATTACACCCCGGGCCAACCGTTGGTGATCTGGGGCAACTACCGGTTCGATACCGCCAACGTGCAACTGTTCGAAGACGATGGCGACACCAATTACAAGGACCTGCTGATCGCCCTCACCGAAGGCGTGAAGCTGGGGCTGGGTGCCTTCGCCCCGGAGTATGCGGTGATTGCCGAGATCGGCGGCGCGATCCTCAAGGCCATGCCGAGCGGCTGGTTTACCAACGATACCGACTACCTGGACAGCTTCTATCTGCTCCAGCGCGGTAAGACCTATACCGGGCGGATGGGCGCGGCGAACAATGCACAGGTAACGTTGAGCCCCCTCACGCTCCAGTAAAGCCGGCCGCGCTGGCCGGCTGCCCCTGAGGCCTGTCGCAGGCAGTGGCAAACGCGACCCGACAAAAAACGGCGGCGCTTTCGCGCCGCCGTTTTCGAGTGCATCCGCTGCCGGAGGTCAGCAGCAGCGCCCCCCGTTCTTGCCGCTGTAACGCGCCTCCTGGCGCTCGCGGAAGAATGTCTTGTAGTCCATCGGCACGCGGTCCGGATGCTTCTCCAGCACATGCCGGACGTAGTTGTCGTAATCAGGAATGCCGCAGCACAGCCGTGCGGTCTGCACCAGGCGCCGCCAGATGCGGCGGTGGGCCTGGTACTGACCGGCGGGGACGAGTTCAGTACTCATCACAGGTCCGCCATCTGGTGCGGCTCAAGCGCCACGTACGGGGTTTCCTTGTCGGTGCGCTGCGGCGTGCGGCGGGCCAGGAAGATGGTCTTGATCGCGTAGAACAGGATCGAGAACACCACGAACAGGAACAGGACGGTCAGGCCGGTGTTGACGTAGGCGTTGACCACGATCTGATGCATCTGGCCGACGGTCTTGGCCGGGGCGGTCAGCGTGCCGCTGGCGATCGCATCCTGGTACTTGTGCGCCTGGGCCAGGAAGCCCTGCGCCGGGTTGCTGTCGAAGATCTTGATCAGGCCGGCATAGGTGGTGCAGATCAGCAGCCACACGGCCGGCACGCCGGTCACCCAGGCGAAGCGGTCACGCTTCATCTTGAACAGCACCACGGTGCCGAGCATCAGCGCGATGCCGGCCAGCATCTGGTTGGAGATGCCGAACAGCGGCCACAGGGTCTGGATGCCGCCGAAGGGATCCACCACGCCGGTGTAGAGCAGATAGCCCCACAGCGCCACGCAACCGGCGGTGGCGATGATGTTGGCGGTCCACGATTCGGTCTTCTTCAGGGCCGGGATGAAGTTGCCCAGCAGGTCCTGCAGCATGAAGCGACCGGCACGGGTACCGGCATCGACCGCGGTGAGGATGAACAACGCTTCGAACAGGATCGCGAAGTGGTACCAGAACGCCATCATCGCGTTGCTGCCGCTCGGGATCGCTTCGTGCAGGATCTGCGCGATACCCACCGCCAGCGTTGGTGCACCACCGGCGCGGTGCAGGATGGTCGGCTCGCCGATCGCCGCGGCCGTGGCCTCCAGCTGCTCGGGGGTGATGATGAAGCCCCACGTATTGCTGATGTAGGCCGCAGCGGAGACCGCATCCGGGCCGATCACGGCCGCCGGTGCGTTCATGGCGAAGTAGATGCCCGGGTCGATGATCGAGGCGGCCACCAGCGCCATCACCGCGACGAACGATTCCATCAGCATGCCGCCGTAGCCGATGTAGCGCATGTGACGCTCATTGGCGAGCAGCTTGGGCGTGGTGCCCGAGGCGATCAGGGCATGGAAGCCGGAGACCGCGCCGCAGGCGATGGTGATGAACAGGAACGGGAACATCCCGCCTTTCCAGACCGGGCCGTCGCCACTGGCGGCGAACTGGGTCAGGGCCGGCATCTTCAGTTCCGGCATGACGATCAGGATGCCGATCGCCAGCGCCACGATGGTGCCGATCTTGAGGAAGGTGGACAGGTAATCGCGCGGGGCCAGCAGCAGCCACACCGGCAGCACCGAGGCGACGAAGCCGTAGCCGATCAGCATCCAGGTGATCTGGATCCCGGTGAAGGTGAAGGCCGGTCCCCAGACCGGATCGGCGGCGACCTTGCCACCGAACCAGATCGCGGCCAGCAGCAGGATCAGGCCGACCACGGAGATCTCGCCGATCTTGCCCGGGCGGATGTAGCGCATGTACACGCCCATCAGGATGGCGATCGGCATGGTCGCGATGACCGTGAACATGCCCCAGGGGCTTTCGGCCAGCGCCTTGACCACCACCATCGCCAGCACCGCCAGGATGATGATCATGATCAGGAAGGCGCCGAACAAGGCGATGGTGCCGGGTACCGGCCCCATTTCCTCACGCACCAGGTCACCCAGCGAGCGGCCGTTGCGGCGGCTGGAGAGGAACAGGATCATGAAATCCTGCACCGCGCCGGCCACGACCACACCCACCACCAGCCAGAGCAGGCCGGGCAGGTAGCCCATCTGCGCGGCCAGCACCGGGCCGACCAGCGGGCCTGCACCGGCGATGGCGGCGAAATGATGGCCGAACAGCACGTGTTTGTTGGTCGGGACGTAATCCAGGCCATCGTTGTTGATCACCGCGGGCGTGGCCCGGGTCGGATCGAGCTGCATCACCTTGTCGGCGATGAACAGGCTGTAGAAGCGATACGCGATGAGATAGATGGAGACCGCAGCGACGACGATCCACAGCGCATTGATGGGCTCACCGCGGCGCAGCGCGACGGTGCCTAGACAGAACGCGCCAAGCAGTGCGATGACTGCCCAACCCAGTTTTGAAAAACCTTTCATGAGATTGCGTCTCCCTGGAGATCGTCGTAAGAGTCCGCCTTGGCACTGACGGGGTCAATGCAATGGCGGGGGCTTGCTGCTAGTACTTTGGTCGTAGGGTGGGTGGGGCGCGTGCCCGTGCACGTCATCGGAACATCACGCTTGGAACAATCGGTTGCGGGCATGACGGTTGGCCGGCGGGGCCGGCGAGGCCATCTTGTTGATCGATCACCGACCCTGGAGTCACCATGAGCAGCCCAACCCCGGTGCGCGTGCTGCGCACCATCCGTGGCATGGCCACCTCCGATGGCGCCGGCGTGCGCCTGACGCGGGTGATCGGGGGGCCGTCGCTGCCCGACCTGGACCCGTTCCTGCTGCTGGATGAATTCGGCACGGACCGCGCCGAGGACTACATCGCCGGCTTCCCCAGCCATCCGCACCGTGGGTTCGAGACCGTCACCTACATGCTCGACGGCCGCATGCGGCACAAGGACAACCACGGCAACGAGGGCCTGCTCACGCCGGGCAGCGTGCAGTGGATGACGGCGGGCCGCGGCTTGATCCACTCGGAAATGCCCGAACAGGAATCCGGACAGATGCGTGGGTTCCAGCTGTGGGTGAACCTGCCGGCGCGCGACAAGATGACCGATCCGAAGTACCAGGAGTTCGCGCCGGACCACATCCCGGTGACCGCGCCGGCCGACGGCGTGCAGGTCAAGGTCATCGCCGGCCAGGTGGGTGACACCGTGGGGCCGATCGTGCAGCCGGCCACCGATCCGGTCTACCTGGACATCACCCTGGATGCGCGCGCGGGCTGGAGCTACACGCTGCCCGATGGCCACAACGCGTTTGCCTATGTATTCGAAGGCGGGCTGGAGATCGGTGAAGGCGATGACGCGCGTCCCGTGGCGCGCCAGGAAATGGCGGTGCTGGGCGGCGGCGAGCAGCTCAGCCTGCGTGCCGGTGAAACCGGTGCGCGCCTGATCCTGGTGGCCGGCCGCCCGCTGCGCGAGCCGGTCATGCGGCATGGGCCGTTCGTGATGAACACCAAGCAGGAGCTGATGCAGGCCTTCGTGGATTTCCAGGAAGGCCGCTTCTGAGGCACGTGGGCACCGGTCGCTGGCCGGCCGGCGCATGACACCTGACGGTGTGGGAGGCGCCGGCCAGCGGCCGGCGCTACCGTGGATGACGGGATGAGTGCGGTGCACTGTCCCGACCTCGTCCTCAGCGCCCGGCGGCGACAGCCGAGGGCGTCAGGTTCATCCCCTGCGCCAGCGTTTGCAGCGAACCCAGTTCGCTCTTGTCGCCGGCGTAAAGCGCAATCTGCGCAAAACGGTTCTTGTCGAATTTCACCACAGTGATCCGGCGGGTGTCATAGCCCGGCGGTTTCTGTCCCCCCAGGTCGGGCTGGTACCAGTACAGGGTTTCACCCGCGAAGCTGCCTTTTTCCTGGCGCAGCGCGCGGTTCAACGGCAGCTCGGGATTGCGCGCGCTCAAGGTCAGGCTGAGCACTTCGCGGCCATCGGCGGCGGTGGCCTTGCACAGGATGAAGTCGCGCTGGACGAGCGACTGCCATTGCAGGCCGCTGCTGGCGGGCAGGGACGGACATTCGCTGGTCGTTTGCGCCGCAACGGCGCCGGCAGTGACCAGCAGACACACACATACGACAGCGCGCAGGACGTTCATGGTTCCCCCAAGGTCGATGATCGCGTCCGTCGCTGACAGGCAGTCCGGTGGCCGTCGACAACCCAGGCCGTGGTGGCGCATTCCCCGCGCGCGTACCGGATCACTCGCTGCCGTCAGTGTCGGACGAGTGATCGGGACCTTAACGGAATGTGACTCAGTGTACAAATAACGGTTTCAGGTGAACCTTTCTGCACCGACGCCGGGCGGTGCGGGACCGCCCCGCCACGCCGGTCAACGGGGCGCGGCGCCCATCCACTTGTAGACGATGCCGCCGATCAGGCCGCCCAACAGCGGTGCCAGCCAGAACAGCCACAGCTGGCTGAGCGCGCCGCTGCCGGCGAACAGCGCCACGGCGGTGGAGCGCGCCGGATTGACCGAGGTATTGGTGACCGGAATGCTGATCAGGTGGATCAATGTCAGCGCCAGGCCGATCGCGATCGGGGCGAAGCCGGCCGGCGCGTTGCCGTGGGTCGCGCCCATGATCACGATCAGGAAGAACGCGGTGAGGACCACCTCGCAGAGGAAGGCGGCGGCGACGCTGTAGCCGCCCGGCGACAGCGCGCCATAGCCGTTGCTGGCGAATGCACCGGCCTGGCTGCCATCAATCTGGAAACCGGGCGCGCCGGAGGCGATCTGCAGCAGGATGAAGCCGGCCAGTGCACCGCCCAGCACCTGCGCCAGGATGTAGGGAAGCAGGTCGCGCGCGGGGAAGCGGCCGCCAGCCCACAGGCCAACACTGACCGCCGGATTGAAGTGCGCGCCGGAGACGTGTCCGAATGCATAGGCGCCGGTCAGCACGGTCAGGCCGAAGGCCAGCGCCACGCCCAGAAAGCCGATCCCCAGCGGATTGCCATCGCCACCGAAGTTGGCGGCCAGTACCGCGCTGCCACACCCGCCCAACACCAACCAGAACGTGCCCAGGAACTCGGCGGCCAGACGTTTGCCCATGCTCATCGACGTGCTCCACGTTATGCCCGGGGTGGGCAGGCGCAACGTAGCTGAATCGGGGTTCATCGGGGTGACGGTGGTGTCAACAGTCGACGAACGGATGGCCGCCGGCGTGTCGGCTCAGTACGAAGGCAGCGGAATGAACTCTTTATCGTCGCCCGGAATCGTGCCGAAGCGGCCGGATTCCCAGTCGTGCTTGGCCTGCTCGATCCGTTCGGTGGAGCTGGAGACGAAGTTCCACCAGAGGTGACGCGGCCCGTCGAGCGGTTCGCCGCCCATCAGCATCGCCTTGATCGGGGTCTTGGCGCGCAGGCGGCCGCGGGCACCGGGCTCGGGAATGATCAGGTGCTGGGCAGGGACGTCCACACCGTCAAGCTGGGCCTGGCCTTCCAGGATGTAGAGCGAGCGCTCGGCGTGGCCGGTATCCAGGTCGATTTCCGCATCGGCGTCCAGATCGATGGCGACGTTGAGGGTATCGGCGAAGACCTTGACCGGGGATTCTTCGCCGTACGCGCGGCCGGCGATGACGCGCAGCCAGGCACCGTTGCGGCGCTGCTGGGGCAGGGTCGCGGCAGCATGGTGATAGAACGCGGGATCGGTCTCTTCGGCACTCTTCGGCAGCGCCAGCCAGGTCTGCATGCCATGCAGCGGGTGGTCGTGCTCGCGTTCGACGGCAGGCGTGCGCTCGGAGTGGGCGATGCCGCGGCCGGCGGTCATCCAGTTGACGTCGCCGGGGCGGATGACCTGGTCCGAGCCAAGGGTATCGCGGTGGCCGATGGCGCCGGACCACAGGAAGGTGACGGTGGCCAGGCCGATATGCGGATGCGGGCGCACGTCGATCCCGGTGCCGGGGGAGAGCACGGCCGGGCCCATCTGGTCGACGAACACGAACGGCCCGACGCTGCGCGCCTGCAGGGTCGGCACGGCGCGGCGGACCTGCAGGCCACCGATGTCATGGATGCGGGGGGCGATGATGGTCGTCATGCGGGCGGTCTCGCTGGCGGGGACAGAGCGGGAGGATCGCATGCGGGGTGTGGGGGTGGGAGGCCTGTATCGGTAACAGGGTGTTCTGGTTGTACGCCGGCGGCGGAAACAACAACGCCAGCGTGCGCTGGCGTTGTTGCGATGCTCAGATGACCGGTTCGCGCAGCGCCGACGAATCCCAGCCCGGGCGCGGGGCGAAACGGTCGCCGTAGCGCTGCTGCAGGACCTTGAGACGTTCGACCAGGGCATCGGCGCCGGTGGCGCGGATGTACTGGATCGGGCCGCCGCGGAACGGGGCGAAGCCGGTGCCGAAGATCACGCCGGCATCGAGCAGGTCGGCGTCGGCGACGACGCCGTCATGCAGGCAGGCCACCGCCTCGTTGAGCAGTGGCAGGATCAGGCGGTCTTCCAGATCGGCCGGGACCTCGTAATTGGCGGGGACGTCCGGCTTCTGCGCGCGTCCGTTCTCCCACTTGTACAGGCCCTGGCCGTCCTTCTTGCCACGCTTGCCCTGTTCCACGGTCGCCAGGGCCGCCGGCACCTGCAGGCCGAGGAAGGGCGCCAGTTCCTTGCCTACGCCGGCAGCCACATCCAGGCCAACGGTGTCGAGCAGTTCGATCGGGCCCATCGGCATGCCGAACTTCACCGCGGCCTTGTCCAGCACCGGGCCCGGCACGCCTTCGGCATACGCGGTGGCAGCTTCAAGCATGTACGGGAACAGCACGCGGTTGACCAGGAAGCCGGGCGTGCCGGCGACCGGCACCGGGAACTTGCCCAGCGCCTTGCAGAACGAGGCCAGGCGACGCTCGGTCTCCGGCGCCATGCCGTCGTGATGGATGATTTCCACCAGCGGCATCTGCGCGACCGGATTGAAGTAATGCAGGCCGGCAAACTGCGCCGGACGCTGGATGTGGTCGCGCAGTTCGTCCAGCGGGATCGAGGAAGTGTTGGTGGTCAGCAGCGCATCGGCCTTCATCTTCGGCTCCAGCGACTGGTACAGCGCGCGCTTGGCGTCCGGGTTTTCGATGATGGCTTCGATCACCAGATCGGCCTGGGCCACGCCCTCGCCCGCGAGATCGGCTTTCAGGCGCGCGGCCACGGCCGGGCGCTTGCTGTCGTCTTTCACCCGCTTGGCAAACAGCGCCTGCGCGCGTTCCATGGCCGGGTCGATGAAGCGCTGCTCGCGATCCTGCAGGGTCACGTTGAAGCCTTTGTAAGCCGACCATGCCGCGATGTCGCCGCCCATCACGCCGGCGCCGACCACGTGGACGTGCTGGATGCCGTGGTCCTTGCCGCCCAGCGCCTTCAGGCGTTCGGTCAGGAAGAAGATGCGGATCAGGTTGCGTGCGGTCGGGGTGCCGGCCAGCTTCACCACCGCGCGGCGTTCGGCATCCAGACGGGTCTGGATCGGGCTGCCGCCGGTGCGTGCCCATGTGTTGATCAGCGCGTAGGGGGCCGGGTAGTGCTCCTTGCGCGCCTTGCGGGCGACCTGCTTGGCCATCTGCGGGGCGAGCAGCTTGCGTGCCAGCCAGGTGTTGGTGATCCACGCGGTCGCGCGCTGCTTGAATGGGCGGGTAGTGCCCTTCAGCGCGAGCGACACCGCGGTATCGAGCAGCACGGCCGGTGCGACCACCTTGTCGACCAGGCCGATGTTGCGCGCGGCCGAGGCCGACAGGTTGCGGCCGGTCAGCATCATGTCCATCGCCGCCGGGGCGCCCACCAGCTGCGGCAGGCGCGAGCTGCCGCCCCAGCCCGGGAAGATGCCCAACTGGGTTTCCGGCAGGCCGATGCGGGTGGAGGCATCGTTGGAGGCGACGCGGTAACGGCAGGCCAGGGCCAGCTCGGTGCCGCCGCCCAGGCAATGACCATGGATCGCCGCGACGGTCGGGCAGGGCAGTTCGGCCAGCTTCTGGTAGGTGCTCTGGCCACGGCGGATTGCGTCATTGACGGTGCCGCGGCGGTCGAATTCCTGGAATTCCTTCAGGTCCGCTCCGGCGATGAAGCCGGCCGCCTTGATCGACTGGATCACCACCGCCTTGGGCGGGTCCATCGCGATCCGCTCGATCAGGTCGCCCAGTTCGAGCAGCACGTCCTGCGACATGGCATTGACGCTGCTGTCGTGGCGGTCGAGGCTGAGCACGACGACGCCATCGTCACGGATCTGCGGGTGCCAATGCGAGAAGCGGAGCCCATCGAAGCCTGAGAGCATGGGAACGTTCCATCCGGTTGTGTATGGAGAAGGGGGCTATGATCCAGAGGTTGTTTCCTCCCCGTCAAATCCCTATAGCTGGGGGAGAGATACCGTCGATTCATTGCCTGGATCGGAAACCTTAACGGAACGGTGGTTAAAAGCTGGTGCGGCGCTGTGTGATCGAGCGCTGAACTTTTCCCGGGATTGGCAGTCTCATTGCCCGACGTCGGTTGGGCTGACAGGAGTGCGGCCCCCCATGGCCGAGGTTGAAACACCACAGGAGCTGGACCTGGAGCTGGTCCGACGTGTGCAGCGTGGCGAGAGCGCGGCGTTCGATGTCCTGGTACGCAAGTATCAGCATCGGGTCATCGCGCTGATCGGGCGCTACATCGCGGACTGGAGTGAATGTCAGGACGTGGCCCAGGACACTTTCGTCCGCGCGTATCGCGCGATCGGCAGTTTCCGCGGCGACGCCCAGTTCTATACCTGGTTGCACAGGATCGCCGTGAACACTGCCAAGAACCATCTCGCCGCCCACAACCGCCGCCCGCCCACCGATGACATCGAGATCGGGGACGCCGAGCAGTACGACAGCGGCACCCGCCTGCGCGACACCGACACGCCCGAACGCGAGTTGATGCGCCAGGAACTGGAACAGACGGTGATGAAGGCGGTCTCCGCGCTGCCTGAAGAACTGCGATCGGCCATCACCATGCGCGAGGTGGACGGCCTGAGCTACGACGAAATCGCGCAGAAGATGGGGTGCCCGATCGGCACCGTGCGGTCGCGGATCTTCCGTGCCCGTGAGGCGATCGACACTGAACTTCGGCCGCTGCTCGATGTGGGCAGCGCCACCCGCGAGAAGAGCCGCGCATGAGCCACGATATGTCCAATGATGCTTCCCGGGGCGCGTCCCCCGATAAATTCGACGCCCATTACCGGCAGCAGCTGTCGTCGTTGATCGATGGCGAGCTGTCCGCCGATGAAGCCCGTTTCATGCTGCGCCGGCTGGAACACGATGAGGCGTTGTCGAGCTGCAACGAACGCTGGCA
The DNA here is from genome assembly GCF_039674045.1 of Stenotrophomonas sp. TWI602. NCBI lineage: Bacteria > Pseudomonadati > Pseudomonadota > Gammaproteobacteria > Lysobacterales > Lysobacteraceae > Stenotrophomonas > Stenotrophomonas sp. TWI602. The sequence continues at coordinate 91,756 of NZ_JBDJMT010000005.1, forward strand.
GATGCTGGGCGATGTGCTGCGCGGGCAGGCCTGCGCGCCGGCGCCGGTCGATTTCGCCGAGCGTGTGCGCGTTTCCGTGGCGGCCGAGCCGGCACCGGCGATGCAGGCGCGTGTCGAGCGCAGCCAGGACCGTCAGGAACGGCGTGTCGGTTGGCGACGCTGGGGCGGGGGGGCGGCGTTGGCCGCCTCCGTCGCGGCCGTGGCGATGTTCATGACCCGCGAGCAGCTGCCGGCCCCGGCCCCGCTGGACGCGCCGACCACCATCATCGCCAGCCAGGCCGAGCTTCCTGCCGCGCCGGTGACCGAAGCCTCTGCCGCCGAACAGGCGCTCGCCGTGGCGGCGGTGCCCGCTGCCGCGGTGGCTGCCGCCAGCCGCCGCCAGGAGGTGGCGACGGCACGCCGCGCCAGCGCCAGCGCCACGCGTACCCAGCAGGCTGCGCGCAGCGCCGCCGAGCGCAGTGCCGAGCCGCAGCGGGCGATCGCCAGCCAGGCGCCGTTGGCCCCGGCCATGCCGGCGGCCGCCGCGCGGCAGTTCCCGTTCGGCGAGGTCGGCACTCTGCAGGCCAAGCCTTGGCCGCGCTCCAGTCTGGCCCCGGCCGCAGGTGGCGCGCTCAATGCGAGTTTCTCCACACAGGCGCCGCAGGCCGCGTTCTATCCGTTCGAGCCGCGCCTGCAGGAGTCGGCCGAATCGGCCGAACCCGCGCGCCGGCACCGCGACTGAGCATCGTCGCGCTGACGCTCCGCTCCGGCCTGTGCGCCGGAGCGTTCCCCCCCTTTGTTCCCTGACCCGGAGGTTCGTGTCTGATGACCGCCCGTATCCGTACCCATGCCCTGGCGCTGATCGCCATGACGCTCCCACTGGTGGCCTGCGCGCAGTCGCCGTCGCCGGCCACCGCTGCCGCGCCGGCGGCCGCTGCTGCACCCCGCGCGCCGGCGCCGCAGCTGGTCAGTGGCCTGCCGGACTTCACCCATCTGGTCGAACAGGTCGGGCCGGGCGTGGTCAATGTCGAGACCACCATCGTGCGCAGTAACCGCCAGGCACGCATGGCCGGGCCGTCCGATCAGGACATGCCGGAGTTCTTTCGCCGCTTCTTCGGCCCGGATTTCCAGATGCCAGGGCAGGGCGCGGACGGTCCCGATGACGGCACCCCGAGCATCCGCGGCCGCGGCATGGGGTCGGGCTTCATCATCTCCGCCGACGGCTACGTGCTGACCAATCACCATGTGGTCGCTGATGCCAGCGAAGTGAAGGTCAAGCTTGGCGATCGCCGTGAGTTCACCGCCAAGGTGGTCGGCAGTGACCAGCAGTACGACGTGGCACTGCTCAAGATCGACGGAAAGAATCTGCCGACCGTGCGCGTGGGCGACTCCAACACCCTCAAGCCTGGGCAATGGGTGGTCGCGATCGGTTCGCCGTTCGGGCTGGACCACTCCGTCACCGCTGGCGTAGTCAGCGCGGTCGGCCGCAGCACCGGCGGCCCGGACCAGCGCTATGTGCCCTTCATCCAGACCGACGTGGCGATCAACCAGGGCAACTCCGGTGGCCCGCTGCTCAATACCCGTGGTGAAGTGGTCGGCATCAACTCGCAGATCTTCTCCGCTTCTGGCGGCTACATGGGGATCAGCTTCGCGATCCCGATCGACCTGGCGATGGGTGCGGTGGAGCAGATCAAGAAGACCGGCCGGGTCAGCCGCGGCCAGCTCGGCGCGGCGGTCGGCCCGATCGATGGCCTCAAGGCCCAGGGGCTGGGCCTGCCGGACAGCCGCGGCGCGCTGGTCAACGAGGTGGTCGCGGGCAGCGCAGCGCTCAAGGCCGGTATCGAGCCGGGAGACGTGATCCGCTCGGTCAATGGCAGCCCGATCAACACCTTCAGCGATCTGCCGCCGGCCATCGGCGCGCTGCCGCCGGGCAGCAAGGTGCGCCTGAGCGTGCTGCGCGATGGCAAGGAGCGGGAGATCACCGCCACCCTGACCGAGCTGGCCGAAGACGCCGAGCGTGGCGCCGCCCGTCCTGCCGCGGACGCGGCCAAGCCCGAGGCCGGCGCCAATGCCCTGCTGGGGCTGGAGGTGGCCGACTTGACCGCCCCGCAGCGCCAGCAGCTGGGCCTGTCGGCGGGCGAGGGCGTGCGCATCACCCGGGTCAACGGCCAGTCCGCGCGTGACGCCGGCCTGTCGCCGGGCCTGGTGGTGCTGCAGGTCGGCCGGACCCCGGTCGGCAGCGTGGCCGCGCTGAACAAGGCGTTGGGCGGCTACGCCAAGGGCGATGTGGTCATGCTGCTGATCCGCGCCAACGGCAACAGCGCCTTCGTGGCGGTCAAGGCCGGGCAGTAAGCCCCGCCCCGCCTACGTTTCCGGGCCCGCTTCGGCGGGCTCGGTCGTTTCTGGCGGGCCGATCACGCCAATCGCGGGCGGCCGCACGCGGGACCGGGCCGGCCATGCGATAATCCGCAGTCATCCTGACGACGCGACGCGCCGCCGCCACCTATGTCTTCTGATTCGATGCGGTTCATCCGCAACTTCTCCATCATCGCCCACGTCGACCACGGCAAGTCCACGCTGGCCGATCGCATCATCCAGCTTTGCGGCGGCCTCCAGGCCCGTGAGATGGAGGCGCAGGTGCTCGACTCGAACCCGATCGAGCGCGAGCGTGGCATCACCATCAAGGCCCAGTCGGTCTCGCTGCCGTATGTCGCCAAAGACGGCCACACCTACCACCTGAACTTCATCGACACCCCCGGGCATGTCGACTTCTCCTATGAAGTCAGCCGCTCGCTGGCCGCCTGCGAAGGCGCGCTGCTGGTGGTCGATGCGGCCCAGGGCGTGGAAGCACAGTCCGTTGCCAACTGCTACACGGCGGTCGAGCAGGGCCTGGAAGTGGTGCCGGTGATCAACAAGATCGACCTGCCCACCGCCGACATCGACCGTGCCAAGGCCGAGATCGAGGCCGTGATCGGCATCGACGCCACCGACGCGGTGGCCGTCAGTGCCAAGACCGGCCTGAACGTGGGCGACGTGCTGGAAGCGATCGTGCATCGCATCCCGCCGCCGGTGCCGCGCGATACCGACAAGCTGCAGGCGCTGATCATCGACTCGTGGTTCGATAATTACCTCGGCGTGGTCTCGCTGGTGCGCGTGATGCAGGGCCAGATAAAGGCCGGCGACAAGCTGCAGGTGATGTCCACCGGCCGCAACCACCAGGTCGACAACGTCGGCGTGTTCACCCCCAAGCGCAAGGTGCTGCCGGCACTGAACGCCGGTGAGGTGGGCTGGGTGACGGCCAGCATCAAGGACGTGCACGGCGCGCCGGTCGGCGACACCCTGACCCTGGCCGCCGACCCGGCCGCCACGCCGCTGCCGGGCTTCCAGGAAATGCAGCCGCGCGTGTTCGCCGGCCTGTTCCCGGTCGATGCCGAGGATTACCCGGACCTGCGCGAAGCGCTGGACAAGCTGCGCCTGAACGATGCCGCGCTGCGCTTCGAGCCGGAAAGCTCCGAAGCCATGGGCTTCGGCTTCCGCTGCGGCTTCCTGGGCATGCTGCACATGGAAATCGTGCAGGAGCGCCTGGAGCGCGAGTACAACCTGGACCTGATCAGCACCGCGCCGACCGTGGTCTATGAAGTGCTCAAGACCGACGGCAGCATCATCAACATGGACAACCCGGCCAAGCTGCCGCCGGTGAACATGGTCGATGAGATCCGCGAGCCGATCATCCGCGCCAACGTGCTCACCCCCGAGGAGTACATCGGCAACATCATCAAGCTGTGCGAAGAAAAGCGCGGCAGCCAGATCGGCATCAACTACCTGGGCAGCCAGGTGCAGATCAGCTACGAGCTGCCGATGGCCGAGGTGGTGCTGGATTTCTTCGACAAGCTCAAGTCGGTCAGCCGCGGCTATGCCTCGCTGGACTATCACTTCGTGCGCTTCGATGCCGGCCCGTTCGTCCGCGTGGACGTGCTGATCAATGGCGACAAGGTCGATGCGCTGTCGCTGATTGTGCACCGCAGCCATGCCGACCGCCGGGGCCGCGAGCTGTGCGAGAAGATGAAGGAACTGATCCCGCGCCAGCAGTTCGACGTGGCCATCCAGGCCGCCGTCGGCTCGCAGATCATCTCGCGCACCACGGTCAAGGCGATGCGCAAGAACGTGCTGGCCAAGTGCTATGGTGGCGACGTTTCGCGCAAGAAGAAGCTGCTCGAGAAACAGAAGGAAGGCAAGAAGCGCATGAAGCAGGTCGGCCGCGTGGAAATCCCGCAGGAAGCCTTCCTGGCCGTGCTGCAGATGGACAAGTAAGGCCGGATGGCTTTCCCGGCAGCGGCAGGCGGCACCGGATCGGTGTCGCCGGACGCGCAGGGGCACACCACACCGCTGCAATCGTTCCCAAGGACACTGCATGAAATTGTTTGAGCTCCTCCTGGTCGTACTGACGTTGGCCTCGGGCCTGATCCTGCTGGCCGAAAAGCTGTACTTCGCCAAGCGCCGCGCCCAGCGCGCCGGCCTGCTGGACACCGAGCCGGTGATGGTCGACTACGCGCGGGCGTTCTTCCCGGTGCTGGCGATCGTGCTGGTGGTGCGCAGCTTCATCGCCGAGCCGTACAAGATCCCGTCCAGTTCGATGATGCCCAACCTGCTGATCGGCGATTTCATCCTGGTCAACAAGTTCTCCTACGGCCTGCGCCTGCCGCTGAACAACGCCAAGGTGATCCCGTTCGGCGAGCCCAAGCGTGGCGACGTGGTGGTGTTCCATTTCCCGGGCCACTCGGACAACGATCCGGCCAAGGGTGAGAACTTCATCAAGCGCGTGATCGGCGTGCCGGGCGACCAGATCGAGTTCCAGGGCAACGGCCTGATCCTCAACGGCGAGCCGGTCAAATACGACAACAAGGGTCTGTACGCAGGCCACAACGGTCAGGGCGAGGGCAGCTCGTTGCTGGTCGAGCACCTGCCGGGCCGCACGCATACCGTGCTGGAGACCGATTACGCGCGAGGCGAAGGGCAGTGGACCGTCCCGGCCGGCAAGTACCTGGTCATGGGCGACAATCGCGACAACAGTGACGACGGCCGTTTCTGGGGCCTGCTGCCGGAGGAGAATCTCCGGGGCAAGGCGTTCCTGATCTGGCTGAACTGCTCGGGCTGGTTCTGCAAGGACGGCTTCGAACCGTCGCGGATCGGCACGGCCATCCATTGATTCATGGCACACGCGTATCTGGGGAGAACGCAATGAAGAACATGACATCGCAGCGCGGCATCACCTTGACCTCGTTCCTGGTGGTGCTGATCGTGGTCGCCTTCTTCCTGTACATCGGGATGAAGCTGTTCCCGATGTACCAGGAGTACTACGCCGTGCGGTCGGCGATGAAGAGCCTGGCCAAGGAGCCGGGCGTGGGCAACATGGAGCCGCGCCGCATCCAGGAGATGTTCTTCAAGCGCCTGTACATCAATTACTCCGAAAACGTGAAACCCGCCGACGTGAAGTTCGATCGCATCGATGGCGGCTGGAACATGAAGGTCTACTACGAAGTGCGCCGTGAAATGATCGGTAATCTGGACGTGGTGGGCAAATTTGATTCAAACCAGGAATTGACCCGTAGCGGTGCCGACTAAGACCTTCCAACGCGGTGACCTGATCGGTCACGCCTTCAACGATCCGGGCCTGCTCCAGCAGGCGCTGACGCATCGCAGCGCCGGCACGCCCAACAATGAGCGGCTGGAATTCCTCGGCGACAGCATCGTCAACATGATGGTGGCCCAGGCGCTCTACGAACGCTGGCCCAAGGCCGACGAGGGCGCGCTGACCCGTGCCCGGGCCGAGCTGGTGCGCGAAGGCGCGCTGGCGGTGATCGCGCGCGAGCTGCAGCTCGGTGAGCGCCTGATCCTGGGGCCCGGCGAGATGAAGACCGGCGGCCACCGCCGTGACTCCATCCTGGCCGATGCGCTGGAAGCGGTGGTCGCGGCGATCTACCTCGATGCCGGCTTCGCCGCCTGCCAGGCGGTGGTGCTGCCCTGGTTCAGCGCCTCGATGCAGGCCCTGCCGGCCACCGGCAAGCCCGAGAAAGACCCCAAGACACGGCTGCAGGAATGGCTGCAGGCCCGACAGAAGGCGCTGCCGCTGTACGAGCTGGTGTCAGAATCGGGTGACGATCACGCCAAGACCTTCCGGGTACGCTGCGGCGTAACCGACCCCGCTGTCAGCACCGAAGGCGAAGGTGCCTCGCGACGGCTGGCCGAACAACAAGCGGCTGCCGCCGCCCTTGAGCAATTGGATTCCAAGTGAACGAAGCAACCCCCCATCGTTCCGGCAGCGTGGCCGTCATCGGTCGCCCCAACGTCGGCAAATCCACCCTGACCAACGCCCTGGTGGGCGCCAAGGTCAGCATCGTCTCCAACCGCCCGCAGACCACGCGGCACCGGTTGCTCGGCATTGCCAGCTACCCGGAAGGCCAGATCGTGCTGGTCGATACCCCCGGCCTGCACCGTGCGCAGAAGCGCGCCATGAACCGGGTGATGAACCGCGCCGCGCGCGGCTCGCTCGAGGGCGTGGACGCGGGCATGCTGGTGATCGAGGCCGGCCGCTGGGATGACGAAGACACCCTGGCCTTCAATGTGCTCAGCGACTCGGGCATCCCGGTGGTGCTGGTGGTCAACAAGATCGATCGCCTGAAGGACAAGGGCGCGCTGCTGCCGTTCCTGCAGCAGGTCACCGAAGGCCGCACCTTTGCGGCGGTGCACCCGATCTCGGCGCAGAAGCGCAACGGCCTGGAGTCGCTGGTCCGCGACCTGATGAAGCTGTTGCCGGAAGCCCCGCCGATGTTCGGCGAAGACGAGATCACCGACCGCAGCCAGCGCTTCCTCGCCGGTGAACTGGTCCGCGAGCAGCTGATGCGCCAGCTGGGCGAAGAACTGCCGTACGCGACCACGGTCGAGATCGAGCGCTTTGTCGAAGACGGCAACCTGCTGCGCATCGGCGCGGTGATCTGGGTCGAACGCGAAGGCCAGAAGGCGATCGTGATCGGCAAGGCCGGCACCCGCCTGAAGGAAATCGGCGCCAAGTCGCGCCTGCAGATGGAGCGCCTGTTCGGCGCCAAGGTCTTCCTGGAGACCTGGGTGCGCGTGCGCGAGGGCTGGTCCGACGACGAAGCCGCGCTCAAGGCGTTCGGCTACGAATAAGCCGGCCACTCCGGCCCCGGGCGGTTGAGTCATGCGCATCGACGATGAACCGGCCTTCGTACTGCACGCCCGGGCCTGGCGGGAAACCAGTCTGCTGGTCGAGGTGCTGACCGAGCAGTACGGCCGCATCGGGGTGCTGGCGCGGGGCGTGTCCAGCCCGCGCAGCCAGGCGTTGCGCGCGGCCCTGCAGCCGCTGCAGTGGATCCGCCTGACGGCCGTGCAGCGGGGCGAACTGGCCCAGCTGCGCGGTGCCGAGGCCTTGGACGCCGCGCCCCGGCTCACCGGTGAGGCGATGCTGGCCGGCTTCTATATCAACGAACTGATGATGCGCCTAGCGCCCCGCCAGGATCCGCTGCCCGAGCTATACGACCATTACGCGCAGGTGCGTGCGCGGCTGCGTGACGGGGAGCCCCTGGCCTGGACGCTGCGTCGTTTCGAGCGCGACCTGCTGGAGGCCTTGGGCTTCGGTTTCGATCTGCTGCATGGCAGCGATGAGGAGCCGGTGGACCCGGCGGCGCGCTATGAGCTGGATCCGCAGGAGGGGCCGCGCCGCCTGCTCAGCGACCGTGGCGTGGATCAACGCCGGGGTACGGCCACCGGCAGCGCGCTGCTGGCGCTGGCCGCCGATGACATGCCGGGGCCCGAAGATCTGGGCAGCCTGCGCCGGCCGATGCGCGCAGTGCTGATGCACCATCTGGGCGGGCGGGGGCTCAAATCCTGGGAAATGCTGGAGGACCTGACCCGGCGGCGCACGTAAGCGCTGCTGGGCCGCGGGATCCTTGCGGGGTAACTCATGCGGCGCCGGTGCCCCGGCTGCCGCCCCGCGCTCACTGCAGCAGGGCGTCCACTGCCACGCGGAAGCGGTTCTGCGCACCGGTCGACTCCGGCGCCTGGTGCAGCTGCCGGACTGCCCGCGCCAGGCGGGCGGCGCCGACGAACCCGCAGCTGGCCTGCAACCGGTGCAGCTGCCCACGCAGGGCCCGTACATCGTCCTCGCGCAGGGCCTGGGCCACTGCATCGCGCACGCCGGGCAACTCGGCCAGGAACAGTTCGCGCAGCGCGATGAGGTGGTGGCGCTGCCCATTCAGCGCGGCCAGGGCGGTGGTTTCGTCCCAATCCTGACGCAGGCCGTCAGCGTCGTCCGCCTCCGGGCCGAGCGGCGCCGACAGGCTGCCCGCGGTATGCACCAGGGCGCGGCGGACGGCTTTGAGCAGGTGCTCGCGGCTCAGCGGCTTGACCAGGGTCTCGCTGAAACCGGCATCGCGCAGGCGCGAGTGGATCGAGGTGTCGCCGTCGGCGGTATGCGCCAGCGCCGGGGTATCCGGACGCGAGCGGCGCAGTTCCTGCAGCAGTTGGGTGCCATTGCCGTCGGGCAGGTTCACATCGATCAGCCACAGATCGTGTTGGCTGCCGCGGGCGCGGTCCATGGCCGTGGCCAGTGAATCGGCGGTATCGACCTGGGCCGGCAGGGTTTCCAGCGCGGCCTTGAAGAAGCCGCGGCTGATGGTGTCGTCCTCGACGAGCAGGAATCGGGGCATGGGATCCCTCGGGGTCATCTGCATTTGGGCTGCCTCCATGTCAGCTGCGCCCATCTTAAACGTGAAGTGGCCCGCCGCAAGCCTCCCGGCGGCATAGCGGCTCAGCTTGCAGTTGGTATCTGCGACAATACGCACCCTTTTTGCCCGCAGCCTGTTGCCACGTGGCCCGAACCCGCTCCCGCCTCGACCGAACCCCCTTCCAGACCGACATCCTCGACCTCAGCCATGACGGCCGTGGCGTTGCCCGCCGCGACGGCGAGGGTGGCAAGGTCACCTTCATCACCGGCGCGCTGCCGGGTGAGGTGGTGACCGCCGAGCTGACCGCGCGCAATCGTCATTTCGATGAAGCCCGGACCCTCGAGGTCGTACAGGCCTCGCCGCAGCGGGTGACCCCGCGCTGCCCGCATTTCGGCGTCTGCGCCGGCTGCGTGCTGCAGCATCTGGAGGAGTCGCAGCAGATCGTGGCCAAGCAGCGCGTGCTGATCGACAACCTGACCCGGATCGGCCACGTCACGCCGGGCACTGTGCTGCCGCCGCTGGTCGGCGACAGCTGGGGCTACCGCCGCAAGGGCCGCTTCTCGGTGCGCCGCGTGGAGAAGAAGGACAAGACCCTGGTCGGCTTCCGCGAGCTGGATCCGCGCTTCGTCGCGGACCTGAGCCAGTGCCTGACCGTCATCCCGGAAATCGGCATGAAGGTCGGCGTGCTGTCCGAGTTCATCGAGACGCTCGATGGCAAGCGCGATATCCCCCAGATCGAATTCATCGCCGGGGATGACGCGATCGTCCTGACCATCCGCCACATGCAACCGCTCAGCGACGCTGACCGCGCCGCATGGACCGCCTTCGGGCAGGAACATGGTTTTGCGATCTCGCTGCAGCCCGGCGGCGTGGAGTCGGTGCACCCGCTGTGGCCGGCCGAGGTGCCGCTGTCGTTCAAGCTGGCACCGTGGGATGTCGAGCTGGCGTTCCGCCCGCTGGACTTCATCCAGGTCAACGCCAAGCTCAACGTGCAGATGATCGCCCACGCGCTGGCGCTGCTCGATGCCGGCCCGGACGAGCGCGTGCTGGATCTGTTCTGTGGGCTGGGCAATTTCACCCTGCCGCTGGCGCGCACCGTGCGCAACGTGGTCGGTGTGGAAGGCGATGCCGGCCTGGTGGCACGTGCGAAAGAGAACGCCGTGCGCAACGGGCTGGGGAATGCCGAGTTCTACGCAGCGGACCTGACCCAGGACCAGCGCCAGACGCCGTGGATGCGCCAGGGCTTCGACAAGCTGCTGCTGGATCCGCCGCGCTCGGGCGCCATCGAAGTGCTGCAGCAGCTGCCGCTGAAGCAGTTCAAGCGGATCGTCTACGTGAGCTGCCATCCCGGCTCGCTGGCGCGCGACGCCGGCTATCTGGTCAATGAGCAGGGCTTCACCCTGGTCTCGGCCGGCGCGATGGACATGTTCCCGCACACCGCGCACGTGGAAAGCATCGCGGTGTTCGAAAAGCGCTGACGGCGTTCGCGCTTACCGGCCGTTCCCCGGTGCGGCGTTCTGCCACTGGCCCTGTGCGTCGAACACATAGGTCTGCGGGTAGGTCCCGCGCTCGGTGTCATCGCCCGCGGTGATATCGCAGCGGATGTCCGGCGACTGCGTGCTGTGCAGTTCGCAGTCGTCGACCGCAAGAATCTGCACGCGCTGCTGGTAGGCGCGCAGTTCGTCGCGGGCGGCGGCATCGGTGATGGATGCGGCACGATGACCGAGCTGTTCGATGAGCAGTTCGCGGACACGCTCGCGCGGGGGAACCGGCGCATCGACATCGGCCCGCTGCATCGCCCAGCCCATGCCCTGCGGAACGAAGCGCAGCATCCGGTAGCGGTTCTTGAGCCCGATCTCCATGCCGACCAGGCACTCGTATGCACCGGTGACCCTCGTGCTGGCAAAGCACGGGCCATGCTCGAACCCGCGCGGGGTGAACATCGATTGCAGCAGCAGATCCTGCGCGGAGGCCGCCGGCTTCTTCTCCGCCTCGATCATGGCCATGATCGCCGCCTCGATCTGTGCAGGCGTGGGCGGCGTCGCGGCGAACCCGGGCAGTGGCAGCAGGGTCAACAACAGCGTGGGGAAGAGCGGCTTCATCGGGCGTCCTTGCAGGGCAGCCGACCAGTATGGGAGCAGGCCGTGGCCGCATGATCGTGATCGCCGCATACTGTGCGCATGGGCATTGAAATCGAACGCAAATACCTCGTCACCGGTGAGGGCTGGCGCACTGCCGCGCACGCGGTGATCCCGATGGCGCAGGGCTATCTCAACGACACCGCCTCATTGGACAGCGGCGCGCAGAAAGCCTCGGTGCGCGTGCGCATCCAGGGCGAGCAGGCCTTCCTCAACATGAAATCGCGCGAGATCGGGCATACCCGGCAGGAGTTCGATTACCCGATCCCGGTGGACGATGCGCGCGCGCTGCTGGCGCTGTGTGTCGGCGGGTTGATCGACAAGCGTCGGCATCTGGTCGAGCACGAGGGGCTGCTGTGGGAAGTGGACGAGTTCCTGGGCGAAAACGCCGGGCTGGTGGTGGCCGAAGTCGAGCTCGAGCACGCCGATCAGGCCATCACGCTGCCCGACTGGGCCGGCGCTGAGGTCACCGACGAGGTCCGTTATTACAATCTGGCGCTGGCTGCCCATCCGTTTTCACGCTGGTCCAGTGCTGAACGCGGCTGACCGCCAGACCTTGTAAACGCCGCGCAGCACCCACAATCTGGCGGGATGAAAATCGATATCTGGTCGGATGTGGTGTGTCCCTGGTGTTGGATCGGCAAGCACCGGTTCCAGCAGGGCCTGGCGCTGTTGGGGGATGACGCCCCCGAGGTGGAGGTGCACTGGCACCCCTTCCTGCTGGATCCCGACGCGGGCACCACCCCGGTACCGCTGCGCGAGGCCTATGCGGCCAAGTTCGGCAGTGCCGAGCGCACCGAGCAGATCCTGACCCAGACCCAGACCGCTGCGCGCGCTGAAGGCCTGCCGATGGATTTCGACCAGGGCCAGGTCCGGGTCACCACGCTGCCAGCGCACCGCCTGATGTGGCTGGCCGGGCGTGAAGGCGTCCAGGCCGCGGTCGGCGAGGCCCTGTTCCGCGCGCATTTTGCAGAGGGCCGCAACCTGGCCGAGCCGCAGACCCTGATCGATGCCGGCGCCGCCGGTGGCCTCAGCGCCGATCGGATCACCACACTGCTGGCCGGTGAGGAAGGGCTGGCGGAGATCCAGGCACAACTGGCGCAGGCGCAGCGGTTTGGCATTCAGTCGGTGCCCACCTTCGTGATCGACGATACGTACGCCATCCAGGGGGCCCAGCCGCCGGAGGCCTTCGCCCAGGCGCTGCGCCAGATCGCGGCGGAAACCCCGCCGGCAGGGGCTGCCGGGCAGGGCGCTGGCTGCGCCCCGGACGGCTGCGAGGTCTGACGCTGCGCGCGGGTTCTGCGACAATGCGGCAGTGCGCCATGGTGGCGCCCCGTATTGGAGACACCCCATGCTCGTGATCGGCGTTGCCGGGACCGAACTCACCGCCCAGGAACGCGAGTGGCTGCAGCACGACGCCGTGGCCGGCGTGATCCTGTTCAAGCGCAATTTCGCCTCGCGCGAGCAGGTGGCCGAGCTGTCGGCGGCCATCCGCGCCGCCGCGCCGCGCCCGCAGCTGATCTGCGTGGACCAGGAAGGCGGGCGCGTGCAGCGCTTCCGTGACGGTTACAGCGCGCTGCCGCCGCTGCAGGGCTTCGATGCCCTGTACGCCACCGATCCCGAGGCTGCGCTGGCATTGGCCGAACAGCATGCCTGGCTGATGGCCAGTGAAGTGCGCGCCAGCGGTGTGGACCTCAGCTTCGCCCCGGTGGTCGATCTGGGCCGTGGCAACCTGGCCATCGGCGATCGCGCGTTCAGCGCGGACCCGCAGGTGGTGGCTGCGTTCACCGCTGCCTATGTGCGCGGCATGCACAGCGTCGGCATGGCTGCCACGCTCAAGCATTTCCCCGGGCACGGCACCGTGCTGGAAGACACCCATTTCCACGATGCCAGCGACCCGCGTTCGCTCGATGAACTACGCGCGCTGGACCTGATCCCGTTCGCGGCCGGCATCACTGCCGGCGCCGATGCGGTGATGATGGCCCACGTGGTCTACCCACAGGTCGCGCCGGAGCCGGCCGGCTACTCGCCACGCTGGATCCAGCAGATCCTGCGCGAGGAGATGGGCTTCCGTGGTGTGGTCTTCTCCGATGACATCGGCATGGCCGCCTCGTTCTCGGCCGGTGGCGTCAAGGCGCGCGTGGATGCGCACCTGGATGCCGGCTGCGACGTGGTGCTGGTCTGCCACCCCGAACTGGTGGAAGAATCACTGCGCGCGGTCGAAGGCCGCGCCCTCAACACCGCTGCGCTGCTCGGCCTGATCGGTCGCGGCGCGCTGGGCTGGGACGGCCTGCTGGCCGATTCCCGCCACGGCACCACCCAATCCCGTTTGCTTGACACCCTTGGAAGAACCGTCTGATGCCCAACCTCACCATTTCCCAGGCCCTGGCCCAGGCCGACCTGCTGGTCGACCGTCCCACCATCGACAAGGCCATCGCTGGCATCGCCGACGCCATCGCGCGCGATTACAAGGGCGAGGTCCCGCTGTTCCTGTCGATCATGCACGGCGCGCTGCCGTTCGCCGGCCAGCTTGCGCTGGAGCTGGGCGCACGCGGCCAGGACGTGCAGTTCGATTACCTGCACGCCACCCGCTACCGCGGTGAAACCACCGGCGGCGATCTGGTCTGGAAGCACAAGCCGGCCACCGCGCTGTTCGGCCGCCGCGTGCTGCTGGTCGATGACATCCTGGATGAGGGTTACACGCTGCAGGGCGTGCGCACCTGGTGCCTGGAGCAGGGTGCCACCGACGTGCGCATCGCCGCGCTGACGGTCAAGCTGCACGACCGCGCGCTGCCGGACGTCAAGGCCGACTACGCTGGCATCGACCTGCCGGACCGCTACGTGTTCGGGTTCGGCATGGACGTCAACGAAACGCTGCGCTGCGTGCCGGCCATCTACGCGATGAAGGAATGATGGAGCACATTTCTCTCGCCGTCATCGGCGGCACCGGCGTCTACAAGCTGGCCCAGCTCGATGACGTGAGCAGCCACCAGGTCGAGACACGGTACGGCACGCCGTCCGGTCCGATCCGCGTCGGCACGCTGCTGGGCCAGCGCGTGGCCTTCCTGGCGCGCCACGGTGAAGGCCACTCGCTGCCGCCGCACAAGATCAACTACCGCGCCAACCTCGCCGCGCTCCAGCAGATCGGCGCGCAGCGCGTGCTTGCGCTCAATACAGTTGGCGGGATCACCGAACCGTTCGGCCCGCGCGTGCTGGCCTGCCCGGACCAGCTGATCGATTACACCTGGGGCCGCATCTCCACCCTGTGCGAAGAGCCGGGTACCGAGGTGCTGCACGTGGACTTCGGGCACCCGTATACACCGATGCTGCGCAGCAAGGTGCTGGCCGCGGCGAAAGTGACCGGCGTGCGCCTGCAGGACGGTGGTTGCTACGGTGCCACCCAGGGCCCGCGCCTGGAAACCAATGCGGAAATCGCGCGCATGCGCCGCGATGGCTGCGATCTGGTCGGCATGACCGGGATGCCCGAAGCGAGCCTGGCCCGTGAGCTTGGCCTGGACTATGCGTGCCTGGCGATTGTGGCCAACTGGGCCGCCGGCTGTGGCGATGGCGATGAAATCACGATGGCCGAAGTACTGGCCAATGTGGACGCTGCCTCCTCCGGACTGCCCGAATTGATCGGTGAATTGGCACGGGGGTGATTGTCATTCCGGTACAAGGTTTGCATACTCCGCCAGTGCGCTGGTTGAGCGTACACCACCCATTCATAGAAGAAGGTCTCGCATCACCATGCCGAACGGTACCGTCAAGTGGTTCAACGACGCCAAGGGATTTGGCTTTATCTCGCCGGAGGACGGCAGCGCCGACGTCTTCGCGCACTTCTCCGCGATCAACTCCAAGGGCTTCCGCAGTCTGCAGGAAGGCCAGAAGGTCACCTATGACGTGACCCAGGGCCCGAAGGGCGCCCAAGCCTCGAACATCGTGCCGGCTGAGTGATTTTTTCAGCTGCGCATTGAAAACCCCGCTTCGGCGGGGTTTTTTTTCATCAGTGAGTCCGCGCATGTCCCCTCGTCGCACCATCGCCATCGTCGGTTACGGCACCGCTGGCCAAGCAGCGTCGATCCTGCTTTCACGTGACCATCACGAGGTGCACGTATTCGAGCGTGCCGCCACCCCGGGTCCCGTCGGTGCGGGGTTCCTGCTCCAGCCCAGCGGTCTGGACGTGCTCTGGCAGATGGATCTGCTGCCCGCGGTGCTCCGCCACGGCGCTGCCGTGCGTCGCCTGTACGGCGAGACGCCGTGCGGACGCGCGGTGATGGACATGCGGTATGTCCATCTGGATGCCGCACTGTACGGCGTGGGCATGCAGCGCGGCGCGTTGTTCTCGCTGCTGGCAGCTGCGTGGGAACAGCCGGGCAACCTGCAGGCCGGTACTGCCATCGTCGAGGTCGACACCGCGCAGGGACGCGTGCGTGACACAGACGGGCGCTGGCACGGGCCGTACGATCTGGTGATTGCGGCCGATGGTGCCGCCTCCTCGCTGCGCGCGCAGGTGCAGGGCACCTCGCTGGACCGCGAATACCCGTGGGGCGCGCTGTGGTGCCTGCTGCCGCGCGGCGACTGGCCGCACGTGGATGAACTGCGGCAACGCTATGTGGCCGCGCGCAAGATGATCGGGCTGCTGCCGGTAGGGACCCGGCCGGGCAACGATGCGCCACAGCTGAGTTTCTTCTGGAGCCTGCCACGTGACCGCTTCGCACAGTGGGAGCGTGACGGCATGGCCCACTGGCTCGATGAGATCGCCACGCTGTGGCCGCAGGCGCATGAGCGCCTCGCCGGCGTGACGGAACCGGGTCAACTGGCCCGCGCCGGGTACCGCGACGCCGTGCTCTCGCGCTGGCATCGCGGGCGGCTGGTGCTGGTCGGCGATGCGGCGCACGCGATGAGTCCACAGCTGGGGCAGGGCGTGAACATGGCGCTGATGGATGCGCTGGCGTTGCGCGACGCACTGCGTGCGCACGCCGATGCCGATGTCGCGCTGCGGGCCTACCAGGTGCAGCGGCGCGCCCACGTGGCGATCTACCAGTACTGGAGTCGATGGCTGACGCCCTTGTTCCAGTCCGAACGCGATGGACTGGCGCGCGCACGCGATGTGCTGTTCCAACCCATGGGCCGCGTGCCGGGTGGGCGCGGGCATATGCTCCGCGTGCTCAGCGGAACCCAACGGGGCTGGCTGGGCAGACTGCCGTTGTCGCCCGCGTTCGTGCAGGCGATGCATGCCGCGCGAGCGACGGATGGCATCAGCTGATACCCCTGTGTATCGGTGCACGCGCCGATGTGAAGGCGTGAATAACATTCATTGACGGTGGACTCACCGCTGGCATGGGACAACACTCTGGCAAACGCAGCGCTCGCGCGCTTATCCATGCGCGCCCTGCTGACACCGCTGATGCGCGTCCAATTCCTGATCGCGTGGAGGCCCGCGACGGCGGGGTGGTACGGTGATGCTGCGTTTGCGACCTACGGTCCGGTGGACCGATCGCAACCCAAGGAGATTGAAATGCTGTTCTCGGCCGAAACTCTGGAAAGTGAAATCCGCAAACTGCGCGGACTACTGCAGATGCTGCATGAGGATCAGCCGGACGTGATGGAAGACGTGTTCGAGTTCCATGTGACCAGCCTCATCACGCACGCCGCGCCGGAGCACCATCCGCGCATCCGTGCCGCCGCCCATGACATGCTGACCGCGATCCAGCGGCAACCCGTGCGGCCCAATCCGAATGCACCGGATATCCGGTTGATGCCCGACCTGTTGGCCTCGGCTGCCTGATCCAGGCAACGTAGCTGGGGTCACGTACGTCGCGCGCTGTCCGAATCAGCGCGCCGGCAACGCGATGGCCTGGTCTTCGACACAGGCCACCAGCTGCTCGCCGGCACCGAGCACCGGTGCGATGCCGGCGGTGAATCCGGAAAACGCCGGCAGGATCGTCATTCCCTCGCGCATCCAGAACGACGGCCACCGCCGCTGCATGCCGGGCAGGCGCGCCAGCGGGTGCAGATGGCCGCACAGCACATGCAGGCCCGGCTGACGCTGCGGTGCATGGCGCAGCAGGAAGGGCCCCTCCTGCACACGCTCGCCGAGCAGTTCGATGCCCAGGTCGGCCTTGGGCAACACCCGGTCGTGATTGCCTTCTAGCGCGCCGATCCACAGGTGGGAATGCTGCTCGCGCCATCCCTGCCATTGCCGGTACCACGCCGCGCGATGCGCCGCGCCATGCAGGACATCCCCGAGAATCCACAGATGGCGCACGTCGTGGTGCTGCACCATCGCGCCCAGCCGTTGCAGATCATCGGAGGTGCCGCCACTGGGCAGGCCGATGCCCGATCGCCGGAACAGGTCGGCTTTGCCCAGATGCAGATCGGCGATCAACAGTGCGTGCCGTGCCGGCCAATGCAGCGCACGCGCGCCAAGCAGATGGACGGTCTCGCCGGCGAGGGTGATCGGCAGTTCAGGCGCCATGGCGCTTCTCCAGTTGCTGTGCGGCGCGCAGGACGCGGGTCTTCCAGTCTTCGTTGCTGAGCTGGCCGCGCAGCCGCTCGGCCCAGAGTGGGAAGGACAGTGGGCCCAAGCTGGCGGGATGCTGCAGGCTCAGCGTGCGCGCCTGGCAGGTGGTGAGGGCGCGGGCCAGGCTGTCGAGATCGAGTTGATCGTGCAGCACTTCGTGTTCGGCCAGCGTCAGCAGGATGTGATCCGGATCATGTTGGCGCAGGACGTCGTACAGCAATCCGCTGGAGGCCTGCAGCTGACGCAGGCTGCGCGGTGTCCGCCCCGGCAGCGCGGGTACCAGCATGCCGGACACGCGCGCGATGTCGCGGAACTGGCGTCGGGCAAGCTCGCCCAGATTGAGGCTCTCGCGCAGATCCGCAAGCAGTCCCTGCGGTTCCAGCAACGCGCGCACGCGCGCCGCATCGATCTCAATCGCACGCGCCGGGGCGAGCACGAAACCGTAATCGTTGGCCGCGTAACCGAACGTATTGCTCTGCAGGCGCGTCCAGCGCATCGCCATCAACGCGGCCAGCCCTTCATTGACCTGACGGCCGGCGAAGGGATACACGAACACGAACTGGCCTTCGCGCCGGCGGACATGCTCCACCAGCAGCAGCTCGGGCCCGGGCAGGGCCGACAGGCGCATCTGCAGCGCCAACAGCGGCGCCAACCACCGCATCTCCGGGCTCTCGGGCGGGTGGGCCAGCACGGTTTCCATTTCATGCCCGAGCGCGTCCGACAGCGGCAACCGACCGCCCTGCCAACGCGGTACCACCCCATCGCCGCCGCGCGCTACGCGCACGTAGGCGGTCAGGTTCTCCAGCCGCACCAGTTCCAGCAGGCGGCCGGCGAACTGGAAGCGATCGCCCGGGCGCAGCCGGCTGAGGAACTGTTCCTCCACCGCGCCGAGCCGGCCGCCGCGCAGGAACTGCACCATGACGCTGCCGTCGCTGGTGATGGTGCCGATCGACAATCGATGCCGCAGCGCGACGCGGCGGTCATGCACGCGATAGAGGCCATCGTCATCGCGCACGACCTTGTGGAAGTCCGGGTACTGCGACAGCGCGCGCCCGCCCTGCACGATGAACTCCAGCACGCCCTCCCAGTGCGCGCGGTCCAGCCCGGCAAAGGCATGCGTGCGCCGTACCTGCTCGAACAGCGCATCGGGATCGAAGCCGCCACCGAGGGCGCAGCTCACGGCATGTTGCGCCAGCACGTCCAGGGACAGCCGCAGCGGCCGGCGTGCTTCGATGTGGCCGTGGGCGAGCGCGCGCCTTGCCGCTGCGTACTCAATGAGCTCCAGCGCATGGGAGGGCACGCAGACGATGTGGCCCGATTCGCCGGGGCGGTGCCTGGCGCGCCCCGCACGCTGAAGCAACCGTGCGATGCCCTTGGGGCTGCCGATCTGCAGGACCTGGTCGACATTGGGGAAATCGACGCCGAGATCCAGGCTGGAGGTGGCGACCACGCAGCGCAGCCGGCCCTCGCGCAGGCCTTCCTCGGCCGCGCGGCGCAACGCCGGGTCGAGCGAGCCGTGGTGCAGCGCGAGCGTGGCCGGGTCTTCCGGCCACACCGCGGACAGCGCCTGGTGCCAGAGCTCGGCGTGGGCACGGGTGTTGGTGAACAGCAGGCTGGTACGCACTGTCAGCAGTTTTTCCAGCACGCGCTGCAACTGCGACAGACCCAGATGGCCCGCCCACGGGAAGCGCTCGCCCTGCGCGGGCAGCAGCGTTTCCACACTGACCGGGCGCGGCCGCGCACCAGCCACCAGCGGGGCATCGGGCACATCGGGCAACAGCACTTCGCGCGCTTCGTCCAGATTGCCCAGCGTCGCTGACAGCCCCCACACCTGCAGCGCGGGCAGGGCATCGCGCAGGCGGCGCAGATTCAACTGCAGCAGCACACCGCGCTTGTTGCCGAGCAGTTCGTGCCACTCATCCACCACCACGCAGCGCAGGTGCTGCAGGCGCGCCATCGTATCGGGATAGCTCAGCAGCAGCGCCAGTGATTCGGGCGTGGTCACCAGCACATCCAGCCGCCCTTCACGCGCCAGGCGCTTGTCGCGCGCGCTGGCATCGCCGGTACGCAGGCCCACCTGCCAGTCCAACCCGAGGGCATCCAGCGGCTCACGCAGTGCGCGCGCCGTGTCGGCGGCCAGTGCGCGCAGCGGGGTGATCCACAACACCTGCAGGACCGGTACGGGCGTCTTCGCGCGGCCGCGGGTGGTTCGGGGCGGTGGATCGTTGAGTGCCTGCAGCAGCGGCCCACCGAACATCGCCAGCGTCTTGCCGCTGCCGGTCGGTGTGTGCAGCAGGCCGGACCCGCCGGCCAGGTAATGCCGCCACATCGCTTTCTGGAAGGGCAACGGTGCCCAGCCCCGGCTGGCGAACCACGCCGTCAGGCGGGCCATGGCCTCGCGTCGCGTCACCGCGCCAGCGCCTGCAGCTGGGCGAGAGTGTCGGCCTCGCTGGCCGGCTTGTCATGCCGCCAGCGCAGGATGCGCGGGAAGCGTACGGCGATGCCGGACTTGTGCCGCTTGCTGCGGTTCACCGCTTCGAAGCCGAGCTCGAACACCTGCTCGCCACGCACGCTGCGCACCGGCCCGAAGCGCTCGATCGTGTTCGCGCGGATCCAGCGGTCCAGCGCGAGGATTTCCTTGTCGTCCAGACCCGAGTAGGCCTTGGCCACCGGCACCAGCGTCTCGCCGTCCCACACCCCGAAGGTGTAATCGGTGTAGAGCGTGCTGCGCCGGCCGTGGCCGGACTGCGCGTAGATCATCACCGCATCGATGGTCAGCGGGGCGATCTTCCACTTCCACCAGTCGCCGCGTCGGCGCCCGGCCTGGTAGACGGAGTCGCCGCGTTTGAGCATCAGCCCTTCCACACCACGCTCGCGGGCCAGATCGCGCTGCGCGGCCGCCGCGCTCCAATCGGCCACGCGGACGGCCGGCGACAGCATCAGGCGCGGGTCGGCCAGCGTGGCGAGCACCTCGGCCAGGCGCGCACGCCGTTGCGACAGCGGCAAGGCGCGCAGGTCGTCACCGTCCAGTTCGAGCAGATCGTAGGCGAGCACGCGCACCGGCGTATCGCGCAGCGTCTTGGGGCCAGGCTTGAGGCGCTGGATGCGCGTCTGCAGCGCGGTGAAGGGCAGCGGCAGATCATCGCCGTCGGCCCAGGCCAGCAGTTCGCCATCGATCACGCAGCCATCGGGCAGCGCCATCGCCGCCGCTTCGATCTCCGGGAAGCGCCCATCCAGCCGTTCTTCGCCGCGCGACCACAGCGCGACCTCGCCCTGGCGGCGCAGTACCTGCAGGCGGATGCCATCCCATTTCCATTCCAGCAGCCAGTCGTCGATCGGCCCGAGCGTGTCGACCTCCGCCTCCAGTGGTGAGGCCAGGAAGAACGGATAGGGCTGCTGGCGATCTTCCGGCCGCTCTTCCGGGGACAGCAACGCCGCCAGCAGCCCGGGCGTGGGTACCCAGCTGCCGAGCATGCGCTGGGCGATGCGCGCGATATCCAGGCCCGACCATTCGGCCAGTGCCTGTTGCACCAGCCGCTGCGATACGCCCACGCGCAGCGCGCCGGTCAGCAGCTTGTTGAACACCAGCCGCTCGTCGAAGGCAAGCTGTTGCCACGCCTGCGTGATCGCGGCGTGGCGCACCGGTTCGGGTTGATTGGCGACCGGCAGCAGCTTCTGCTCGATCCAGTCGGCGAGCGCGATATCCGCCCCGGCCTGCACCGGGTCGTCCATCAGCAGGGTGAGGGTCTCGGCCAGATCGCCGACCTGGTCATAGCTGTCGTCCACCAGCCACGCCGGTGTGTCGGACATCTCGGCCACCCACGTGCGCAGTTCGGCGTTGCCGGCGATCTTCTGCCGCGCACTGGTGACCTTGCCGCCGGCCAGCAGGAACAGTGCCCATGCCGCGTCGTGCGGTGGCGCCTGCTGGAAGTAGCGCACCAGCGCAGCGCGCTTGTCGCCGGTAGCGGTGCTGCGGTCGAGTTCGCTGTAGAGCGCGGCGAAGCGTTTCATTCTTCGTCCCCGTAGCCGGTGGCGAACGCCTCGGCGGCGACACCGCGCTCGCGCAGGAACCGGATCAGCGCATCGGTATTGCCGTGGGTGGCGATGACGCGGCGGGCACCGGTCTCGGCGATGGTGCGCAGCAGGTCGGGCCAGTCAGCATGATCGGAGACGACGAAGCCACGGTCGTAGTTACGGCGGCGGCGGTTGCCGCGCACCCGCATCCAGCCGGAGGCAAAGCCCAGCTGCGCACGCTTGAAGCGGCGCATCCACGCGCTGCCCGCGGCCGAGGGCGGGGCAAGAATCAACTTGCCGGCGAACTCGGCACCGCGCGCCTGTTCGCTGACCGGCTCGGTCGCCAGCATCGGAATCCCGGCTTCGCGGTACACCGCCACGCCGGTGGCGATGGCGCCATGCAGCAGCGCAGGCTGGTCATCCAGTGGCAGCAGCTCGGCGAGGATCCGCTGCGCCTTGCCGAGCGCGTAGCACAGCAGCACGGCCGCCTCGCCGCGGGCTTCGCACTCGCGCCGCCAGGCCACGATGTCGGCGGCGACCTGCGAGGTGTCCGGCCAGCGGTAGACCGGCAGGCCGAAGGTCGCTTCGGTGATGAAGGTGTCGCAGGGCACCACCTCGAACGGGTCGCAGCTCGGATCGGGCTGGCGCTTGTAGTCGCCCGAGGCCACCCATACCCGGCCTGCATGGGCGATACGCACCTGGGCCGAGCCGAGCACATGCCCGGCCGAATGCAGCGAGACCTCGGTGTCGCCCAGGGCGAAGCGCTCGCCGTACGCGTGCGCGGTGCAGTCCACATCGCCCAGGCGCCAGCGCAGGATCGGCAGGGTCTGCGTGGTGCAGTGGTAATGGCCCATGCCGTTGCGCGCGTGATCGCCATGGCCGTGTGTGATCACCGCACGCGGCACCGGCCGCCACGGGTCGATGTGGAAATCACCGGCCGGGCAGTACAGCCCCTCGGGCCGGAGCACCACCAGATCGTCGTTGTCGGCATCGGTGTTCATGCCTGCACTGTGCCGCCGCGCTCGTGCAGGAGGTGAGAATCCGCATGAACGGCGGCCTGCAGGGGGATGCGGCAGAATCGGAGCATCTGTCTGCAAGGAGGTCGCCGTGATGACGTCTGCATTGCCCGCGTTCGAAACGCACCAGGTGAGCAACCAGCCGCCACCTTTCGGGGGGCGCAATCTGTGGGCCGACGACGTCGCGCTGGCCGAGGCAGTACAGCGCGAAGGCGGCGCCGCGTTCGCGGGCCAGTTGGCGCGCTATGGCGGTCTCGCCGGCGATGAGCTCTATCGGATCGGCTTCGATGCCAATCGCGATCGCCCGCGTCTGCGCACCCACGATGCACAGGGCCATCGCATCGATACCGTCGAGTTCCATCCGGCATACCACCAGCTGATGACGGCGGCGAAAACGCATGGCGTGGCCGGGCTGTCCTGGCACGATGGTCGCCCCGGCGCGCACGTGGCACGTGCGGCGTTGAGCTACCTGCATCACCAGGCCGAGGCGGGCACCAGTTGCCCGTTGACGATGACCCACGCTGCGGTCGCCGTGTTGCGCCAGGATCCGTCGCTCGCCGCCTGGGCGGACAAGGCGGCAGCGCCTCACTACGACCCGCGTGACGTACCGATTGCCGACAAGGCCGGGATCACCCTGGGCATGGGCATGACCGAGAAGCAGGGCGGTTCGGACGTACGCAGCAACACCACGCGGGCCGCGCCCCAGGCCGATGGCAGCTATGCGTTGGTGGGCCATAAGTGGTTCTTCTCCGCGCCGATGTCCGATGGCTTCCTGGTGCTGGCGCAGGCGCCGGGCGGCCTGAGCTGTTTCCTCATGCCGCGGCGCCTGGCCGATGGCCACCGCAACGCGTTCCGTCTGATGCGCTTGAAAGACAAGCTTGGCGACTGGTCCAACGCTTCCAGCGAGGTGGAGTTGTGCGGGGCCTGGGCGCAGCGGGTGGGCGAGGAGGGGCGCGGGGTGGCGACCATCATCGGCATGGTCATGAT
This sequence comes from Stenotrophomonas sp. TWI602, assembly GCF_039674045.1. Taxonomy (NCBI): domain Bacteria; kingdom Pseudomonadati; phylum Pseudomonadota; class Gammaproteobacteria; order Lysobacterales; family Lysobacteraceae; genus Stenotrophomonas; species Stenotrophomonas sp. TWI602. The sequence goes on from NZ_JBDJMT010000005.1 coordinate 115,154, forward strand.
GACGCGGCTGGATTGCATGCTCGGTGCCGCCGCCGAGATGCGCATGGCGCTGGCGCAGGCGCTGCATCACACCCGGCATCGCAGCAGTTTCGGCACGCGGCTGAGCGAGCATCCGCTGATGGCCAACGTACTGGCGGACCTGGCGATCGAATCCGAAGCGGCCACGGTGTTCGCCATGCGCGTGGCACGGGCGGTGGATCAGGCCGGGACGGATCCGCAGCAGGCGGCATTCGCGCGCATCACGACGGCAGTGGGCAAGTACTGGGTGTGCAAGCGCGCGGCCGTGTTCGTCAATGAAGCGCAGGAGTGCCTCGGCGGTGCCGGCTATGTGGAAGAGTCGATGCTGCCACGGCTGTATCGTCAAGCGCCGTTGAATTCCATCTGGGAAGGCAGCGGCAACATCCAGTGCCTGGATGTGCTGCGTGCGCTGTCGCGCGAACCACAGGTGCTGCAGGCGCTGGACGCCGAGCTGGATGCGGTGGCCGGTGTGGATGCGATCTATGACGCCGCCCTGCGGGCGTTGCGCATGCAGCTCGCGGCAACGCCGGAACAAGCACAGGCCCGCCGTATCACCGAACGCCTGGCGCTGGTGTTGCAGGCCGCGGTACTGCTGCGCGCGCAGAGCCCGAACGCATCGGCCTTCATCCGCTCGCGGCTGGGTGCCGAGCATGGGATGGCGTTCGGGACGTTGCCGGCCGACGTGGACTTCGCGGCCGTGCTGAGCCGCGCGCTGCCGTGAACGCGCCCCAATGAAAACGCCCCCTCAGGAGAGGGGGCGTTGGTCACACCCGAAGGCGGCGTGAGGGACGCCGGACTCAGCGCTTGGCTTCGTTGGCGTTCTTCTTGGCATCGTCGGCAACGTCGCGCGCCTTGTCGGCAACCTTCTGCGCGGCATCGGCAGTGGAATCGCTGGCATGGGCAGCCGCATCCTTGGCGGCGACCTTGGCCTCGCCAGCGGCCTCGGAGGTCGCTGCGGCAGCGCGGTCGAGCGCCTGCTGGGTGTCGGCGGCGGCGCGCTCGGAGGCGGCAGCGGCATCGTCGGCGGCAGTGCGGGTGGCGGCCGCGGCCTTGTCGACCGCTTCGCGCGCGGCGGCATTGGTGCTGTCGGCGGCCTGGGCGGCATCACGGCGGGCCTGTTCGGCCTCCGGGCCCTTGCACGCGGCCAGGCCGAGCAGCAGGGAAGCAGCCAGCAGGGAGGTGGTCAGCGGACGGATCTTCATGTGGCGCTCCAGAACGGCGATGGATGGGAGGCCAGCCTATTCATGCGCCTGTGAAGAACCGGTGCGCGACAGGACATGCACAACACGCGCCCAAAGAAAAAGCCGCTGGCGAACCAGCGGCTTCTTCAGACTTGCTTGAAGAAAGAAGTTATTACTTCTTGGCTTCTTCAGCAGCGTCCTTGGCCTTCTCGGCGGTGCCTTCGGCAGCCTTGGCAGCGTCAGCAGCCTGGTCGGCAGCAGCGTCGGTGGCAGCGCCAGCAGCCTGGGCAGCGGCATCGGCCGAAGCGTCAGCAGCGGTGGTGGCGGTGTCGGCAGCAGCCTGGGCAGCGTCAGCAGCCGGGGCGCCAGCAGCAGCGGCCTGGTCAGCAGCGGCCTGGGCGTCAGCGGCAGCTTCGTTGGCCGAAGCGGCGGCGTCAGCAGCCTGCTCCTGCTTCGAGCAGGCGGTCAGAGCCAGGCCCAGGGCCATTGCGATCAGCAGCTTGTTGATGCTCATTGTTGTGAATCCTCGTCGTTAGATTAGGCAACGCGCTATTGCGCGCCCGGCAACATGATGACAAGCCACGATTGGCTGTCAAGCGATCGCGCATTCAGTTTTGAGAAATGCGCGTTAAACCAAATCAAATCAATTCGATAGCGATGGCGGTTGCTTCGCCGCCGCCGATGCACAGGGTAGCAATTCCGCGCTTGGCGTCACGCTTGCGCAATGCGTTCACCAGCGTGACCACCAGCCGTGCACCGGAGGCACCGATGGGATGGCCCAATGCGCAGGCGCCGCCATTGACATTGACCTTGTCGTGCGGAATGCCCAGCTCGCGGATCGGCGCCATCGCGACCACGGCGAAGGCTTCGTTGATCTCGAACAGATCCACCTGGTCCAGCGTCCAGCCGGTCTTCTCCAGCAGCTTCTGGATCGCACCGATGGGGGCGGTGGTGAACCATTCCGGCGCCTGCGAGTGCGTCGCATGGCCGACGATGCGGGCCAGCGGCTGCAGCCCGCGGGCGGCGGCATCTTCTTCGGCCAGCAGCACCACGGCGGCAGCGCCGTCGGAGATGCTCGACGAGCTGGCGGCGGTGACCGTGCCGTCCTTCTTGAACGCCGGGCGCAGGGTCGGGATCTTGGCGATGTCCGAGCGGCTCGGCTGCTCGTCCTGTGCGTATTCGACCTCACCCTTGCGCGTGCTGACCTTCACCGGAACGATTTCACCATCGAAAGCGCCATTGGCCTGGGCGGCCTGCGCACGGCGCACCGATTCGATGGCGAAGGCATCCTGGTCCTCGCGGCTGACCTGGTACTTCTCCACGGTGCACTCGGCGAACTCGCCCATGGCTTTGCCGTCATACGCATTGACCAGACCGTCGTGGGCCATGTGGTCGATCACCTGGAAGTTGCCGAAGCGGTTGCCGGTGCGCGAGTTGGGGATCATGTGCGGGGCGTTGGACATCGACTCCATGCCGCCGGCGACCACGATGCTGGCCGAGCCGGCCTTGATCAGGTCATGCCCCAGCATGATGGCCTTCATGCCCGAGCCGCACACCTTGTTGAGGGTGGTGGCGCCGGTGGAGACCGGAATCCCGGCGGCGATCGCGGCCTGGCGGGCCGGCGCCTGACCGAGGTTGGCCGGCAGCACGCAGCCCATGATCACTTCGGAAACGTCCGCAGCCGGTACTCCGGACTGCTCCAGGGCCGCGGCGATCACGGTGGACCCCAGGGTCGGGGACGGCACGCCGTTGAACTGGCCCAGGAAGGAGCCGATGGCGGTGCGCTTGGCGGCGGCGATGACGATGTTGGACATGTGCAATCTCTTTGGTGCGTGAGCGAAGAGCGGAATGGGAACGCGGGCGTTGGAAGCCGACGCATTTCCCGGCAGACTGCGTGGGGGTCGGTCCAGTATAGAGGGTCGGCATTGACTGCCGGTGTCTGCCCGGGGGCAGGCAGGTGGGGAAGGTCCATTCACAAGGGGAGCAGGGATGAAGCAGGTTGTGATCGGCAGGTCGGCCTTGGCCGCGGCATTGGCGCTGGCACTGAGTGCGTGCGGAGGCGGGGGCAGCAATGTCCGAGGGGACCTGGAGCCGTCGCCTCCCCCAACCACGCCCCCGTCGCCGCCGCCCACCACACCGCCTTCTCCGCCGCCGACCACGGCCCCGCCGCCGCAGCCGTCCATCGATGCGCACCTGAGCATCGTCCAGGCGGGCCCGGCGCAGTCTGCCGGCTGGACCGGGTCCGGCGTGCGCATCGGCGTGGTCGATTCGGGCGTGAACCGCGAGCACCCGGCACTGAACGGGCGGGTGCTGGCCAATTACACCTATGTCGATCCCCGCGTGAACAATGTCAATGTGGATGACGTGGTCGGTCACGGCACCGTGGTGGCCCAGCTGGCGGCCGGCGCCAGGGTCGGCAGCTGGCCGGGTGGTGTGGCCAGCGAAGCGCAGATCGTCTCGGCGCGCATCATTGCTGACAAGCGCCCCGTCGATGACGGTTCGGGCAGTGGCAACGAGATCACCGGTGCGGTCGGTCTGGACGGTGTGCATCAGGATCTGATCGCCGCCGGCGTCAAGATCATGAACAACTCGTGGGGCGGCCTGTACTGGACCAACCCCTCCGCCACCGCGCCGATCGCCCAGGAATACCGCCCCTTCATCCTCAGCAATGGCGGCCTGGTGGTGTTCGCCACCGGCAACGAGAGCAAGCCCAATCCGTCCAGCATGGCGGCGCTGCCCAGCCAGGTCGGCCCGGGCGGCAGCCTGCCCGCTGCGGATCTGGAACGCGGCTGGCTGAGCGTGACCGCAGTGGACACCGCCGACCCGAGCAAGCTGGCTTCGTATGCCAACGCCTGTGGCGTGGCGGCACGCTATTGCCTGGCCGCCCCGGGCATGGTGGCCTACGTCGATCCCGCCAGCAAAGGGGGCACGCCAACCTACTTTTACGGTTCGGGCACGTCCTACGCGGCGCCGCTGGTCTCCGGCGCGGCCGCCCTGGTGTGGCAGAAGTACCCGTATTTCACCAATGATCTGGTGCGCCAGACGCTGCTCGGCACGGCCACCGATCTCGGTGCGGCCGGCGTGGACAGAACGTTCGGCTATGGCCTGCTCAACATCGCCAAGGCGATCAACGGTCCGGCCAGGCTGGACTGGGGCGATACGACGGTCAATGTCAGCACGCCGGGGCTGAATTCGGTATGGAGCAACGACATCAGCGGCAGCGGCGGACTGACCAAGCAGGGTACGGGTGCGTTGACCCTGGCCGGCGCCAATACCTACACCGGTGACACGTTCATCGAGCGCGGCACCCTCGCGCTGCGCGGCGGTGCGTCGCTGCGTTCCAACGTGCTCATCGTGCCGCAGGCCGGTGACCCCAACGGCGCGGCGCTGCAGTTCATGAACGGCACCACGCGGGTGAGTGGCAACGTGGACAACGGCGCCAGCGTGATGCTGCGCAGCGACAACATCGATGCGGTCATCGAAGGCAACTACATCCAGCGTGCCGGCGCGCAACTGGTCGTGGCACTGGGGGCCAACCCGCTCATGGTGAACGGCACCGCCACGCTGGCCGGCACGGTCCGTGTGGACAGCATCATCGCCGGTTACGTGCCCCGTGACGGACGCACGCAGCCACTGCTGCACGCCGATGGTGGGGTGGCCGGCACGTTCGCCAGCGTCACCAACGGACTGGCACCCGGCAGCCTGCTCCAGGCCAGCCTGCTGCACGCCAACAACGACGTCACCATGGTCATCGATCGCATCAGCGTCACCAGCGCCAGCCTCCAGGCCGGCCTGGGCGGCACGGCGCTGGCCTCGGCAGCGCGGGTCGAATCCGCGTTTGAAGTGCTGGATCGCAACGGTGCGGCACTGGACGGGTTTGCCGACGGGGCCGGGAAGCTGCAGCAGGTGGATGGCGCCAGCGCCTTGCAGGCCAGCCTGGACAGCCTCTCCGGCAAGGCGCATGCCCTGGCCACGGCAGCGACCTTCGACAGCATCGACATGAACCGTCGTGCGCTGTCGGCACGGCTCGGTGAGGTGCAGGCCGTGCCACGCCTGCGCGGTGCCTGGCAGAGCACGCTGGGCGAGGCGGGCCAAGGCAGTTTCGCCGGCAACGGCGTGGCGACCCGCGGCTGGATGATGGGCCAGGACATGGCGTTGGGCAGCCACGGCATGCTCGGTGTCGCGTTCGGTGAAACGCGCAGCTACGGCAGCCGCGAGTGGGGCAGTGACCGCGGCCGCGACCGTCAGTCGCAGGCGCAGGTGTATGCCGGCTGGGGCACCGGCCGCGCCTATGCGATGGGCCAGGTCGGCGCGGGCCAGTTCACCCGTGAGATCGATCGCCAGTTGCTGCTCGGTGCGGGGCAGTACGGCGTCAATGCGCGCTATGGCGGCAGCTTCAGTGCGGCCAGCGTGGAGTCGGGCTACCGTTTCGGCAGTGCCACCGCCTCGCTGACGCCTTACCTGGGCGCCGAGTACGCCCGGGTGGACAGCGATGGTTTCAGTGAAACAGGCGGCATGGGTTTCGGTCTGCGCGCGCGCGATGCCGTGAGTACGCGCAGCCAGGCGTTGGCCGGCCTGCGCGCCGAGCGGCGCTGGGGCGGCTGGTCGCTGCGCGGCTATGTCGAATGGCAGCAGCATCTGTCCAGCGACGGCCTTTCGCTGGATGCCAGCTTCGTCGGTGTCGAGGCCTGGGCGCCGGTGGCCGGGGTGCAGCCGGCCCGCTCGGGCGGGTTGTTCGGGCTTTCGCTGGAGTCATGGTTGAGCCGCAACAGCCGCCTGGCATTCGGGTACGACCAGCGCTTTGGGCCACGCGGCGATCTGCGTCAGGCGCAGCTGCGGTATTCGGCTGGGTTCTAGACGCGGGCCTGGCCGCGACGCACGAAAAAAGAGGGCGCGATCGATGATCGCGCCCTCTTCGTTTGTCAGCGCAGCGGCTCAGTTGCCGCGCAGGCTGCCCCGGCGCGGCGTGCTGCGGCCCAGCGGCATCTTCAGTTTGCCGATCGACAGGATGCGCGATTCGGCGATCTGGTCGGCGGCGCGCTGCGGGGCGATGCCCTCGCTCTGCGACAGCGCGAAGATGCGGCCGAGGTTGTGGTAGATGCTGCGGATCAGGCGCATCGCGCGCTCACGGTTGTAGCCGTCGATCTCCAGCGAGACGTTCATGACGCCACCGGCGTTGACCGCGTAATCCGGTGCGTAGAGGATGCCGCGCGCGTGCAGTTCATCGCCGACCTCCAGGCTGGAGAGCTGGTTGTTGGCGGTACCACAGACGATCTTGCACTTCAGGCGCGGCAGCGTGTCTGGATTGATCGCGCCTTCCAGCGCGCAGGGCGCGAAGATGTCGGCGTTGACGTCGTAGATGTCTTCCGGCTTGACCGCCTCTGCACCGTATTCGGTGACAGCGCGATCCACGCGCGTGCTGTCCAGGTCGCTGACGTACAGCTTGGCGCCACGATCGCGCAGCAGCTTCACCAGCTCCATGCCGATATGGCCCAGGCCCTGCACCGCGATGCTGGCCTTGCCCACTTCCTCATGGCCCAGCTTGTGCTGCATCGACGCCATCAGCGCCTGCAGCGCGCCGTATGCGGTGAACGGTGCCGGGTCACCGGAGCCGCCATGCACCTGGTGGACGCCGGTGACGTACTCGCTCTCCAGGTAGATGTTCTCCATATCGTTGACATCGGTGCCGACGTCCTCGGCGGTGATGTAGCGGCCACCCAGCGAATCGACATAGCGGCCGAAGGCGCGGAACAGCACTTCGGTCTTGTCGCGCTTCGGGTCGCCGATGATCACCGCCTTGCCGCCACCCACGTTGAGGCCGGCCAAGGCGTTCTTGTAGGTCATGGTGCGGCTCAGGCGCAGCGCATCGGCCAGGGCCTCGTCGGTACTGGCGTAGGGACGCATGCGCACACCGCCCAAGGCCGGGCCGAGGGTGGTGTTGTGGATGGCGATGATCGCCCTCAGACCGGCGTCGCGGCTGTGGCAGAACACCACTTGTTCGTGACCGGTGGTTTCGAGGGTTTCAAATAACATGGTGGCTCCGATGGTGCGAACGGTGGCGAACAGCGGCGAACGCGCCAGCAAAAGGTGGGTTGTAAAACAAAAAAAGCGACGTCGTCGGGTCTCGGACGGGTCGCGCGGCGCCATTCTAGTGCATTCCGACGGACGGTGTTGTCAGGGGTCTTGCGCCCCACGGCCATTAAAGTTGCTGAAGCGCAGGCCGATGCCGTGGCAACGGTGTGGATGGCCGGTCATCGCAGGAAGGATCACGTGGGCGCAGTCGCAACAAGGCAAGTGCGGGACCCGGCGCGTCCAGGGCCATGGGCATGATCGGCGCTGTGGTTGTCGGCGCCGCCGTGCTGGCGCTGCTTGGCATGGCCGCTGTGCTCCGTCACCGGCGTGCCGTGGTGGCGCCGTCGATGGCCCGTGGCACTGCCACGCACGGGCGAGCCGCGGCGTTGCCGGTTGCCCCGGTAGCGCCGGGTACCGATCCGGTGGGGGTGCTGCAGGCCGGGCTGCATACGCTGGCACTGGTGCCGCGCAGTGGCGATGCCGCCGACGCCGCGGCCCCGCGCACCGTTGAACTGCGTGATGCCGTCACCGCCTCGCTGCTGGCGCGGGACTGGTCGGCCAAACACCTGCCCCGCCGCCCGCAGCTGCTGCCGCAGCTGATCCAGACCGTCAACGACAGCGACGCCTCGGCGCGCGCCATGGCCGGGATCATCGGCCAGGACCCGGTGTTGACCGGCAATCTGCTGCGCATCGCCAACAGCCCGGTCTACCGGGTGCAGGCGCGCCCGGTGGAGACCCTGCAGCGTGCGGTCACCCTGGTTGGTACCGATGGCATCCGCCAGATCATCAGCGCGGTGCTGGTGCAGCCGGTGATGCAGCTGCAGTGCGATGCCTTTCCCCAGTTCAGTGCGGTGATCTGGGAGCATGCGCTGCTGGCCTCGCGTGCTGCCGCCGACCACGCACGCACGGTGACCCATGAAGATGGCTTCGCCGCGCAGTGGCTGGGCCTGACCCAGGGCCTGGGCGCGGCGCTGGTGATGCGCCATCTGCTCGATGCCTGCGCGCAACAGGCGCTCGCCGCCCCGCCGCGCACGCTGGCGGCGGATCTTCTCGACAGTTGGACCCTGCCGGTGGCCAGCCGCATCGCCGCGGCATGGGAGCTGCCCAAGGCCGTGCACGATGCCTTGATCCGCCAGAGTGGCAGTGGGCTGGCGGCCAGCCTGCGCTTTGCCCGTGCGGCGGCGGCGGCCAGCCTGCTGTGCCGCCATGGCCAGATCGGTCAGGTCCAGGCCCTGGCGTTGCTGGAGCAACTGGACGACACACCGCCGCACGCACTGCAGTGGATCTGGCGGCGCGTGCACGGGCGCGCCGTGGAAACGCTGGAGGGCGACGAGGCCGAGCGCGACGTGGCCCAGGCCGGCTGAGCTAGAGCTGCGACTCCAGCGGCAGCCAGCTGATCGCGCGTGCGCTGGCCCGCAGCCAGAACCCGGTGTCCGGTTCGGTATACAGCCAGTGCGGCGGCTGCGCATCGCGCTCCAGCCACCGCACGTCGCCGTCCGGTCCCAGGGCCACCCAGTAGCTCTGGCGTGGGCTGGCCAGGCGCAGGTACTCCTCGCGCAGCTGCGCGGCGAGCACCGGATCGTTGAACAGCACGCCCATCTCGGTGTTCAGATACGCCGAGCGCGGGTCCAGATTGAATGAGCCGACGAAGCCGCGCTGGTCGTCGATCATGAACGCCTTGGTGTGCAGGCTGGCGCCACTGCTGCCGAACAGACCGCCGCCATCGACGTTGCCGCGCGATTTGAGCTCGTACAGCTGCACGCCACTGCGCAGCAACGGTGCCCGGTAGTGCATGTAACCGCTGTGCACGGCGGCCACATCATTGGCAGCCAGGGAGTTGGTGATGACCGCGACCTGGGCCCCGCGCGCGACCATCGCGCCCAAGCCCTCGGTGCCGTCCTCGCCAGGAACGAAGTAGGGCGAGATCAGCAAGGCTTTGTGCTGTGCGCTCTCCAGCTCCTGCACCAGGCGCGTCACCAGCCAGTCGGCCTGATCGTCGCGGCGGTGCTTCATCGGCGGGTCCGAGGCGATCTCCACGTGGTGTGACCAGTGCAGATCCAGCGCATCGCGGTAATACGATTTCGCCGCCTGCGAGCGCGCCACGCGTTCGAGATAGGGCTTGGCACTGTCCAGGCGCGCTTCGTGCTCGCTTTCGCGGATCAGCAGGCGCAGCTGCGGTTCGGTGTAGAACGCCAGCGCACGGATCGGCACGGCGGTATCGCTGTTCCAGTAATCGTCGAAGATCGTGTTGGCCTGCTGCACCGCTTCGCCGGCGACCAGCAGGTCCAGGTCGCGGAAGTTCACATCCGGGCGCGCGCTGAAATACTCCTCGCCGATGTTGCGGCCACCGACGATCGCCACGCGCCCGTCGGCGATCCATGACTTGTTGTGCATCCGGTGGTTGACGCTGAAAACGCGCTGCACCATCTCGACCAGCCGCCAGAGCCCGTTGCGGTTGCGGAACGGGTTGTACAGGCGGATCTCGATGTTGGGGTGCGCATCGAGCGCCATCATCAGCGCGTCCTTGTCCTGCGCGTTCATGTCATCGAGCAGGATGCGTACCCGCACGCCGCGCTCGGCCGCGCGGTACAGCTCGTTGGCCATGAGATGGCCGATGAGGTCGTCGTGCCAGATGTAGTACTGCAGGTCCAGGCTGCGCCCGGCGTGCTGGGTGATCACCGCGCGTGCGGCGTACGCGTCCAGCCCGTCGGACAGGAAGGCCACACCGGTCTGGCCGGGGTGCTCGGCCTGCAGGCGGACCAGCTCGCGATCGATCGGGGTCTGGTCGGCCTGGGTGGGCAGCACCGTCGAACGCTCGCCCACGGCCTGCGGGGTGAGGTGGTCGGCCAGCAGCAGGCCGCTGAGGACCAGCAGGATCAGCAGGGCGACAACGATCCCCAGCCAGCGCAGCAGCCGGCGCCAGAACGGTTTTTTCTCGGTCATGCCCCGATCGTAAGCGGCCGGGGCGTGCAGGGCGAGTGCTGGCGCGGTTTAGAAGCGCTCGTCCGGCGCCAGGTAACGCCACTGGCCCGGGACCAGCTTGCCCATCGCCACGCGGCCGATGCGCAGGCGGCGGATGCTGATGACCTCCAGCCCGACCTGGGCGCACATGTCGCGCAGCTGGCCCGGATGCACCGGCTTGATCGCAAAGCGCAGGCGGGTTTCGTTCTGCCAGCTCACCTTGCACGGTGGCAACGGCCAGCTGCGGAAGCTCAGGCCGTGCGCGAGGCGCTTCATGCCATAGGGCGCCAGCTCGCCACTGACTTCCACCAGGTATTCCTGCTCCAGCGTTGCGCCGCGATCCTTCAGGTGCGAGATCACGCGCCCGTCCTGGCTGACCACCACCAGGCCGCTTTCGTCGTCGGACAGCGGCATCACCAGCTGCAGGGCGTGGAAATGCCGCTGCAGCAGGGTCACCCCGGTGGCGTCGAGTTCACTGCGGCTTTCCGGGGTCACCAGGGCGCACAGTTCGTCCGAGCGCATGCCGGCCGGCTTGTGCAGCAGCATGCTCACGGTCTCGGTGCGGGTCGCCTCGGCGTTCTCGCGCAGCACGATGTCCTCGTCGGTGACCATCGTCTGCGGCTGTTCGACCACCTGGCCGTTGACGGTCACCCAGCCGCCCTCGATGTAGCGCTGGGCGTCGCCACGGGAGCAGCCGATCAGGCTGGTCAGGCGTTTGTCGAGTCGGATCGGGTCGGTCATGGGGCAGGCAACATAAAACGGGAAACGGGCGGGGAGTGTACTGGCTGGGGCCCGGCGCTGCGCGATGAGGGCCGCTGCGGCTCAGGCCGGCGTGCGTTCCAGGTGGGTCAGGTACAGGCGCAGATCGAACTCCAGCTGGTGATAGTCCGCTTCCATGTGGGTACACAGCTGGTAGAAGGCCTTGTTGTGGTCCGATTCCTTCAGATGGGCCAGCTCGTGCACCACGATCATCTTCAGGAACGGCGCCGGTGCCTCGCGGAACACCGTGGCGATGCGGATCTCGCGGCTGGCCTTGAGCCGGCTGCCCTGCACCCGCGAGACCGTGGTGTGGGTGCCCAGCGCGTGCTTGAGCACCTGCAGCCTGCTGTCGTAGATCACCTTGGACAGCGGCGCGGACTGGCGCAGGTAGCGCTCTTTCAGGCCCTGGGTGTAATCGTAGAGCTGGCGGTCGTTGCGGACCGTATGCAGTTCGGCATAGCGCTGCTCCAGCCACGGCCCCAGCCGGTCGCCCGCGATCAGCTCGCGCACCTGCTGCTGCAGGGCGTCGGGATAGCCGGCGAGGTACTTCAGGGCGGTCATCGGGCGGTTGGGGCGGGACGGGCAGACCAGTATGATGGCCTCCGGAATCCCGCAACAACAGATGCTAGGCGTATGGCGAAGGCAAATCCCCTGCAGGAGCAGCTGCTCAAGGCTGGGCTGGTCAAGAAATCCCAGGTCTCCCAGGCCGCCCGTGAACAGGTGAAAGCCCGTCACGGCAAGGCCCCGGCCGCGCCCAGCGAAAGCCAGCGCGAGGCCGAGCGCCTGCGCGCGGAAAAGGCCGAGCGCGATCGCGCGCTGGAAGCCGAGCGCAAAGCCAAGGCCCACGCCCAGGAACTGCAGGCCCAGGTCCGCCAGATCGTCGAGGCACACAAGGTCAAGCGTGAAGGCGAGAGCGAGTACCGCTTCAACGATGGCACGCTGATCCGCACCCTGCTGGTCAACAACGTGCTGCGCCGCCAGCTGGCCTCGGGCAGCCTGGTGATCGTGCGCCATGGCGACGGCTTCGAACTGCTGCCGCGGGCGGCGGCCGAGAAGGTCCGCGAGCGCGATGCCAGCGTGATCGTGCTCGACAACAGCCAGCCCGGCAGCGAGCCCAGCACCGGCAACGCCGAGGACGATGCGTACTACGCCCAGTTCCAGGTGCCGGACGACCTGGTCTGGTAAGCCCCGTCTGAAGCGTTCACCCGGCGCCGCGGGCGTTCAGCCCCACGTCGGCTCGGCGTCGTGGGCCGGGTCTATGCTGGTGGCCTGACACCGGCATGGGAGACACATCATGGCGACAGGTTGGGCAAGCAACGGCGCCGTCCAGGATCAGATCGACGCCACCGTCGATGAGGCCATCCAGCGGGCCCGCGCACAGTTGCGCGACGGCCCCGGATTGACCCACTGCGAGCACTGCGACGCGCCCATTCCCGAGGCGCGGCGGAAGGCCGTGCCCGGCGTACGACTATGCGTGCGCTGCCAGGAAGAAGAGGACGCCGCCCAGCAGGAGGGCAGCGGCTACAACCGCCGCGGCAGCAAGGACAGCCAGCTGCGCTAGGTATCGATCCCGCAGCGGGCATTGCCTGGCCGACGGCGGCGGGACTCAGCCGTCCCCTTGAATCCCGCCCGGCGCCTGCGAAGGATCGCGCCAACGGCGCACGGTGCGTTGGAAAAACATGTTGTTGGGCATCTGCAGGACCGTGCCTTCATGCCCACTGCCGGTTTCCTGCAACGTGGTGTAGATCAGATTGATGTCGATCACGCGGCCCTTGAGTCCAGGCTTCTCACCGTTTTCCAGCAGCTCGATGTAATCGTGCAGGCGGAACGGCCGCGTGGTGAAGATCAGCAGCGTGCAGAAGATGTTGGACAGCACGCTCCACGCGGCGAAGAACGCCACCGCGCCGACCGCGGCGAACCCGGTGAAGGCGGTCCACAGCACCGTTGCCGAGACGCCCACGATGTTGAGCACGATCAGCAGCACGGTGAAATACACCAGGAAGGTGAACACCCGACGTGCGCCCATGATCATTTCCGGCGGGAGTGTGTAGTGCTCACCGACGCGGCGGATCAGCCGCCGGGCAACCAGCCGCAGCAGCCAGGCCACCAGCAGGGTCACCAGAATCTGCAGGGCAGGGACCCCGTAGTGCAGCCATTCGTGGGTCCAGGCGGGCAGATGGTCTTTCATGGGGGCGGAATTCCTTTGCAGCGATAGTGCCGATCCCGCCATGGTAATGCCGATGCGCCTCGCCGCATCGTGGTGTGCGCTTACGGCCGCGGGCTGCCGTACACATCGAACGCAGCGATCATCGCCGAGGCGCACAGCGGCGCGTTCTGCGCGTACTGCAGGCAGACATCCGGCGCTTCGGGCGCCAGCGTGAGCCGGATCTGCAGCGGACTCCACGGCAGCGTGCAGCCGGTGGCCAGTGAGAGCAGCACGGCCAGGCAACTGGATGACATGGGGATACTCCTTGGCGGGCGCCGGTAGTGACAGAGGATTGGATGCCGCGTCGGCCAGGAAGGTTTAAAGACCGCAGAAATAATCCGCCTTGGCGCACGCGTGCCACACGCGAGTCCCGTAGCGGCCGGTAGGCCCCTGGGCAAAATCAAGGAGGAGGTCGTCGCCTTCAGGCGGCGGCCGGGGGACATTTGCCGAGGGCCCGCCGGTTGCTACGGGGCCCTCACGCTCGCGGCAGCCCCAAGCGGAGGCACCTGAAAAGAAAGTCAGAACGGGCTTAAACCTTTTCCATGCCCCCCGCATCCAACGGATATGCTCGACACGACCATGCCCGCCTCCAGCGCCACGAACCAGGCCGATGCCGCCGACGACCACGCCCTGGTGCGTGCCGCAGCCGCCGGTGACGTGACCGCGTACGAACGCATCTACCGACGGCATGCGCCGCGTGTGTACGCCGTGCTGTGGCGGCTGTGCGGCGGCCACGCGGCCCGCGCCGAGGATGCCCTGCAGGAGGCCTTCCTGCAGGCATGGCGCGCCCTGCCGGGCTTCCGTTTCGAAAGCAGCCTGGGCACCTGGCTGCACCGCCTGGGCGTGAATGCAGCGCTGATGGAACTGCGCGCCAACGCCACCGGCGATGCACGCGATGCCGGTGAGGAAGGCTGGGAGTCGCTGGCGATGCTGCCCGCCCAGGACCGCTGCGCGGGCACCTCGATGGACCTGGAGCGCGCGCTGGAAACACTGCCGCCACGGGCCCGCGCGGTCCTGGTCCTGCATGACATCGAAGGGTGGAAACACCAGGAAATCGCCGACCAGCTGCAGATGGCCGTTGGCAGTTCCAAAGCACAGCTGCACCGAGCGCGCGGCCTGCTGCGTGCACGCTTAGGAGAAACCGCATGAACCCCCATGATTCCGAACACGACGAACTGACTGCACGCCTGCGTGCCTTGCCTGCCGAGCGCGTTCCGCCGGCACGGGTCTGGCAGGGCATCGCCGCACAGTTGCCGGCCCAGGCCCAGGCCCAGGTCCACGCCCCGGCGGTTGCCGTGGCAACGCTGCCGACACGCCGCCGGCGGGAGCGCTGGCCGCTGCGCATCGGGCTCGGCCTGGCCGCCGCACTGGCGCTGCTGATGGTGGTGCCCACGCCGGTTCCGCATACGCCGGCACCGTCGCTGCTGCAGCGCCAGGCCGATGCGATGGCCGGCGAATACCAGCAGGCGATTGCGGCCTTGCCCAGTGCCGATGTCACCGATGCGTGGCGCCCGGCCCTGCATGAACTCGATGCCAGCGCGGACAACATCCGCGCGGCCATCGCTGAAAATCCCCGCTCGCGCTATCTGCTCGGGCAACTGCAGCGTACCTATGCGCTGCGGCTGGAACTCACCCAGCAGGCGGTGCTGTCCGCCGGCCTGCCCACTTGAAGGAGAACCCCATGCGCATTCCTCTGTCCCTGATCGCCGCCCTGGCCCTGTGCCTGCCGCTTGTCGCCCAGGCCGCCACCAACGTCAATGAGCGCCACCCACTGGGTGCCGGCGGCCGCGTGGAAATCAGCAACATCGCCGGCAAGGTCACCGTGCGCGGCTGGGACCGCAACGACGTGGCATTGACCGGTTCGATGGCCGATGGGCTCACCCTCAAGCAGGACAAGAGCAGCAACCGTGTGCGCTGGGAAGTGGAGTACCCGCGCGGCCGCAGCAATGGCGGGGCGACCCTGGAACTGCGCGTGCCGCGTTCGGTGGAAGTGCAGCTGGGCACCGTCAGCGCCGACATCGACGTGGCCGATATCGACGTGCGCCGCCTGCAGGCCAACAGTGTCAGCGGCAGCATCACCGCGGCCGGGCGCAGTGGCGAGACCACGTTGAACACGGTCAGTGGTGGCATCCGCTCGCAGCTGCAGACCGCACGCCTGGATGCGCGCACGGTCAGTGGCCAGTTGCTGGCCGGCGGGGGAGCGTCAGGGGAAGTAGCGGCCGAATCGGTCTCCGGCCGGGTCAACGTCAATGCCGGGCGGATCCAGCGGCTGGCGGTGGAAACCGTCTCGGGCAGCCTGGATGTGAGCGCGACCGGCATTGCGCCGGGCGGCAAGGTGACGATGCAGACGGTCAGCGGTTCGGTCGCGCTGAAGCTGCCGGCCAATGTCTCGGCGCAGTTGAACGTCAAGACGTTCAGTGGTGGGATCCAGTCCGACGCCGGGCAGGTGGAGAAGCCGCGCTACGGCCCGGGCCGTAGCCTGGATGCGCGTCTGGGGTCGGGCGATGGGGATATTTCGATCAACGCCCATTCCGGGAGCGTGCGGGTCAGCCTGGGCCGCTGAGTGCGGCCACCGCACCGGCCAATGCCGGTGCGGTCGGCAGCAACGTCAGCCGGCTTTCTTCAGCGCCAGGGTATTGCCCAGCACTTCGATCTTGCCGCCACCTTTACGGAAAGCAGCCAGATCCGCAGCGATGCTCTGGCTGCTGACGGCGGAGTTGGACCCTTGCTTGCGGTCGACGCGAACGGTGTTGCTTGCCTTGGGGGAGGTCTTTGGCGTACGAGCCATGGATGCTCCTGCTATGGATGAAGCGTGGAAGAAAACGTCGACAGATCCTGCTGTTGTCGACGGTAGTCCTGCCGCACGAGGCGGCAATCATCGCCGCCCATGTCGAACTGGCGGCAGATCGCGGGTCGCTGCGAGTAGATCGTGCAGCGCAGGTGATACGGGTCGATCGCAGCGCACCAGCCTTCTTCGTTGCGTGCCATCACCGTGCCGCCACGCGCATCGGTATCCAGCAGGTAGCCGGGCACGTTGTCGTCAGGCATGACGGTGACGGTGAGCCGACAGCACACCGCGTCGCAACGACGGCAATCGATGGGGTCGGGCTCGGACGATGTAAGAAGTGCAGCCAGGCGTTCGCCCAATCTGAGTGTCTCTTGGCGGCTCGGGGTGCAGCAGGCTGTGAACGAGCCGGATCACAGCGATGAGCGATACCGGCACCGCGGACAGGTCCGGACGGTGGCAGCATCGAAGAGGACGGTGGCCTGGGAGGCCAGGAAGATCGTGCTGGTTGCGTCAAGCGCATTGCGCTTTGAAGCCGAAAGATGATAGCGCTTTCGGCGTAACGTTTTGTTAATAAGGGCGTTCACACCTCTTCAGGCCTTGTGGGACAAGGCCTGGCGTTGCCGGTGGATCAGTTGGCGGCGGCCAGTGCCAGCCCGTGGACCACACCGAACGACGGATTTCCGCGGACCAGGGTCGAGCCCGGGAAGGCGTTGGCCACGGCCTGCTGCAGGTAGCCGGCGCGCGACATGCCACCGGTCAGGAACACCGCTGCCGGGTCGTGGCCGATGTCGCTGCGCACCTGCTCCAGCAGGGCGGTCAGCTCGCCCAGATACCCGCCGGCGGCGGTTTCCAGCCGCGAGGCATCGATCTGCATCTGCAGGCCGCGTTCGATGAAGTCCAGCGCGCTGTCGTGGCTGGCCACGCTGCTCAGGGCGATCTTGCAGCGCTCGACTTCACGGTACAGGCGCGCGGTATTGCCGGTGTCCTGCAGCGCGGTCAGGCGCGGCCCGAACGGCGCGTCCACATCGCGGTAGGTGTGCTGGCGGAAATCACGCTGGCGGGTCATGTCCTGCACCATCGCCGCTTCCACGTAGTGGTGCGCCGGCACGCGGGTGATGCCGCGGCCGAACAGCGGCATGTAGCCGCCCAGGCTCAAGGCCAGATCGATATCGGTACCGCCCCGGGCGATACCCCAGGCACGGTGGATGGTCGGGGCCTGGCCGCCGCCTACGCGCGCATGGGCAACGTCGGTGGTACCACCGCCGATATCCACCACCACCGCGTCGTGCTCCTGCGGGCTCTCGGCGTGGTAATGCATCGCGGCGGCCGCCGGCTCTTCGAGGAAATCGATGCTGTCGAAGCCGGCTGCGATCGCCGCGCCGTGCAGGATCTCCAGCGCCTGCGCGTTGCCGGCCTCGCCGATCGAGCTGCGGAACTGGACCGGGCGGCCCAGCGTGGCGGTGCGGATCGGCGTGTCCAGCTGGCGCGAGGCGGTCAGGCGGATGTGCTCGAGGATGTGCGTGGCGATGCCGGCAATCGTCTGGCGCGCACGCGGGTGCAGGTTGTAGCCGAGCATCGACTTGGGGCTCTGCACCAGGTTGCCTTCGTTCTCTTCGAAGTAGGCCTCCAGCGCGTCATCGCCATAGACCGCGTTCTGCAGCAGGGTGGTGGAGCTGAGCGGGGCGCGCATCTGCTCTTCCATCCATTGCCGGCGCACCACGCGCAGGGCCTCGCGGCGCAGCGCATCGGGGGTGCGTTCCTGGCCGGCGGCGCGGGCATCGCGCGCGGCCGCGTCGACCAGCCGGGCCAGGTCGTGCTCCAGCGCCGGGGTCAGTTCGAAGTCGTTCGGGTCGCGCATCACCTCGGGGAAATACACCGTGGTGCGGAACTGTTCGGCCTGGCCGAACTGGATCGGCACGACCTTGCCGTCGATCACCACGGCGGCGGCGGAGTTGCTGGTGCCAAAGTCGATGCCGAGTTTCATGCGGGGGGCCGGGCCGGTGGTCAGGGGGCGCGCACTTTGCGGCAACGGGACCGCCGACGCAAGGGCAGCCGGTAACGGGCGGTTACACTAGCGGCCGTTTCGTAACCGAAGAGCTGTCGATGTCCGCCATTCCCGCCTGCCCGCAGTGCACCCTGGAAAACACCTATGCCGATGGCGCGCTGTTCATCTGCGCGGACTGCGGCCACGAGTGGGCGGCCGGTGACGGTGGCGGCGAGGCCCTGGTGGTACGCGACAGCAACGGCAACGTGCTGGCCGCCGGCGACACCGTGACGGTGATCAAGGACCTGAAAGTGAAGGGCTCCTCGATTCCCCTCAAGCAGGGCAGCGTGATCCGCAATATCCGCCTGGTCGAGGACGATGCCGAGCACATCGAAGGCAACTCGGAAAAGATCAAGGGCCTGGTCCTGAAGACCTGCTTCCTCAAGAAGGCCTGAGCCGGCTCAGTTGGCGTTGGTGCCGCGCTGGCGCCAGCGCTGCAGGCTGTCCAGCTTGGCCTGGTAGCGGGATCTGAGGGCGTCGCCGTTTTCGCCGGCCAGATCCCGCGCGCGCTGCATTTCGATCGAGGCCCGGCGCGCATCGCCGGCCAGGAAGTAGCTCCGGGCCAGCGCGAAGTGGAAGGGATGGGCGGTCTCGTAGAGACGCACGGCCCGGCGGTAGAAACGCACCGCCGCGGCGTAGTCCCGGCGCTGCTCGGCCTGCGCGCCGAACATGTACTGGGCGAAGGGATCGTTGCGCTGTACGCGCGCCAGCCGGCTGGCCAGCAGGCCGGCCTGGTGGGTGTCGCCCATGCGCCGGTACAGCGCGCTGGCATTGCTCAGGCTGGCGCCATGCCGGGGTTGCAGGCGCAGGGCGGTTTCATAGTCCCTGCGGGCCTGGTCCAGCGCGCCGATGCGCGCGTCCAGAACGCCCAGGTTGTTCCAGGCGGCCACGAAGTCCGGCGCCATGCCCAGCGCGGCCCGGAAGTAGGCGCGGGCGCCCCCGGTATCGCCGGTGGCCATGTGGTCGGCCCCGCGGTTGTTGTAGAAGTGCGCCAGCGTGCGTTGCCGGGTGATGCGCTGCGGGCCGAGGGGGTCGTACAGCACGCTGTGGTCCAGATCGACCGTGCCGCTGCGCCCGTCCAGCACGATGCCCGCATTGACGTGGCCCACGCTGTAGATCACCCCGGAGGCCTGGTACCAGCTCACCACCTGCGCCACTTCCTGGACATGCGCATCGATGCCGGCGAGGTTGGCCAGCGTGACGAACAGCAGGGTGAAGGACAGGCAGTTGGCGCGCCGCGTCTGCCACGTTTCCGTGATGGTGTGGGTCGCGTCGGGGTCGTAGGCCAGGTGCAGCCCGTGTTCGTCGAAGATCATCTCGGCCAGCCGCTGCAGGCGGCGCTCGCGCGAGTAGCCCGGGTCGATGACCCGTTCGTGCAGCAGGGCGAGCAGCGGGGCGGGCACCTCCAGGATCTGCGCCGGCGTGGGCAGTGCGGTGGCGCTTGGCGCAGCTGCGGCCGGCGGCGCCGTGTCGGCCGCCCAGGCCGGCGCGGCGGCCACGGCCATCCACGCGATCAGGAAAAGTCTGCATGCGGTCATCGCCGTCACCTCGCGAGGCGTTGGGGTCCGTCCGGTCCAGTCTAGGCGGGTCGTCGGGCGCTGGCATGCCGTTCATCGGCGGATAGCGCCATCCACAGGGGATGTGGATCAGCGGTCGACAAACATGTGGATAACCGGGCGCACCCACTGCGCGGCAACGGTTCTGTGAGGGTGGTCAAAAAACCACCGCCCGGCTTGCCAGCGTCGCTGCGACGGCCAATCATGCGTGCATGCACGTCGAACCGATTCCGCTGCCCGCCGGGCAGCTTGCCGAGCTGGAAACCGCCTACGCCGTGCCGCCGCGGGCGTATCACAACTGGTCGCACGTGCAGGCCGTCCTGCAGCACTGCCGCACGGTCGCCGAGGCTGGCCCGGGCTGGCTCCGGCCGCGTGAGGTGCAGTTGGCCGCGCTCTATCACGACGCCATCTACGATGCGGGCCGCGGCGACAACGAAGCGCGCTCGGCCGAGATGGCACGCCAGGCCATCGCACGCTGGCTGCCGGAGGCCGGGATCGATGCGACGCGGGTGGTCGAGCTGATCGAACTGACCGCGCGCCACAGCAAACTCGCGCCCGGCGATGTCGATCCGGAAGCGGCGCTGTTCCTGGATTGCGACATGGCCATTCTGGGGGCGCCGGCGGCGGTGTTCGATGCGTACGACCGCGGGATCGCCGAGGAGTATGCCGGGCACGTGCCGGGCTTCCTGTTCCGGCTCAACCGTCGGCGCTTCCTCAAGCAGGTGCTGGGGCAACCGCGGATCTTCCTGAGCGACTTCTTCCACCAGCGGCTGGATGCGGCCGCGCGCGACAACCTGCGCCGGCGGGTTGAGCGCTGAACCACGCCCGCTACACTGTGCGCGCTGTTTTCCCTACGTGTGTCGCCATGTCCGTATCCGTTCCAGATCCCGATCCGCGTCCGCAGCCGCCGGAAGAACCCGGCCCCAACGAGTGCTGCGGCAGCGGCTGCCCGCTGTGCGTGCTGGATCTGTACAGCGATGAGCTGCAGCGCTACCGCGCCGCCTTGGCCGCGTGGAAGCAGCGCCACCCCGAGGCCGCCGACTGACCCCAGGAACTGCGATGTCGCTTTCCCTGCCACGCCCTTTCCGCTGGCCCGCGCAGCAGCACGCACGCGTTGCCCTGCTCACGCTGGTGGCGCTGGCGCTGTTCGTGGCCATCGCGTTGTGGACGCAATGGGCCCGCGATGACCTGGACTGGGTGCAGGCCACGCTGAGCCTGTACCTGCATGGCCCCTGGGGGCTGGCGCTGCGCACGGCTTACTGTGTGCTGGCGCTGGCGATCATGCTGCTGGCCGTCGCGCTGCATGCCAACAGCCGATCACCCCGGCGCAGTGCGGCCGCGCCGCTGCTGTTCTGGGTGGCCGCGCTGGGATTGATGGGGGTGGCGATCGGCGACAGTTGGCTGCCCGAGCGCGCGCCGCTGCTGGCACCGCTGGTGCACGGGCTGTCGGCCAATACCGCGTTCCTGTGCGTGAGCGTGGCGATGCTGCTGCAGAGCTGGTACCTGCGCGCCGATCCGCGCTGGCGCACGTGGGCCGGGCCGGCCTGGTGGTGGGCCTGGCTGTGCTTCATGCTGCTGTGGCTGCACGTGCTGTGGCGCGGCCCACCGCGCGGCGCTGGGCAGAAGCTGGTGATTGCCGTGGTGCTGGTGTGGCTGGTCTCGGTGGCCTGGCAGCTGTGGCGGCAGGCGCGTCGCGACGCGCGCTGAGCGTCCGGCCACGCTGTGTACATGCCCTTGGCAGGGCAGGGGCGTATCGTTGGCGCACTAGTCATGGGATGCGCGACGATGCGGCGAGCCGGTTGGGGGATGATGCTGGGGGTGGTGCTGGCGGGGATGTCCGGACAGGCGCTGGCCGCGCCGCCGCAGCAGCTCAGTCACGGGCGTTTCGAGAACGTGCCGGTGTACCTGCCCGACGGTCGCCCGCAACGGGTGGTGGTGTGGTTTGACGGTAGCGCCAGCCATGCCGACAGCCAGCAGCGCATCGATGCCTTGCGTGCGGAGGGCGCCCTGGTCGCCCAGGTCGATGTCGCGCACCTGCGCCAGGTGCTGGCCCGCGAGAAGAGCGGTGATTGCGCCTTCGGTGCCGGCGATGTGGAGAATTTCTCCCGCTGGTTCCAGGCCTATCTGCACGTGCCGGGCTATCACCTGCCGCTGATCGGCGGGGATGGCGAGGGCGCGGCGCTGGCCTACGCGGTGGCCGCCCAGGCCGATACCCAGGTGTTCGCCGGGCTGCTCACCACCGGCTTCTGCCCGTCGGGCGTGCGCGAGCGCAAGGTCTGCGGCGCCGGCAGCAGCCACGGCCGCCTGCAGCCGGCCGACCTGAACTTCCCCTGGTTGAACGCCGCCGGCGATGTGCATTGCCCGGCCGGCGAGTCGGCTGCGTTCGTGCGCCAGGTCGGCATGGGCCGCCAGTTCGAGCGCACCGCGCGGGGCGACGCGTTGCCCGGCCTGCTGGCCGCGGCCAAGGTGATCGGCGCGCAGAAGGGCGTCAGCCTGGCGCCGCCGCCGGATGACCTCAAGGGCCTGCCGGTGGTCGATGTGCCGTCGAGCAAGCCGGGCGACACCTTCGCCATCTTCGTCTCCGGTGATGGCGGCTGGGCCGGGTTGGACAAGGAAGTGGCCGCGTCGCTGAGCGAGGCCGGGGTGCCGGTGGTCGGGGTGGATTCGTTGCGCTACTTCTGGACCGCACGCACGCCCGACGGCTTCGCCCGCGATCTGGAGCGCATCGCCACGCACTACAGCCGCCAGTGGCAGCGCCGCAACGTGGTGCTGGTCGGTTTCTCGCAGGGCGCCGATGTGCTGCCGGCGGCCATCAACCAGCTGTCACCGGCTACCCGTGAATCGGTCTCGATGATCGCGCTGCTCTCGGTCGGCAAGACCGCCGACTACGAGTTCCATGTCAGCAACTGGCTCGGCGGTGGTGGCGATGGCCTGCCGATCGCGCCGGAGGTGGCCAAGCTGCCCGCCGGCAAGACGTTGTGCGTCTACGGCGAAGACGATGGCGACGCGCTGTGCCCGTCGCTTCCCGTCGGCGGCAATGCGCAGGTCATCAAGCTCCCCGGCGACCATCACTTCAAGGGCGATTACGACCGCCTCGCCGACACCATCGTCCAGCATCTGCCGGCGCGCTGAGCGTAGCCGGCCCCGGCCGGCACAGGCTCAATCGTGCCGGCGCGGGTCCAGTGAGATCAGCCGGGTCGCATCGAGCAGGGCGGCGGGCAGGTGCACACCGCCCGGCGCGGCCAGATAACGTGCGCGCCAGACCGGGGCGAACTTCGACTTGAAACGACGCAGGCCGCTGAAGCCGTAGAAGCGTTCGCCATGCCGCGCGACCACGTTGGCGAAGCGGTTCCAGCGCCCGGCGAGGCGATGTTGGGCCAGCCCGGACAACGGTGCCATGCCCAGCGAGAACCGGTGGAAACCCTGCTCGCGGCCCCACAGGAACAGCTCGATGAACAGGAAATCCATCGTGCCTTTGGGCGCATCATCGACGTGCCGCATCAGGTCGACCGACAGCTCATTGCCCGCCGGCGCCTGCCACAGATTGGCGAAGGCCACGATGCGCCCTTCGGCTTCCACCAGGGCGACCGGAAAGCGTGACAGGTAGGCCGGATCGAAACTGCCCAGCGAAAAGCCCTTCTCATCGCCGGCCTTGTCATCCAGCCACTGCTGGGAGACCACCGATAGTGCCGGCAGCAGCGCGGGGACTTCCTCGGGCGGCGCAACCCGGAAGCTCAAGCCACCGCGCTTGCCGCGGTTCCAGGCCTGGCGCAGGTCCGCGCGATCGCGGCCCTCCAACGTGAACGCCTGCAGCGGCACCATCGCCTCTTCGCCAAGCTTGACCAGGGTCAGGCCCAGGTCGAGATAGGTCTGCCAGTGCGCCTCACCAACCTGGTAGAACACCGGGCGCAGGCCGAGCCGATCGGCTTCCTCACGGAAGCGCCAGATCAGCGCACGTACCACGTCGGGCGGGCCGACCGGATCGCCCATCGCGATCAACGAGCCGCCGTAGCGCTGCATCATCACGAAGCCTTGTTGCGCCTCATCACGCAGCACCGCCTTGTCCGCGGTGAGCACGAGGCAGGCCTGGGTGTCTTCGGCCGCTGCCAGGATCGGCGCGAGCGCGTCCAGCGTGGACGCATCAGCGGCCGGCAACGGGCTGCGCGTGCTGTGCAGCAACCGCGCCAGGCCGAAGATGGTCAGCGCGATCGCCACCAGCAACAACGCACGCAATGCACGCGGCGCGTTGCCCTGCAGCGCGAACTGCCACCACAGCTCGTTCTGGTATTCCACGTGGCTGTAGACGAAGAACAGCAGCCAGATCACCGCGACCAGCACCAGCCCGAGGTTGCGGATCCACGGCCATGACCAGGCCTCGTCCAGCAACGCGCCCTGGCGATAGAACTCACGGCGCGAGGCCCACAGCGCGGCGGCCACCAGCAGCGCTGAAAGCGCGATCAGCACCTGCCCACCGCGCAGCCAGATCGGCAAGGGCGAGAGCACACAGATTCCAAGCGCGAGCATCCACGCGGCGTGGCTGCGCCGCTGCAGGCCCTGGCCGATCAGCAGCAGCGCGACACCGGCCAGACTGCCAAGCAGGTGCGAGGTTTCCAGGATCGGCAGCGAGGCGGTGATCAGGTGCCGGCGCGGCGTCGGCAGGGTGCCATCGATCACCAGTGCCGCGCCGACGCTGAACACCGCCAGCGCGATGATCTGCGGCAGCCACGGGCGCAGCGCGGTCCAGCCGACCCGGGTGGCACCGGCACCGGCACGCAGCGGGCGGCGCAGCGCCGGCGCGACCGCCAGCACCGTCGCCAGCAGCAGCGGCAGCACGTAATAGGTCACGCGGTAGATCAGCGCCGCCGCCAGCACCGCAGCGGGTGCGACCTGCGGCAACAGCTTGAGCAGGCTCCACTCGAACACGCCCAGGCCGGCCGGCACGCTGGAGATCAGGCCGGCCAGCACCGCGACCAGATACAGCCCGACGAAACCGGGCAGGCCGGTTGGCGTATCCATCGGCAGCAGCACATAGAACGCCGCACTGGCCAGCACCAGTTCGACCACGCTCAGCGCAGTGACACCGAGCATGGTGCGGCGGTCGGGCAGCCACAAGGCGTGCCCGCGGATCTGGAAGCTGCGGCCTTCACGCCCCACCAGCAGCACCGTGCCGACATAGGCCAGCAGGCCGAGAACGCCGATGACCCGCACCGCCTGCACCGGGATCGGCAGCGCCAGCGCGGCAGCGCCGGGTTCAAGCAGGAAGGCCAACGCCAGCAGCAGCCACGCCCCGAACACGAAGCCCAGTGTGCTCATCAACACGACCTGGCCGATCTCGCCCAGGCTCAGCCCGGCACGGCCATAGCCACGCAGGCGCACGGCACCGCCGGTGAGGGCGGCAAAGCCCAGGGTCTGCCCCAGCGTATGCGCCAGGAACGCGGTGATGCCGACCCGCGCCGGATGCAGGCGCTTGCCGCTGCGGCGCAGACCGATCGCATCGAAGCCGATCAGGCAGGCATAACTGGCCAGGCCAAGCAGCACGGTCAACGCGATCTGGCCGGCGCCCAGATGCCGGAACGCCTCGCGGATCGCGCGGTAGCCATGCTCATCGAATTCGTTGGCCAGGCCACGCAGGGCCAAGGCCAGGATCACCAGCGGGATGACGACGGTTGCGGCGCGGCGCCAGGGGGCGCGGGCCGGCGTGGGAGCAGGGGCGGTGTCGGTCATCGGTACAGCGTGCTCCGGGGTGGGCGATGAAAGAGTCAACACAGGCGTGGCCGCCTGACCGGCAAATCGTGCGCCTGATGCCGGCGCTTGCCAAGCGGGTGCGCTGTGCGTGCTGTGGCTGCTTTGCGCACCGGGCCGGGCAGGCGCACGCCGCATCGGTGACAATGCGGTTTCATCCAGAGGAGTAATCGCCATGTTGGAACGTTTCGACGTTGGTCCGCGCATGTCCGAAATGACCGTGCACAACAAGGTCGCCTATCTGTCCGGGCAGATCCCCGAAGACACCAGCCAGGACATCACCGGCCAGACCCGTCAGGTGCTGGAAGAGATCGACAAGCTGCTGGCGCTGGTGGCCAGTGACAAGCAGCACATCCTGCGCGCGGAAATCTTCCTCGCCGACATCAACGATTTCGCCGGCATGAATGCCGCGTGGGATGAGTGGGTGGTGGCCGGCATGACCCCCGCCCGCGCCACGGTGGAAGCCAAGCTGGCGGATGCGAGCTGGAAAGTGGAGATCGTGGTGACGGCGGCATTGCCGTAAGCGCACCGCGGAACCGCTGGGCGCCATGGTGATCGACGCATCGCCGTGCGCCCAGACCCTGCCGCTACCGCGAGGCGCATGGCGCATGGCGCATGGCGCATGGCGCATGGCGCATGGCGCCCGGCGCCCGGCGCCCGGCGCGAGAGTCAGGGCGCGCGGACCAGCTCGATGCAGTCCACCGGGCACGGCGGGATGCACAGCTCGCAGCCCGTGCACAGATCGGCGATGACGGTGTGCATGAACTTGGCGCCGCCGACGATCGCATCGACCGGGCAGGCCTGGATGCACTTGGTGCAGCCGATGCAGTCGGCTTCGATCACCACCGCAACCTGCGGCGCCTTGTGTGCACCGCGCGTGCGGTCGAATGGCAGCGCCGGCACACCCAGGACGTTGGCCAGGGCGCGCGCGCCGGCATCACCGCCCGGCGGGCAGTGATCGATGCCCGCCTCGCCGCGTGCCATCGCCTCGGCATACGGGCGGCAGCCGTCGTAGCCGCACTGCCCACATTGGGTCTGTGGCAGGAGGCGGTCGAGGCGTTCGGTGAGGGTATCGATGGGGAGGCTCATGGCGTGGCGGTGGCTGCGCGTTGGGGCATCAGGCCCGGCTGTTCCGGGCCGGTGGGAGGGGCGCCGGTGGATTCCGACGCGGCGTCATGGGCTTGCCGCGATACCAGCGCTCGTGGGCGAGCGCGAGCATCGGGCGGTCTTCGCCGCTGTCGCCGTAGGCGTGGATGCGCAGGTAGCGCGCGAGGTCGTAACGCCGGCGGATGTGCTCCACCTTGTGCGGCGCGCAGTCGCCCTCGGCGTAGCGCCCGGTGAGGCGTCCGTCGCGGCTCTCCAACCGGTTGCAGATCAGGTCCAGCCCCATCGCCTCGCACCACGGGCGCAGGTACAGGTCCAGCGAGCCGGACACGATCACCACGGTGTGCTGTTGTTTGAGATGCCAGTGGATCTGTTCGAGCATCTCCGTCCGCATCACCCCGGGCAGCACATCGCGCGCGTAGCCGGCGGCCTGCGCGGTGATGTCCTCCAGATGGCGGTCGGTGAAGGTCAGGCGGGTGACGCGGGCGCGGATGCGTTGCGCGGAGATCAGCTTGAGGCGATAGGCCAGCAGCCACGGACCGACCTTCCACCACGCCTGCGCGAGTTGCTCCGGTGTGGCCACGCGGCGCAGGAAACGCCCGTAGGTATCGCAGGTGGTGACCGTGTGGTCGAAATCGAACAGCGCCAGTTCCAACCCACACCTCCAGGCAGACGAGCGTGGCAGGGCGACCCGATGGCCGCCCTGCCGCAGCGATCAGCGGACCGGCATGCCCGGCAACGCGGCGCTGTCGGCGTCCAGCAGGGCCAGCGCGCCGCCGTCGAAACCGGCCGACAGGATCATGCCTTCGCTCAGGCCGAAGCGCATCTTGCGCGGGGCCAGGTTGGCGATGAAGACCACGCTGCGGCCGACCAGCTGCGCCGGCTCGCCGTAGCTGGCGCGGATGCCGGAGAAGATCTGGCGCTTGCCCAGGTCACCCGCGTCGAGTTCGAAGCGCAGCAGCTTGTCCGAGCCTTCCACGAATTCGCAGACCAGCACCTTGCCGATGCGCAGATCCAGCTTGGCGAAGTCGTCGATGCCGATGTAGGCCGGTGCGGCCTCGCCATCGGCCGCCGCGACCGGCGCCGGTGCGGCAGCGGGCTTGGCCGGTTTGGCCGGGGCGGCGGGGGCCGGGGTGGCGGCCTGCAGGGTGTCCTTGGATGCGTCGGTCATGGCGTCGATTTTTTTCGGGTCGATACGGGTGAACAGGGGCGCGTACACCGCGATGGTGTGCGCGGTCAGCGGGGCGGCGATGTCGGTCCAGGCGTGCACGGGCGCGGCCAGGAAGGCCTCGGCCTGCGCGGCGGTGGCCGGCAGCACCGGCTTGAGTGCGGTGACCAGCACGCGGAACAGGTTCAGCCCCTGGGTGCAGACCGATTGCAGCTGCGCGTCGGCGCCGTCCTGCTTGGCGATCACCCACGGCTTTTCATCGTCGATATAGCGGTTGGCTTCGTCGGCCAGCGCCATGGTCTGGCGCAGTGCACTGGCCGGATCGTTGCGCTCGTACGCCTCGCGGATCGGCGCCAGCGCGGCGACGAAACGGTCGTACTGGGCGGCATCGGGCAGCTCGGCGGCCAGGCGGCCCTCGAAGCGCTTGCTGATGAAGCCGGCGCAGCGGCTGGCCAAGTTGACGAACTTGCCGACCAG
This sequence comes from Stenotrophomonas sp. TWI602, assembly GCF_039674045.1. NCBI lineage: Bacteria > Pseudomonadati > Pseudomonadota > Gammaproteobacteria > Lysobacterales > Lysobacteraceae > Stenotrophomonas > Stenotrophomonas sp. TWI602. Next base: position 143,230 of record NZ_JBDJMT010000005.1, read on the forward strand.
ATCCGCGTTGACGCGCGCGATGAAATCGCCCAGGTTCAGGTCGAGGTCGTCCACGCCGCCGGAGGACTTGGCCGCGAAGTAATAGCGCAGCGCTTCCGGTTCCAGCCCGGCATCCAGGAAGGTGCGGGCCATCACGAAGGTGCCGCGCGACTTGGACATCTTGGCGCCATCCACGGTCAGGTAGCCGTTGACGTGCAGGCGGGTCGGGGCGCGGTGGCCGGTGCCGTGCAGCACCGCCGGCCAGAACAGGCCGTGGAAGTTCACGATGTCCTTGCCGATGAAGTGGTGCAGCTCGGTGCTGGTGCCGGCGCGCAGGTGCGCGTCGAAATCTTCGCCGGTCTTCGCGCACAGCGCCTGGAAGCTGGAGAGGTAGCCGATCGGCGCATCCAGCCACACGTAGAAGTACTTGCCCGGGTGACCCGGAATCTGGAAGCCGAAGTACGGCGCATCGCGCGAGATGTCCCACGCGCGCAGGCCACCCTCGGCGTTGAGCCACTCACCCAGCTTGGCCTTCACGCCCGGCAGGGCGACGTCGCCGGCCAGCCACTCGCGCAGGAAGCCTTCGAAGCGGCCGACCTCGAAGAAGAAATGCTCCGAATCGCGGATTTCCGGCGTGGCGCCGGAGATCACCGATTTGGGATCCTTCAGGTCGGTCGGGCTGTAGGTGGCGCCGCAGACCTCGCAGTTGTCACCGTACTGATCCGGCGTGCCACAGTTCGGGCAGATGCCCTTGATGTAGCGGTCCGGCAGGAACATGCCCTTGGCCGGGTCGTAGAACTGGGCCACGGAGCGGCGCGCGATGTGCCCTTCGGCCTCGAGCTTGAGGTAGAAGGCTTCGGTCAGCGCCTTGTTGGCCGCCGAGTTGGTCGAGTCGTAATGATCGAACGCCACGCCGAACGCGGCGAAATCACGCTCGTGGCTGGCCTGGATGTTGGCGATGAAGGCCTCCGGGGTCACGCCGGCCTTCTCGGCCGCAAGCATGATCGGGGTGCCATGGGTGTCATCGGCGCAGACGAACCAGGTCTTGCCGCCGCTCATTCGACGCGCGCGCACCCAGATGTCAGCCTGGATGTAGCCGACCAGGTGGCCCAGGTGCAGCGGGCCGTTGGCGTAGGGCAGGGCGGTGGTGACGAGAGCGGTGCGGGTCATGATGAGCGCTGTTGCCAGGGGAACCGGGGATTATCGCACGCCAAAACGCAGTAACCCGGCCGAAGCCGGGTTACGGGGGGTCAAAAGCAGCGCCGGGCTTACTCGCGCACCCAGGTCTGGGCGCGGCAGATGAAGGCCACGCAGCCGGACACGTCGAGCTTGGCGCCGCCGGTCTGCAGCTTCATCTTGGACTTGTAGGTCTTGCCGTTGCCCGGATCCAGGATGGTGCCGCCGGACCAGGCGTTGGTGCCGTCGGCCTTGAGGTTCCACAGGATGGTCATGCCCTTGACCGGCTTGTTCTTGTTGGCGCCCTCGCAGCCGTCGCAGACCGGATTCGGGCCCTTGTCCGAGTGCAGGATGTCCACGACCTTGCCGGTCAGCGTGCCGTTGGTGGCCTGGGTGATCTCTACGATCGACTTCACCTTGCCGGTCTTGTCGTCGATGGTCTTCCAGCGGCCGACGGCGCCGTCGGCGGCGCTGGCCGACATCGCGGCCATCATCAGCGGCAGCGCCAGCAACAGGGTCTTGAAGGTCTTGCGCATGTTCCCCTCCCAGGGATGTCCGTGAACGCCGGCGCAGGCGGCCGGTACAAGGCCGACTGTATACCCATTCGCTCCGGTACGGAACGTGCCCGGCGCACGGTTCAGCCGGCGTCGGCCGGGATCTCGTACAGCTCCAGCGGCAGGTCGTCCGGGTCGGCGAAGAAGGTGAAGCGGCGGCCGGTGTATTCGTCCACCCGGATCGGTTCGCAGGCCACCCCGGCCGCGGTCAGGCGGGCGATCATGGGCTCCAGCGTGTGCACGCGGAAGGCCAGGTGGCGCAGGCCCTGCGCCTCGGGGCGGCTGGGCCGTGTGGGCGCGCCCGGGAACGAGAACAGCTCCAGCTGGCTGCCATCGGGCAGGGCCAGATCGAGCTTCCAGGAGTCGCGCGCCGCGCGATGGTTCTCGGCGATCACCTGCAGGCCGAGCACGCGGGTGTAGAAATCTCTGGAGCGGACGTAATCGGCGCAGATCAGGGCCACGTGGTGGATGCCGATCAGTGGGGAGGCGTCAGAAGCGTTCATTGCACGGTGTCCAGCCAGCGCCGGGCGATCTGCAGCGCCAGCGGATAGGGTTCGGGGGCGTTGCGGTTGCTGAGTACGATCACGGTGAGGCGCTGCGCCGGATAGCGCAGGATCACGTTGCGGAAGCCGATGCTCTCGCCGCTGTGCCACTGCGCGCCACCGTTGAGCCGCCAGCCGAAACCGTAGAACGGCACATCCGGTTCGGCGGTGGGAGTGGCAGGGGAGAACATCTGCTTCAACGATGTCGACTTCAGCAGGCGCTGGTCATACAGCGCCGCATCCCAGCGCGCCAGGTCATCCAGTGAGGAATACACCCCACCATCGCCGAGCACCGCGCTGGTCGGGCTTTGGTCGGTACGCTGCCAGCGCCCGTCGCGCTCGCTGTACCCATAGGCGCGGCGCGCGATATCGTCCACGCCGTCCTGATGGGCCACGCTGTCGCGCATGCCCAGCGGCAGGAAAATCCGCTGGTGCAGGAAGGTCGCGAAATCGCTGCCGGAGGCCTTGCCGACCACCAGCGCCAGCAGCGCGTAGCCGCTGTTGCTGTAGCGGTAGGCCGTGCCGGGCGTGAAGTACGTCCGGTCCTGACCCTCCAGCAGATGCAGCACATCCGGGTCATGCACCTGCGCGGTCGCGTCGGCGGCCATCAGGTCTTCGTAGTCGAGCAGGCCGCTGGTGTGGCTGAGCAGCTGGCGCAGGGTGATGGCATCGGCGGCTGCGGGCAACGAGGGCAGCCAGCGCTTGAGTGGATCATCCAGGCTCAGCGCGCCGTCTTCGGCCAGCAGCAGGATCGCCGCGGCGGTGAACTGCTTGCTGACCGAGGCCAGGCGGAAATTGGTCTGCGCGGTCACCGCGGTCCGGTCTTCCAGCACCGCCAGGCCGTAGCCGCGCCGGAACACCGGCTGGCCGTCGTGCAGGACCAGCACCGCGGCGCCGGGGACCTGACCATCGTAGCGCTGCATCAGCGCATCGATGCCCGGATCCGGGGGCGTCAGCACCGGCGCTGCGATGACGGCGCCGCTACCGCTCCCGGCGATGCACATCGCGCTGATCCACACACGCAGATGCCGGACGATGTGCATGCTCGGTTTCCTTCAGGGCTCAGGGCGCGGGCGTGGCCGCGCCACTCTGGTTGGCGATCCAGCGGGCGATCTTGGCATCGAGGATGTCCAGCGGCATCGAACCATCGCGCAGCACTTCCTCATGGAAGCGACGTGCGTCGAAACGCGGCCCCAGTGCCGCCTTGGCCTTGTCGCGCAGCTCCATCATCTTCAGTTCGCCCAGGCCATTGGCCAGGGTCTGCCCGGGCAGGGCCATGAAGCGCTCCACTTCGGCGGTGGCATCGCTGGCGCTCATGTCCGCGGTCTTGACCAGATAGTCCACGGCCTGGCGCTTGCTCCAGCCCTGCGCGTGCACGCCGGTGTCGGCGGACATGCGCGCGGCACGGGTCAGCGCGGCCTGCAGATAGCCGATCCGCTCGTAGGGATCCTGGTAGACGCCCAGTTGCTCGCCCAGCGACTCGGCATACAGGCCCCAACCCTCCACGAAGGCGATATCGCCGCCCAGACGGCGGAAGCGTGGCAGCTTGTCCAGCTCCTGCTGCAGGCCCAGCTGCACGTGATGGCCGGGGATGCCCTCGTGCAGGAACTGCATCGGTGCGGACCAGCGGCGGCGGCTCGGCAGATCGCCGGTGTTGATGTACAGCACGCCCGGGCGCATCCCGTCCGGCAATGGTTGCTGGTAGCTCACCGCGCCGGCGGTGGCCGCGCGTTCGGGCTCGACCGCGCGGATCTCCATCGGGGCCTTGGGCAGCGTGCCGAGCAGCGTCGGCAGGCGGGCGTTGACCTGGCGCTGCAGCTGCTTGTAGCGGTTGAGCAGCGCATCGGCGTTGGCGTACTGGAAATCACGGTCGGTGCGCATGGTGCGCAGCAGTTTCTGCTGCGAGCCACGGATCTTGTTGTCTTTCATGATCGTGGCGATCTGCGCCTGCAGCGTGGCCACGCGTTGTTCGGCCAGGGCATGGATCTGTTCGGGCGTCAGCGTGGATGCGGTGCTCTGCACGATGGTCTGTGCATACCAGGCCTTGCCGCCGGGCAGGCCGGCCAGACCATCGGTGCTGCGCGCGGCCGGCAGGTACTCGGTCGCGATGAAGCCGCGCAGGGCGCGATAGGACGGCATGATGCGGAACTCGATCATGCGCTTGTATTCGGCCGTGATGCGCGCCTTGTCGGCCGCCGGGAAATCTTCGGGCAGGTTGCGCACCGGCGCCCAGAAGATGCTCTCTTCCGCGGTCGGCTTGATCACCGCATCCAGCTGCGGGAGTACTTTTTCCATCAGGTCACGCGGCTGCACCACACCGGCGGCCATGCCTTGGCGCATGTTGGCGATGGCCTGCTCGAACAGGGCCGGAATGCCCAGCGAGCGGCGCGACCAGCCATCATAGTCCTGCACCGTGTTGAACGGCTGCGCACCGGAGCCGGAGCCGAGAATGGCCATGATGCTGCCGAGGTTGTAGTACTGGCTCACCGGCAGCATCCAGCCAGGGAACTGCTCGGCGGCCAGCGACATGCGCGCGTCGCGAACGAAGATTTCGTAGCTGAGCAGATCCTGGCCGGTCAGGCCGTCCGGCCCGATCTTCTCGACCTTGCCCAGCCACTCCACGGTGAAGTCATGCGACTGCTGGCGGTAGGCGGCAGAGAGGATGTTGGGCAGCTGATCGTTGTGCCGGCTGTCGCCCTGGAAGGTGGCCTGCAGCGGATTGAGCCGCATCGAGGCATCCCAGTACTCATCGTAGATCCGGTCCAGCTGCGCGGCCTTGGTCTGCTGGCGCACCAGCGGCTGGCGGGCCGGGGCGGCGGCCGGGCGCGCACGCGGCTTGGCCTTGGGCTTGGCGGCGGGCCGGGACTGCGTCGCGGCGGGCCGGGTGGCCTTTTTCTTGGCAGCTTCGGCCGGAGCGGCAGCGCTGAAGGCCATCAGTACGGCGATGGCAAGCGCCAGGGCGCGGGCGGGGTGGGGCATCGGCTGTTTCCGTAAACGCACAGACACGGGAGCTTGCCCGATTCGCCTGCGTACGGCCAGCATCGGCCCCCGGTCAGGTTTGTCATGTACGGCGCCCAGTCAGCTGCGGCAGCATGCTGCTGCCGCGATGCTCAACGATCGCCGGCGCGGGTGAACGGCATGGTTTCCGGGGCGACCGCGCCGCCGGAGATGATGAAGCTCATCGCCTGGTCCACGGTCCAGTCGGTGGGCGTGAGCAGCTCCACCGGCACGATTTCCAGATAGCCCGAGGTCGGATTGGGGGTGGTGGGTACGTATACCGCGGCCAGCTCGCGGCCGCTGCCTTCTTCCTTCATCACCCGCGTCACCAGGCCAACCGACTTCATGTCGCGATGCGGGAAGTCGATCAGCACCACACGCTGCGTGCTGCCCGGTTCGGTCTGCAGCATGTCCAGCAGTTTCTTGGCGCTGTCGTAGATGATGCTGGCCAATGGAATGCGTTTGATCACCGCACCGAACCAGCGCAGCAGGCGCTGGCCGATCACGCGGCGGCTGAGTACGCCCACCGAGAGAATCACCAGCAGCGTGGCGGCCAGGGCGATGATGTCCTGCATCCACTCGACCTTGATCCAGCCCAGGTAATGCGGGAACGAGGCGGCGATCTGCTCGGAAAGCGGCACCACCAGCGGGCTGGAAATGCCCGAGAGCAGCACGAACACGAATTTGACCACCACCCAGGTCAGCCAGATCGGCAGCAGGGTCAGCAGGCCGGTGAGGAACAGGCGCTGCAGGGAGGGACGCGGAACGAGTTGGGGGGCTTCGGGCGACATCCGCGCATTGTAGCGGTGGCGATGCCCGGTTTACGCTGCCCATCCCCGCAGGACGCGGGGTCTGGGGAGAATGCAGTGGTGAGGAATGGACTGAAATGGGTGGGCATCTCGATCCTGAGCCTGGTGCTGGCCGTGGCGGGGCTCTGGGCGGCCTCGCGCTTCTGGCCGCTGCCGGCCGAGCAGCGTGAGGCGATGCGGCTGCTGCAGGCGCCGCTGCCCCGGCCCGGTGAGAACGGCTTCAGTGCGTTGTGGACCCTGCGCTACGACGGCCTGGATGCCCGCGGGCGCGAGGCCCTGATGGCACAGGATGTCGAGCGCTGGCGAAACGGCAAGCCTGGCCAGCGGCCGGTAGCGTCCAGCGCGGAAGGGCGGTTCCCTGCGGTCCCGCTGCCGGCGCTGGCGCGTTGTGGCCGCCGGGGTGTCGGTTGTCTTGCAGCGGTGCGTGCGGACCCTGAGGGGTTCGCCGCCACGCATGCCGGCCACGATGCGCTTCACCAGCGCGTGGCCGCGCTGGCCGGCCACGGTCATTTCGTCTCCCCGTTCGAGCCGTTCGGGACCGACCCGATAGTGCCGCTGCCCGTCTTTCAGCCGGTGCTCGATCCGCTCTCAGCCCACGCACTTGCGCATGTGCGGGGCCACAGTGGCACCGCACTTGCCGGTGCCTGCGCGGACATCCTCAGTGGTCGGGCGATGACGGGGCAGGGCGATACGCTGATCACCAGCATGATCGGCGCGGCGATGGTGGAGAGCAACGCGCGGCTGCTGGCGGACATGCTGGTTGAACTGCCCGCCGACGCTGCACTGCCTGCAGTCTGCGCGGCGGCACTGGCGCCGATGACGGCCGGCCAGCAGAGCCTGTGCACGGCGATGCGCGGTGAGTTCGCGTTGGCTGGGGCGGGCGTGCGGCCGTCCACTGGGAACCCGGACGGCCATCGCCTGTTGCTGGATGTGCCGCGCACTCTGGCGCGCATGGCGCCCCGCTATGCGTGGGCGTGCGCCGCCAGTGCAGAACTGGTGGCAGCGCGCGACGCGCCCACGCCCATTCCCGCGCCCGCGCAGGATCGCTTTGCCTGCATCGCCAATCCACTGGGCTGTGCCGTGGCCAACATCGGCGGGCCGGACATGCGGCAGTATGCCGGCCGGCCGCAGGACGCCGCGGCGATGCTGCGCCTGGTCGCCGCGCAGCGCTGGCTGCGGCAGCAGCCCACGACGTCGTCGGAGACGCTGAAGCGCTTGCCCGAGGCGCTGCGTTCGCCCACCCGCACGCCGGTGCTCAGCGACGATGGCCAGTGGCTGCAGGTGGAGCGGCGCGTGGTGATGGACGAGGCCGGGCCGACGCTGCAGGTGCCGATGCGCGCGCCCGCACGATAAGGGGCGTGCGGCGACGCGGTGCTTACCGATCCTGCGCCGGGGCGAAGGGGTCGAAGTCGCTGCCATCGCCCACCGTCTCCAGCGTCCAGCGGCGTGGCGAGGTGAGGGTCTCCCAGCGCACGGTGTCCTGGTCCGATTCGATGCTGCCTTCGGCATGGCGCACGCGGCGGGTCGAGTAATTGATGCTCAGGCTTTCGGTCTGACCGGAGTTGCGCATCATCGAGTCGCGGTCATAGCCGATCAATGCGAAGGCACCGTTCTGCCAGCGGAAGGTGTAGCTGGCAGAACCGGTGGACCAGCTGCCAGCGTTGGAGAAGAAGAACAGCGTGGTGCGCAGTGTGCCGCCCACGATCGAGACGCCGTCGCCGTCTTCAAACACATCCGACAGGTTCGGCGCCTCGTGACGGGTGATCAGCGTGTGGTTCTGCGCAGCGAGCGTGTAGCCGGCCGGCGTGGCCCAGGCGATGGCGAGCATGCGTGGATTGCTGTCCAGCGGGCTGATGCCGAAGCCATCGTGTTCGACGATGTTGCGCGCGTCCTGCTGGCGCAGCACCAGAACGAGATCATCGCGCCTGTCGCCGTTGAGATCGCCACGCAGCTGCTGATCGATGCGCCAGCCGGACGGCACGAAGCCCTCGGCTTTGGCCGCGTGAGCCGGCAGGACCGGATAGTCGACCGGCGGGATCCGCAGCTCCTGTGCGGCGGCGGGCAGGACGACGAACAGCAATGGGGTCAGCAGCAGGCGCAGGCGCATGGTCTTCCGTGGCGTGAATCCGGCGCGCGAGCATAGCAGCGCGCCAAGTCTCACCCTGCGCGCTGGCGCGCCTCGGGCTTGAGACGCAGGTACACCTGCTTGCGCACGCGGGCGATGACCTCGCCGTTCGCATCGACAATGTCATTGCTGAACCAGTGCAGGTACTTTTCCCCGCTGGCCGTGGCGGCACGCAGTTGATCCAGCAGCGCCTCGTCCAGCCGGAACTCGGCAACCACCGTCCCGCGGCCCGGCTTGAGGAATTCAATCTCCCCCGCACGGTCCCAGACGTAGTAGTCGCGCCCCAGGTTCTGCATCACGGTGAGCATCCAGAACGGATCGGTCATCGCGAACAGGCTGCCACCGAAGTGGGTACCCACGTAGTTGCGGTTCCACGGGCGCATGCGCAGTTCGACGCGCACATGGCTATAATCCGGACTGACCGTTGTCACGTGGATGCCCGTGAACAGGAACGGCGGCCACAGGTTGAGGCCAAGGCGGAAGACGGAGGCCTTCATTCGGAGTGCATCTCAGTGCTGAGGGTGACGGGAGTCTACCATTCGCCTGCGTATGGGTGCCGTGGGCGTATCAGCCCAGCCCGCCATCATCGACCGCATACCCATTCCGTCCGGCGGCCTTGGCCTGGTACAGCGCGGCATCGGCGCCTTCGAAGAAGTGCCGCGGCTCGGTGCCGGGCGTCGGCACCCGGGTGAACACGCCGACGGTGACCGTGATGTGCGTGGTCGTGCCGCGGCCGGCGGGAATTTCCAGCGCCTGCGCCCGTGCGACCAGGTCCTGCACCACCTGCACTGCGCCTTCCGGCGTGGTGTCGGGCAGGATCAGCGCGAACTCGTCGCCGCCAAAGCGCGCGGCCATGTCGCGCGGCCGGCGCGCGTGCGCCCGGATCTCCTGCGCGATCCGGCGCAGCACGGTGTCACCGGCCTGGTGACCAAAATCGTCGTTGTGGCGCTTGAAGTGATCCACGTCGATCAACACCAGGCTCAGCGGCCGTCCGCTGCGGCGGCCGGCATCGTGCTCGGCCTGCAGGGTCTGCTCGAAGCGCAGCCGGTTGCCCAGCCCGGTGAGTGCATCGCTGTTGGCCTGGCGGCGCCAGGCGCTGACCCGCCACAGCGTCCAGGACAGGATCACCGCCAGCATGCCGATCAAGGCGGCGGCCGGCGCGAACCACAGGTTGCCGGCGCGCAGCAGCACGAAGCTCGACAGCAGCGTCAACGGCAGGGCGAGCACGCCGCTCAGCCACGCCCGCGGCAGGGTCAACAACAGGCAGCACACGGCCACCAGCAGCCCGGAGAGGGCGCTATGCCATGCCAACGGCAAGGGATGGATCACCTTGTCGGCGAGCAGCATCGAGGCGACGTTGGCCTGGTACTCGCTGCCACTCATCCAGCGCTCGCGGGTGGTCGGGGTCAGCAGGCGCGTCGCGATGCCGCTGGCGGTCATGCCGACCAGCACCAGGCGGCCGCGCAGCAGCGCCGGATCGACCTCGCCGTTGAGTACATCGGCGTAGGAGACCTGCGGGAAGCGTTCGGGCGGACCGGCGTAGCGTACGCGCACGTAGTGGTCGCGGCGCCACTGGTACGGCGACACCAGGTCCGGCTGATCATCGTGCAGCCCGGGCAGCGGGCCGTGCGTGCCCGCCAGCGCCAAGCCAAGCGCCGGCCAGTGCGGTGAGCCGATGCCGGCAGTGAGGTACAGGCCGCGGGCGACGCCATCGCCGTCCACCTCGATGTCGCTGTGACCCAGGCTCGCCGCGTTGGCGGCGATCAGCGGAATCGGCAGCAGCTCTTCGGCCATGCGCGGGCCACTGGCGGGCGCGGCCAGCACCGGCAGCACCACTTGCCCGTTGCGCCGGATCGCCGCGGCCAGTTCGGCATCCTGGGTACTGTCCTGGCGGTCCGGTTCGGACACCATCAGGTCCAGCACGACGCGCGCGGCGCGGGCGTCGGTCAGCCGGTCCAGCAGGCGCGCGTGGGTACCGCGCGGCCACGGCCACTGGCCCAGCTGCTGCAGGCTGTTGTCGTCGATGGCCACGATCAGCAGGCGCGCATCGGGCGTGTATTCCCAGCCGCCGACGTAGGCGTCGTAGACCACCTCATCCTGTTTCCAGAACCACTGCCAGTGACTGGCCACGACCGCCAGCGCGCCGACCAGTGCGGCCAGCGCGATGCGTTGCGGCCAGGGCAGGTGCAGGGGCGTCACAGCAGCAGCCACAACAACAGCGCACCGCCCCCGGTGGCGTAACAGGTCCGGCACGGCAGGTCGATCTGCTGGGCCGGCGAGAAGGGACCGGCGTAACCGTCCTCATCGATGTACTGCACGCGCACGTGCAGCGTGCCGCGCCAGGGGCGCTTGATCGAGACCGCCGGCTGGGCCAGTTCCTGATCGAGCAGCGGGGAACGGAAGTCGCCACGACGGTCCAGCTGCACGCGATAGCGCTGGCCGGGTTCGCCGGCCTGCCAGCGCAGCGTCAGCTGGCCGTTGGCGGCCTCGGGCGGCTGCAGCGCCGGGTCGACCGGTTCGTCGGTGATGGTCAGCGGCAGCGGCTGCCCGAAACGCCCGCGGTCGCCGTTGCGATCCACCGATGCCACGCGCCACACATACTCGCCCGGGGGGAGGTCCAGGACGGGACGCAGGTGGGTGGCGCGGGTGTCCTGTTCGAGCAGGAGAGGGAGGAACTGCGGATCGCGGGCGATCTGCAGCACCGTGCGCTCGGCCCCGGCCACCCGGGTCCATTCGAAGCGCGGCCGCGCGCTGTTGAGGGTCTGGCCATGCAGCGGCCGCACGGTCAGCGGCGCGACCGGCTGGTCACGCACCTGGAACGCCTGCTCGGCATCCAGCCCTTCGACCTGTTCGGCGCTGACCGCGCGGACCAGCAGGCGCAGCTCGCCCGGCGGCAGATCGGGCAGGGTGAGTGCGGTGGTATCGGTATCGCGCGCGAACAGCAGGACCTCCGGCTGGTCGGCGCGCACGACCTCGACCCGGTACCCGGCAGCCTCTGGCACCGGCTGCCAGGCCAGCGCCGCGGGCAGGGTGGCCAGCCGCTGCGGCTCGCTGGACAACACGGGCGCGGGCAGCAGCGCCTCCAGGCCGGCGGGGCGTGCATCGAGCGAGGGACTGCGAGTGGCCTGGCCGCGGCTGACCAGGCGCTGGCCGCGGCGGTTGCCGACCTGCACGCGGCCCTCCAGCACTTCGGTGGCCGCGCCCCGGCCATCCTGGCCGGCGCTGACCCGGAACACGGTGCCACGTACGCTGCTGGTCGCCGTCGGCGCATCGATGATGTAACGCGAGGCCGGGCCGTTGGCCGGGGTCACCCGGTTGCTGGCGCGCCCCTGTTCCAGGCGCAGGCGGGTATCGACCATGCCGGTGCGGCCGTAGCGGGAGAGCTGGTCGAAGCGCAGGCGCGAACGCTCGCGCAGCTGCAGCCGCGAATCATCGGCAAAGACCACGGTGACGCTGGCATCCTCGCCGGTGACCAGTTCCTGCCCGATCCGCAGCAGGTCGCCTTCGATGACCTCGCGAAGGGGCTGGCCGTCGGCCTGGCTCTGCACCGGGCCACGTACGGCCAGTACCCGCGCCGGGGCGGGCTGCACCTGCAGCCAGGCGACGGGGAAACGCAGCTGGCTGCCGGGCGGCAGGCGGTAGGGATCGGCGATGCCGTTGTGCGACTGCAACTGCTCCCAGGCGATGGACGGCTTCAGGTAGCGGGCACTGAGGTCCCAGATCGTGTCGCCGGGGCGGACCCGGTAGGTCCAGTCCTGCGCCAGGACCGGCGCGGCAGACAGCATCATGGCGGCCAGCATCAACAGGCGGGCGGCCATCGGGAAGCGGAGGAATCGGGTCAATCTCACGGTCATTCACGGCCCTGCAAGGCGGGGCGCAGCCAAGTAGGCCGCCATGGCCCAGACCTCATCCTCCCCGATGGATCGCAGCCTCCAGTGGGCCGCGGCGGCATTATTGCCCGGGAGTCGTGCAGGGTTTCTGAACGTGACTCACGTCACACATCGAAGTTGCCGGTCTGTATGGACGGCTTCGTTGGGCCAGCGCCCCGAAAGGCGCTGGCCGGGGCCGATCAGAACAGCAGCGAGGCCATCCGGCGGCGGTACTGGCCGACCAGGTCTTCATCCTCGATCACCTTGAAGGCATCGATCAGCAGCTTGCGCGGGCGGCCGTCGTCGTAGCTGCGGTCGCGGCGCAGCATGTCCAGGAACTGCTCCAGCGCGGCAGCATCCTGCCCGGACAGCAGCAACTGCACGCCGCGCAGGTGGCGTGCCTGCAGATCGTCGCCATTGGCCGCGATGCGCGCCTCCAGCACCTCGGGAGCCGGGGCGTCCTGCAGGGCGCTGGCGAAGTCCAGGCGGGCGCGGGCGCGCACGGCGCGGTCATCGGTGGAGAGGTTGGCCGGCAGCGCGTCGATCAGGGCAGTGGCCTCGGCGGTGGCCCCGGTCTGCAGCAGGGCCAGGGCCAGGTCGAGCTTGAGCTCTTCCTTGTCCGGTTCGGCGGCAATCGCCGCACGCAGCACATCCACCTGGGCCTGCGGATCGAGCGGCGGCGCTTCGACGGTTTCCGCTTCGTCCGGGGCCGCTTCAAGCGGGACCACGCCGTGCTGGGTCAGGAACTCGCGCAGCTGGCCTTCCGGCACGGCGCCGGGGAAACCGTCCACGATCTGTCCGCCCTTGACCAGGAACACGGTCGGCACCGAGCGGATCTGGAACGCCGCGGCGATCTGCTGCTCCTTGTCGACATCGACCTTGGCCAGCTCGAAGGCGCCGTGGTATTCGCCGGCCAGCTTTTCCAGCATCGGGCCCAGGGTCTTGCAGGGGCCGCACCAGGTGGCCCAGAAATCGACCAGCACGGGGGTCTGCAGGGATTTCTGCAGCACCTCGGTCTCGAAGGTCTCGGTGGTGGCGTCAAAGACGTGGGGCAGATCGCTCATGGTTTCAAATCAACGGGAAACTGGAGAGGAAGTGTATGGTGCCGCCCGCGGCCGGACGCAACCCCACCGGGCGGATTCGCGTTGGAACAGCGACAATGCGGGCCTTCAGACGCAGCCGGGTGAGCAGCATGCAGGGAATCCAACGTTGGGAAGGTGGGCTCGGCATTGCCGCCGCCGTGTTGTTCGTGGGCGCGGTGCTGGGCTTCGGCGCGGCCCTGCCGCTGTTCGATCCGGTCGGCCATCCGGTCGCGCTGCTCGGGGCGATGGACGTGCCGCATGCGCGGGCGTTCAACATTCTCGGTTTCGCGCTGCCCGGCCTGCTCGCCAGCCTCGTCGCGCTGCGCCTGCTGCTGCGGGTGCCGCGCACCGCGCCGTGGTCGATGCGGGTCGGTGCGCAGTTGCTGATGCTGGCCGGGGTCGGCTTCACCGCGATGGGCGTGCTGCCGTTGGATACCCGCGATCTGGAGAACCCGGCCAGCCAGTACCACGCCAGTGCCTGGATGGTGTGGGTGCTGGCCTTCGTGCCGGGCGCGGTGATGTCCGGGATCGGCGCGCTGCGGCTGCCGGCATGGCGTGCCGTGGGCGGCCTGCACCTGGCCTGCGGGGTGGGCGTGCTGCTTGCCGCGTTCGCGCTGCAGGCCCTGCTGCCGGCCCCGATGGCCCAGCGCGTGGCCTTCGGGGTATGGCTGGTCTGGCTGGTGGCGGTGCTGCCGTTGGCCCCCTCCACGCGTCGCGCCTGAGCACAGCCGCCGCCGTTGCTGCGCCCCGGCCCGCGCCCTGGCGCGCGGCGCGGGCTGACGTATTTCACCAATCCCCAGTCAATTCAATGAGATGACAGGTTTGGTCGCGACGGTGGGCCGCGTCGATTGGAGCCCTTTGCCGCACTGCGGTACCCTGTGCCGCTTTGCCGCCGCACTAGCGTTTTTATGACCAGCGTCGAACCCAACGTTTACGATCCGCAGCAGGTTGAATCCGCCGCCCAGCAGTACTGGGATGCCACCCGTGCCTTCGAGGTCACCGAGACTTCGGAGAAGCCGAAGTTCTACTGCCTCTCGATGCTGCCGTATCCGTCCGGTGCGCTGCACATGGGCCACGTGCGCAACTACACCATCGGTGACGTGATCAGCCGCTACAAGCGGATGACCGGCCACAACGTGCTGCAGCCGATGGGGTGGGATGCCTTCGGCCTGCCGGCCGAGAACGCGGCGATCAAGAACAAGACCGCGCCGGCCAAGTGGACCTACGCCAACATCGAGCACATGCGGGGCCAGTTCAAGGCCATGGGCTATGCGATCGACTGGTCGCGCGAGTTCGCCACCTGCACGCCCGAGTACTACGTGCACGAGCAGCGCATGTTCACCCGCCTGATGCGCAAGGGCCTGGCCTACCGCCGCAACGCGGTGGTGAACTGGGACCCGATCGATCAGACCGTGCTGGCCAACGAGCAGGTCATCGACGGCCGCGGCTGGCGGTCCGGCGCGCTGGTGGAAAAGCGTGAGATCCCGCAGTGGTTCCTGCGCATCACAGATTACGCCCAGGAACTGCTGGACGGCCTGGATGAACTGCCGGGCTGGCCCGATTCGGTCAAGACCATGCAGCGCAACTGGATCGGCCGCTCGGAAGGGCTGGAGATCCAGTTCGACGTGCGTGACGCCGACGGCAGCACGCTGGACCCGCTGCGCGTGTTCACCACCCGTCCGGACACCGTGATGGGCGTGACCTTCGTGTCGATCGCCGGCGAACACCCGCTGGCCCAGCACGCGGCCAAGTCCAACCCGGCACTGGCCGCGCTGCTGGCCGAGATGAAACAGGGCGGCGTCTCTGAAGCCGAACTGGAGACCCAGGAAAAGCGCGGCATGGATACCGGCCTGCGCGCCATCCATCCGGTCACTGGCGCCCAGGTGCCGGTGTGGGTCGCCAACTTCGTGCTGATGGGCTACGGCACCGGCGCGGTGATGGCCGTTCCCGGTCACGACCAGCGCGACAATGAATTCGCCAACAAGTACGGCCTGCCGATCCGCCAGGTCATCGCGTTGAAGTCGCTGCGCAAGGAAGAAAGCGCCTACGACGCCACGCGCTGGCAGGACTGGTACGGCGACAAGACCCGCGAGACCGAGCTGGTCAACTCCGACGAGTTCGACGGCCTGGATTTCCAGGGGGCCTTCGAGGCACTGGCCGAGCGCTTCGAGCGCAAGGCCCAGGGCCAGCGCCGCGTGAACTACCGGTTGCGTGACTGGGGCGTGAGCCGCCAGCGCTACTGGGGCTGCCCGATCCCGGTGATCTACTGCCCCAAGTGCGGCGCCTTGCCGGTGCCGGAAGAGCAGCTGCCGGTGATCCTGCCGGAGA
Organism: Stenotrophomonas sp. TWI602; assembly: GCF_039674045.1. Classification (NCBI taxonomy): domain Bacteria; kingdom Pseudomonadati; phylum Pseudomonadota; class Gammaproteobacteria; order Lysobacterales; family Lysobacteraceae; genus Stenotrophomonas; species Stenotrophomonas sp. TWI602. The sequence goes on from NZ_JBDJMT010000005.1 coordinate 158,691, forward strand.
ACGTCAACTTCGTCGGCACCGGTTCGCCGATCAAGGCCGATCCGGAATGGCGCAAGACCACCTGCCCGGACTGCGGCGGCGCGGCCGAGCGCGAGACCGACACCTTCGATACCTTCATGGAATCGAGCTGGTACTACGCGCGTTACACCTCGCCGGGTGCCCGTGACGCGGTCGACAAGCGCGGCAACTACTGGCTGCCGGTGGATCAGTACATCGGCGGTATCGAGCACGCGATCCTGCACCTGATGTACTTCCGTTTCTTCCACAAGCTGCTGCGTGATGCGCGCATGGTGGACAGCAACGAGCCGGCGCAGAACCTGCTGTGCCAGGGCATGGTGATCGCCGAAACCTACTATCGCCCGAACCCGGACGGCTCCAAGGACTGGATCAACCCGGCCGATGTGGATGTGCAGCGTGACGAGCGCGGCCGCATCGTCGGGGCGACCCTGATCGCCGACGGCCAGCCGGTGGTGATCGGCGGCACCGAGAAGATGTCCAAGTCCAAGAACAACGGCGTGGACCCGCAGGTGATGGTGGGCAAGTACGGCGCCGACACCGTGCGCCTGTTCTCGATGTTCGCCGCGCCGCCGGAACAATCGCTGGAGTGGAACGAAGCCGGCGTGGATGGCATGGCCCGTTTCCTGCGCCGCTTGTGGGCCCAGGTGCAGAAGCATGCCGCTGATGGCGCCGCCCCGGCGCTGGACGTGGCCGCGCTGAACGCCGAGCAGAAGGCGCTGCGCCGCAAGACCCATGAAACCATCGGCAAGGTCGGCGACGACTACGGTCGCCGCCACAGCTTCAACACCGCGATCGCCGCGGTGATGGAGTTGATGAACGCGCTGGCCAAGTTCGATGACGTCAGCGAGCAGGGCCGTGCGGTGCGCCAGGAAGCGCTGCGCGCCACCGTGCTGCTGCTCAACCCGATCACGCCGCATGCCAGTCATGCGCTGTGGCAGGTGCTGGGCCACGCCGAGGAACTGCTGGAAGACCAGGCGTTCCCGGAGGCCGATCCGGCGGCGCTGGTGCGCGATGCGGTGACGCTGGCGGTGCAGGTCAACGGCAAACTGCGCGGCACCATCGACGTCGCTGCGGATGCGCCGCGTGATCAGATCGAAGCCCTGGGCCTGGCCGAGCCGAACGCGGCCAAGTTCCTGGAAGGGCTGACCGTGCGCAAGATCATCATCGTGCCGGGCAAGATCGTGAACATCGTGGCGGCCCCGCAGGGCTGATCCTGTCGTGCCACCGGGGGCCTTGCGCGCCCGGTGGCACCGATCTCCATGGGCCGATGGCGGGCACGCCCCGTGGGCCGTCCGGTATCAAGTCCTGTTCACGCGGCATCCGGCACGATCACTGCTTGTTGCCGCGACCGCCCGGCTCCTACAGACTGTATCCATGACCCGATTCCTGCTTGCCCTTGTCCTGACCGCAACCCTTGCCGGGTGCGGCTTCCATCTGCGCAACAAGTTGATGCTGCCGGCCGATACGGCTGCGGTGCAGGTGGTCTCCACCGCGCCCTACAGCGAACTGGTCAAGTTGCTGCGCCGTGGCCTGCAGGCCTCCGGGGCGCAGCTGGCCGATCCGGACAGCACGGGCCCGGCGTCGCAGCTGCAGGTGTTGTCCGAGCGTTGGGGCGATCTGCCGATCGCGATCGATGCCCAGGGCCGTGCCCAGGAGTACAGCCTGCGCTATGCGGTGATCTTCATCTTCCGCCGCGAAGACGGCAGCGAGCTGGTGCCGCAGCAGGTGATCGAACTCTCGCGCGACTACGTGTCGCCGCCGACCGACGCCACCGGTACCACGACCGAACGCGAAATCCTCGCCGACGAACTGCGCCGTGAGATGTCTGCGTCGATCATGCGCCGTATCGACAGCGTGGTCCGCGCCGAACTGGAGCATGGCCGCGCCCCGGCCAAACCCGGTACGACCCCGGTGGAAACGCCGGTTGAGATCCCGGCGGCGACCCCGGCAAGCCCGACCTCGACGACCCCGACGCCGGCGGTCCCCGCCGTCGTCCCGCAGGGGCGCTGAGCCCGGTCCGCCTGCGGATCGGCCTGCCCGGATGGAACTGCGCCCCGAACAGCTTGCCAGCCAACCGGCCAGCCAGCCGTTGGCCCCGGTCTACCTGATCGCCGGTCCGGAAACGCTGCGCGTGCTGGAAGCGGCCGATGCGGTGCGGGCGCGGGCACGCGCCGATGGCGTCAACGAGCGTGAAGTCTTCGATGCCGATGGCCGTGACTTCGACTGGCACCAGCTCGATGCCAGCTTCAACGCGCCCAGCCTGTTCAGTGCACGTCGCCTGATGGAACTGCGCCTGCCCAGTGGCAAGCCGGGCAAGGAAGGCGCCGAAGTGATCAGTCAGTTCTGTGCCAACCCGGCGCCGGACGTGATCCTGCTGATCACCTGCAATGAATGGAGCAAGGCGCACCAGACCAAGTGGGCCGATGCCGTTGGCCGCGCCGGGGTGATCTCGGTGGCCTGGGCGATCAAGCCGCACGAGCTGACCGAATGGATCGAACGCCGGCTGCGTGGCAAGGGCCTGCGCGCCGACCCGCAGGCCGTGCAGCGCCTGGCCGAACGGGTGGAAGGCAATCTGCTGGCCGCCGCCCAGGAGATCGACAAGCTGGCGCTGCTGGCCGACGGCCAGACCCTGGATGTGGACACCATGGAATCGCTGGTGGCCGATGCCGCCCGTTATGACGTGTTCCGTCTGGTCGAGGCGACCTTCTCGGGCCAGCCTGCGGCCGTGCTGCGCATGATCGCCGGCCTGCGTGCCGAAGGTGAAGCGGTGGCGGCGCTGACGCCGATCGTGATCCGCGAGCTGCTCTCCACCGCCGGTCTGGCGCGGGTACAGGCGCGGGGCGGCAACCTGGCCGCGGAGATGAAAAGCCGCGGCATCTGGGAATCGCGGCAGGCGCCGTTCAAGCGCGCGCTGCAGCGCCATCCCGAGGTCAAGCGCTGGGAGCGTTTCGTGGCCGAGGCGGGGCTGGTGGACCGCATCGCCAAGGGGCGCGCCGATGGCGACGCCTGGCTGGCGCTGGAGCGGCTGTTGATCGCCGTCTCCGAAGCCCGCGCCGTGCGCCTGCTCGCCCGGGCCTGAGCCCATGGGGCTGCGCATCTATTACGGCGGGACCTTCGATCCCGTCCATCTGGGCCATCTGGCCATTGCCCGCGCCGCACGCGACCAGTTGCAGGTCGCCGTCCGCCTGCTGCCCGCCGCCGATCCACCGCACCGTGCCGCCCCCGGCGCCGATGCCGCGCAGCGCCTGGCCATGCTGGCCCTGGCCATCGGCGATGAGCCCGGCCTGCTGCTGGACCGGCGCGAGCTGGACCGGGCCGAGCGCCAGCCCGGTGTGCCGTCCTATACCGTCGATACCCTGCGCGAGCTGCGCGCCGAGCTGGGCCCGCGCCAGCCGATCGCCTGGCTGGTCGGTGCCGACAGCCTGTTGGCCCTGCCCAGCTGGCACGAATGGGACGCGCTGTTCGAGCTGGCGCATTTCATCGTCGCCGATCGCCCCGGCAGTCCCCTGGCCGCCGCTTGCGACCCGGTGCTGGCGCAGGCCCTGGAAGGGCGCTGGGCCAGTCACGAGCGTGAGCTGTTCAGCGCGCCGGCCGGGCGCCTGATGCGCCTGCAGGCCCCATTGCGCGAGGAATCGGCCACCGCGGTGCGCGCGCAGATCGCCGCCGCCGGGCCTTGGCAGCCACTGCTGCCTGAGGCTGTCGCGGGCTACATCATCGACCACCGCCTGTACGGCGCGACACCGTCGTGAATACGCGCGGGCGCGCCGCCCCGTATAATCGGCCCCACATTTATCGAGTTGACCCGCTTTGAGCAACCAAGCCCAGCCCCAGACCATCAAGGTCCAACTGCCCAATCCGGCGCCCTCCGTTCTGCAGCTGCTCGAGTGCGTGCGCGGGGCCACCGAAGAACTGAAGGCCAAGGATCTCGTTGAGATCGACGTCATCGGCCGCTCCAGCGTCGCCGATTACATGGTGATCGCGTCGGGCACCTCCAGCCGTCACGTCAAGTCGATCGCCGACGAAGTGGTGAAGTTCGCCAAGAAGCTGGGCGTGATGCCGCTGGGTGTGGAAGGCGAGCGCGAAGCCGAGTGGGTGCTGGTCGACCTGGGCGACGTGATCGTTCACGTGATGCTGCCGCGCGTGCGTGAGTTCTACGCGCTCGAGCGCCTGTGGACCGTGGGCGACCAGCCGCCGATCGAACTGCTCGACGATGCGGACGACGACTACGACGCGCGCTGATCGCAGCGTGCCCGGTCACGACAACGGCGCCGATGGCGCCGTTGTCTTTTGCGGCGCCGCCTGTGGTGGCTGCGGAGGACAGACATGAAAGCCAGGCTGATCGCCACCGGCGAGCGCGCGCCCTCCTGGGTTGCGCAGGGCTTTGCCGAGTACCAGAAGCGGCTCTCGCACTGGTTGCCGTTCGAGCTGGTCGAGATCGAGCCCGGCCTGCGCGGCAAAGGCCGCGATGCGCGCCGTGCGACCGATGACGAAGGCAAGCGCGTGATCGCCGCATTGCCGAAAAATGCGTATGTGGTCGCGCTGGATGTGCCCGGACGCCAGCTCAGTTCCGAGCAGCTGGCGCAGCGGCTGGAGCACTGGCGGGGGCAGGGCAGGGACATGGCCTTCCTGATCGGCGGGCCGGAAGGCCATTCGGCGGAAGTGTCCGCGATGGCTGATGAGAAATGGTCGATCGGCCCGCTGACGCTGCCGCACATGCTGGTGCGCCTGGTGGTGGCCGAGCAGCTGTACCGCGCTGCAGCGATGCTGGCCAACCATCCGTATCACCGCGCGTGAAATAGTTGTCGCCAGACGGGTTACATCTCGCGAAAAACGGGCTACAATGCGCACCCCGCCCGAATAGCTCAGCCGGTTAGAGCACTTGACTGTTAATCAGGGGGTCGTTGGTTCGAGTCCAACTTCGGGCGCCAAGATTTGAAAAAAAAGCCTCGCAGCGATGCGGGGCTTTTTTTTGTCTGCGATGTGCACCACTGGCGTGGCCGATCAACAAAAAGCCCGGGCACTGCCCGGGCTCCTTGTTCCCCAAGTGCGGCTACCTCATTCGAAGGTGTACTTGGCACCGACGGTGAAGTAACGGCCGATCGCGCCACTGAAGTGCAACGGGTTGTAGTTCACGCCACCGTAGGTGGTCGGATCCAGCGGAGCGATGCGGTCGAACAGGTTCTGCACCGATGCGTTCAACTCGAAGGCCTCGGTGATGTTCCAGCGACCGGACAGGTCGAAGGTGGTGAACGAGGAGATCTTCTCGACGTCGGTACCGTCGGCGTAGGCGAACTGATACGAGCCATCGGGACCGCGGAAGTCGGTGTTCTCCATCTTGGAGATGTAGTTGGCCACGCCGCTGACGCTCCACGGACCCTGCTTCCAGGTGGTGCCGAAGTTGACGCGGTCCTTCGGGGTGCCGATGCAGTTGGTGACGTCGCAGTTGCCGTGCGTGCCGGCATAGTCGACGGTCACGTCGGCATCGGTGCGCTCGAACTTGAGCACATGGCTCCACTGCAGGTCCATCTCCAGCTGGCCAGGACCGATGTCGAAGGTCTGACGGATGTCGGTATCGATACCGCGGACGCGGGTCGATGCAGCATTGATGTACTGCGTATTGACGGCCAGGATGCTGCCGGTACCGGGAACACCGTTGAGCAGGTTGTTGTCACGCAACACGTTGCCCGCGGCAATCGCTTCGGCAGTACTGCCCTGGGCGATTTCGTTGGTGCGCTTGATCTGCCAGGCATCCACCGTCATCGAGGTGCTGGAGGTCGGCTGCAGCACCAGACCCACCGAGTAGCTCTTGGACTCTTCCGGCTTCAGGTCGGCATTGGGACGGGTGATGATGGCGACCGGCAGTGCGCCGCAATCGTCATCGTTCGCGCCCGGCGCCGGGTTGCCGCCGGGGCAGCGCACGGGATCGGCAGCATTGGAGAACGCTGCCAGGCCGCCGTCGCCGTTCTCGGCCGGGTTGGGGGCACGGAAGCCTTCGGCATAGCTGCCGCGGACTGCGATCCAGTCGGCCGGGGTCCACTTGATGCCGACCTTCGGCGTCGCCTTGCCTTCGCCGCTCTCATACTTGTCGTAGCGGACCGCGCCGGATAGTTCCAACTGCTCCAGCACCGGGGCGGACAGTTCGACATAGCCGGCGTAGACGTTCTGCGTACCGTCGTAGGCCGAGTAGCCCAGCCCGATGATCTGGCCCTGGTCGGTGAACGTCTGCGGGGTCAGGCTGTTGCTGGTCTTGCGCCATTCGGTACCCAGCGCCAGGCCGAGCGGGCCGCCCTTCAGGTCCATCAGGCTGCGCGACACGGTGAAGTCGAACATGTCCAGGCTGGATTTGGCGCGTGCGCTGATGTCCGGCGAGATGTAGTCATACAGGGCCTGTGAGTTAAGCCCCGCGTTGTCGCCGATGCGCCACACGCCTGCCGGGCAGGCCGGATTGCCGAGCACGCAACGCACGGCGTCGTAGTTCAGGAAGCCGGTACGCTTGTTGACCAGGTCGGTGCCCGAATGCAGGTAGGCCGTGTCGTAGCTCCACTCGCCCCAGTTGCCCTTGACGCCCACCAGGAAGCGGTTGAACTCGTTGGTGTTCTCGGTCACACGCGGGCCGACATCCCAGGCCGAGTAACGCAGGCGCGAGGCCTGGCCCGGGATCGGGTTGTCCGGGTGGGTCGGGCTGAGCACCGTGGCACCGTCGCCGCTGTTGGCGTTGACCGGGCCGCCGGGATAGCCCCAGCCACCGGATACGCCGGAGGGCGTGTTGCTGAAGGTGGTTTCCTTCTTGGAGTAGCCGATTTCGGTGTAGATCTCACCGCCCTCGCCGAAGGCGAAGCTGGCGCGACCAAACACGTTGACGTACTTCTCTTCCGGGGTCAGGTCACGGTACAGCTGGGCCGGATCCCACAGGCAGCCCTGCTGCTGGGCAGTGACATCGTTCTGGCCGGGGATGGTGGTCAAGCCGGCGCAGCCTGGCAGCGCGACGAGGAAGGCCGGATCGTCATCCGTCACCGCCCGGTCGTCGAACACCGAGCCGTTCGGACCCACACCGCCACGGGTACCGCCGGAGAGCGCGGCGCCACCCAGGAACTGGGCGTTGTTGCCATAGCCCCACGGGCGGATATCACCGGTGCCGATCCACTTGCGGTTCTTGCGGTCGCTGATCTTGATCGCGTCGGTCTTGCCCACGTCCAAACTGAAGAACGCGTTCCAGCCATCGGTGGCCAGGTCGCCGGTACCGGCGGTCAGCGTGGCCTTCTTGGCGTCGCCATCGCTGTCACCGGACAGGCCGTAGGAGGCGCGCAGGATCGCGCCATTGAAGTCGCTGCGCAGGATGATGTTGACCACGCCGGCGATGGCGTCCGAGCCGTAGATCGCAGAAGCGCCGTCCTTGAGGACTTCAATGCGCTCGACCGCATCCAGCGGAATGGTGCTCAGATCGGTGAAGACCTTCTGGCCGTCATCGGCCAGGCCATAGGTCGCCATGCGGCGGCCGTTCAACAGGACCAGCGTGGAGCCGGCGCCCAGGCCGCGCAGCGAGATGCCTGCGCCACCGCCGGCAAAGCCGTTGCCGAAGGTCTTGGGAATGGAGCCCGACCCGTCCGCGGTCAGGGTCTGCAGATACTCGGCGACCGTGGTCTTGCCGGTACGGTCGATTTCCTGGCGGGTGACCACCTGGACGGGGGAGGGGGTTTCGGTGTTCGTGCGGGGGATGTTCGACCCGGTGACGGTGATCCGGTCAAGGTTGGTCGCCTGCTCCTGCGCGAACGCGGAGGACGACGCCATGGCCCCTACCAGCAGCAGCGCGCCGCTGGTCAGGATCGTGGAAATGGAATGGGCCAGGGTATTGCGGCGGCTGTCGTCGCGGCGTTGGGTCGGGTGTTTCACAGCTTCTCTCCTGACTGGGAAAACCTAGATGTCAATAAGTCGACACCAGAACGGTGGCAACGGCGCCAATCTAGGTTTCCGTCGTGTGACGCAAGAGTGAAAAATTGCTTAATTGGGAAAAGATGCTGTGCGTCTCAGTTTGTGAATGGGGAGCCCCCTGACGGGGCTCCCATTCACTCAGCGCGGTAACGAAAAATCGACCGGAACCAGGCCATCGGCGGCGACGGCCTGCCCATCGACGAGGGCTGGCACGAAACGCCAGTGACGCAGCACCTGCTGGCGTGCGGCCTGGTCGAGCACGCGCGAGCCACTGCTCTTCTCGATACTGGCCGCAACCGGGTTGCCCTGGCTGTCGACCCGGATACGCAGCAGGACCGTCCCCTGCTGGCCCAGGCGGATCGCCGCGACCGGATACGGTGGCGGCGGCGCGCTGCGGTACTGCAGTTGGGCCCCGGCGGCGGGCGACGGCGTGGCCGGGGCCGGTTCCAGCGCCGGTGCGGCGGTCTCGCTGGCGGGCATCGATGCCACTGCGGGCGCCTCGTCGAGGGTGGCGGTGGGGCTCGGCAGCGGTGCCGGCGCGCGTTGCGTGGTCACGGGCACCACCGGGGGGAGCCGCGGTGGGTCTGCCGGCGGATGACGGATGATCTCCGGCGGCGGCGGAGGCAGTACCCAGGTCACCTGCATGCGTTCGCGCGGTGCCTTGATCAGGGGCTGGGTAGCCGGGATCAACAACAGCATCAGGGCCAACGCGTGGACCGCGATGGCAGTGCTCCACCCGAGCACGCGGGACGCTTCGATAGGCAGCGGGACAACCGGGGACGGGGTACGGACCATGCTCCACTCTCCTTGCCAGATGTGCGGGAACATCAACGTGCCTGCGCGGCGCGTGGGGTCAGGCGGGGCCGCGCAATGACAGCAATACCCGAGCCCGGCACGGGCCGGAAGTCAGGGGCAGGGTGGGGAGTTGGCTGGCAGTCAGGATCCGGCGGCGAACAGCATGACGGCGCCCGCAGGCGCCGTCATGTCTTGGCAGGAGCGGACGGCTGGTCCGCTCTGCTGCGAAGTGTTACCGGCCCAGATCGAACACCACGTCCAGGTTGACCGACACGGTCGATTCGCCCGGCGACACCGGCGTGGATACATCAGCAGCCATCGGCGCGGCCGCCGCACGCATCATCACCGGGCGGAAGTTGCCGCCACCGCTTTCGGAGATGCTCACGATCCGGCGCACGCGCAGGCCCAGCGACTTGGCATACGTTTCGGCGCGGGCCTGGGCCTTCTTCAGCGCGGCCAGGCGGGCTTCGTCGTAAACCGGCTCGGGCTGGTCGATCTCGAACTGCGGGCCGTTGATCTGGTTGGCGCCCTGGGCGGCCAGTGCATCAAGCACTTTGCCGAGCTTGGCGATGTCGCGCACCTTCAGGCTGACCGTATTGCTGGCCTGGTAGCCGGTGATCTTCGGCGCTTCGTTGTCGGCGTAGCGATACTGCGGGCTCAGGTTGACCCCGCTGGTCTGCACATCCCGCTCGGCGATGCCGGCGGCCTTGATCGCGGCGAGCACCTTGGTCATCTGCTCGGCGTTCTGGCGCATGGCGCTGTTGCCGTCCACGGCCTGGGTCACCACACCGGCCGAGAGCGTGGCCACGTCCGGCACGCGCTTGGCCTCGGCATTGGCCGAGATGTTGAGCAGGGTGCCGTCAGCCGGCACGGCGATGGTGGGCTGGGACTGGGCGTGGGCGGTCATCGAAGCTCCCAGGGCAAGGGACAGGGCGAGCAGCAACGGGGACAGGGACGGGCGGCGCATGTACATCTCCTTGTGAAGACGTTGAGGTTGGTGTCGGGGCGATGAACGCGTCGTGAGGTTTGATGGGGTTGAGCACGATTCAAGCGTGTTGCTCGCGATTCAGACAGTAGGCTCAGGTTATGCTTCCTCGATGCTTTATCTTGCCTCTCGATCCCCCCGACGAAACGAACTGCTTGCGCGCCTGGAACGACCGTTCCAGGCGCTTGAGCTTGACGTGCCCGAAGTCCGTGCGCCCGAAGAATCCGCCGCCGATTACGTGCAGCGGGTCGCCGCCGACAAGGCGCGCGCCGGGTGGGCGCTTGTCGCCCATGACCCCGAGGCGGTGGTGCTGGGCTCGGACACCGAAGTCGTGCTCGACGGGCGCGTGTTCGGTAAACCGGCCGATGCGGCCGACGCCTGCGCGATGCTGCGTGCGTTGGCCGGGCGCACCCACCAGGTGATGACCGCCGTGGCGCTGGTCGCTGCTGGCCGGGAACAGGGCGTGCTGGTGGTCTCGGAGGTGACATTCGCGGCGATCGATGAGGATCGGATCGCCGCCTACGTGGCCAGTGGCGAGCCGATGGACAAAGCCGGTGCCTATGCGATCCAGGGGGGCGCTGAACGATATATCCGCCATCTGGCGGGAAGCTATTCGGGTGTGATGGGTTTGCCCCTGCAACAGACCGAGCAGTTGCTGCAGACGTTTGAACTGAAGGGAGTCGCCCATGTCTGAAGAAATCCTGGTCAATGTCACCCCGCGGGAAACCCGCGTCGCCGTCATCGAGAACGGCATGCTGCAGGAACTGCATATCGAACGTGGCTGGCGCCGTGGCGTGGTCGGCAACATCTACAAGGGCAAGGTGCAGCGGGTCATGCCGGGCATGCAGGCGGCCTTTGTCGAGGTCGGGCTGGAGCGCGCGGCGTTCCTGCACGCCAACGATGTGATCCGCCCGGCCCCGGTGGCCAGCCCGGATACCGAAGGCACCACGTTGCCGCCACCGTCCTCGGTGCCGATCGTCGAGCTGCTGCGCGACGGCCAGGACATCGTGGTGCAGGTGGTCAAGGACCCGATCGGGACCAAGGGCGCGCGGCTGACCACCCAGATCAGCATTCCCTCGCGCTACATGGTGCTGCTGCCGCAGTCCAAGGTGGTGGGCGTGTCGGCCCGGATCGAGGACGAGGCCGAGCGCGCCCGCCTGAAAACCCTGGTGACCGAACTGTCGGCCCAGCACGGCGGCTACGGCTACATCGTGCGCACCAATGCCGAAGGCCAGCCGGCCGAGGCGATCGCCGAAGACGTGGCCTACCTGTCGCGGGTCTGGAACGTGGTGGAGCGCCGTGGCCGCGATGCCGCCCCGCTCAGCGTGATCTATGAAGACCTGAGCCTGCCGCTGCGCTCGGTGCGCGATCTGATCCGCAAGGACGTGGACAAGGTCAAGGTGGATTCCAAGGAGACCTTCAACCAGTTGCAGGCGTTCGTGGCCAAGTACATGCCAGTGCTGGCCGAGAAACTGGAGCTGTACAGCGGTGATCGCCCGATCTTCGACATGTTCGGGGTCGAGGATGAAATCGGCCGCGCGCTGGACAAGCAGGTCCCGCTGAAGTCGGGCGGCTATCTGGTGATCGACCAGACCGAGGCGATGACCACGATCGATGTGAACACCGGTTCGTTCCTGGGCCAGCGCAACCTCGAAGAGACCGTGTTCCGCACCAATCTGGAGGCCGCGCAGGCCGTGGCACGCCAGCTGCGGCTGCGCAACCTGGGCGGCATCATCATCATCGACTTCATCGATATGGACGATGCCGAGCACCGCCGTCAGGTCCTTCGCACGTTGGAGAAGGCGCTGGCCCGCGACCACGCCAAGACCACCGTCTACGACTTCTCGCCGCTGGGCCTGGTCGAGATGACCCGCAAGCGCACCGTGGAAAGCCTGGAGCGCCAGCTGTCCGAGCCGTGCCCGGAGTGCAGCGGGCGGGGTTCGATCAAGACCGCCGAAACGGTGACGTACGAGATCTTCCGCGAAATCACCCGGGCGGTGCGTCAGTTCGATGCGGCGCGCCTGCTGGTGATCGCCTCCTCGAAGGTGGTCGCGCGCATCACCGACGAGGAATCCTCGGCGGTGGCCGAACTGGAGGAGTTCCTGGGCAAGAGCATCCGCTTCCAGGCGGATGAGCAATACCTGCAGGAGCAGTTCGATGTCGTGCTGCTCTGATCGCGGCCGGTCCGGCATCCCCACGTTCCGATGAGCACACCGCTCCGCCTGCGCCTGCGCCGGATCCGCCGCCATGCTGTGTATGCGGTGGCGATCCTGCTCGTGGGCGTGGCCCTGCTGGTCGGCACTGCCAGCCAGCTGCTGCCGCTGGCCGAGCGTCACCCGGACAAGGTGGCGGCGTGGTTGAGCGCGCGCGCAGGCCAGCCGGTGCGTTTCGATGCATTGGATACTGCCTGGACACGGCGCGGCCCGCTGCTGCAGCTCAAAGGGCTGCGCATCGGTGAAGGGCAGGGCCTGCGCATCGGCGAGGCCGAAGTGCTGGTGTCCATGTATGCCGGCCTGCTGCCGGGCCACTCGCTGACCGAGCTGCGCCTGCGTGGCGTGGCGCTGGTACTGCAGCGCGCCGACGATGGCCGCTGGTCCGTGCAGGGCCTGCCGCAGTCCAGTGCAGGTGACCCGCTGGAAACACTGCGCCGCCTGGGCGAGCTGCAGGTGATCGGTGGCCGCTTGAAGGTGGATGCGCCCTCGTTGGGCGTGAACGCCGTGCTGCCGCGGATCGACCTGCGTCTGCGCGTCAACGGCCAGCGCCTGCGGGTTGGGGCGCGTGCGTGGGCCGACCCGTCCGCACAGCCGCTGACGGCGGTGCTGGAATTCGAGCGCAAGCGCGGTGATGGTCAGGCCTGGTTCTCGGCCGCCCCGGCCGACTTCCGGGCGTGGGCCTCGCTGCTGCAGTTCGGCGGCATCGGCCTGCAGCAGGGCACCGGTGAGTTCAATGCCTGGGTGGACCTGCGCGATCACCGGGTGGTGATGGTCACCACCGATGCGGACCTTCAGAACGTACAGGTGCGCGGCGTGACGCTGGCCGACGGCACCCACCCGCAGCTGGCGTTGGACACGCTGGAACTGCGTGCACGCTGGCGCTGGGTGCAGGGGGGCTGGCGCGCCGATGCGCCACGGTTGCGGATTGGCATGGAAGGCAGCACCCAGCAATTGGACGGGCTGCTGCTGGCCGGCGGGCAGCACTTCGCGCTGGCTGGCGACAACATCGATGCCACCGCGCTGCTGCGGGGGCTGGCGCTGACCGACCGGATCGATCCCGGCCTGCGCGAGTGGCTGCATGAGGCCGCACCGCAGGTGCGCATGACCCGCGTGCGGGTGGCAGGCGAGCAGGGCGGCCCGCTGTCGGTCGAGGGGGATCTGGAAGACATCCGCTTCGCGGCGGTCGGGCATTCGCCCGGGCTCAGCGGTGTGGGCGGGCGCTTCAACGGCGATGCCGATGGCTTCACCCTGGATCTGCAACCGCAGCAGGTGATGCAGTTCGATTGGCCGAGCGGCTTTGGCGAGCGCCACGACGTGCGCCTGGCCGGCCGACTGGTGGGCTGGCGCGACGAGGCCGGCGGCTGGCGGATCGGGACCCCGGCGCTGCGCGTGCAGGGCACCGATTACGCCGCCGATGTGCGCGGCGGCATCTGGTTCCAGAACAACGGCACGCGCCCCTGGCTGGAACTGGCGGCCAAGATCGACGATGTGCCAATGACCGCCGCCAAGCGTTTCTGGATCCACTCCAAGATGAGCAAGGCCGCCACCGATTGGCTGGATGCTGCCCTGGTCTCCGGGCAGGTGCGTGGCGGGGTGGGCCTGGTGACCGGGGATCTGGAAGACTGGCCGTTCGACAAGAACAACGGCCGCTTCGAGGCGACCGGCCACATCGACGCCGGCAGTATCCGCTTCCAGCACGACTGGCCGGCGATGAACAAGGTCGATGCCGATATCGCCTTCATCGGCCCGGGCTTCGAACTGCATGGCAAGGGCGACCTGGCCGGGGTGGCGGTGGACCACTTCGATGCCGGCATTCCTGATTTCGGCGAGACCGATCTGTACGTCAAGGCCAGCAGCCGCAGCGATGCCGGTGCACTGCTGGCCATGCTCAAGCAGAGCCCGTTGCAGGCCACCTATGGCGAGACGCTGGACAATCTCACCGCGAAGGGACCGGCCGCGGTCACCTTCGACCTGCTGCAGCCGCTGCACCACGACGAAGGCCGCGGTCACCTGCAGGGCACGGTCGATCTCAATGGCGCGACCCTCACCGAGAAGCGCTTCGACCTGGTCTTCGACAACATGCGCGGTACGGCCCGTTATGGCCATGGCGGCTTCGATGCGGAGCACCTGGCGGTACGTCACCAGGGCCAGGACGGGCTGCTCAGCCTGCGCGCCGGTGAGTTCGTGCGCGATCCGCAGCAGGCCTTCGAATCCGAACTGACCGCCTCGCTGGAGGCGGGGGCGCTGCTGGACCGCGCCCCGGAATTGAACTGGCTCAAGCCTTACATCCAGGGCACCTCGCGTTGGACCATCGGGGTGACCCTGCCCAAGGTCGCGGCCGGCAGCAAGGTCGAGCCGCCCACCGTGCTCAAGCTGCATTCGGATCTGGTCGGCACCACCCTGGAACTGCCGGCGCCGCTGGACAAGCCCGCCGCTACGCCGTTGGCGACGGACGTCACCGCACAGCTGCCGATGGGCAGCGGACGCGTTGATGTCGCCTTCGGCCAGCGCCTGGCCCTGGCCGCGCGCACGCATGACAACCAGACCGGGGTGCAGGTCACCCTCGGCAGCGACCGCGTGGATCGTGATCCGCCGGCCAGTGGGCTGGTCGTGAACGGGCGCAGCGGCTCGCTGGATGCGCTGGAGTGGATCGCGCTGGCCCGCTCGCCGGACGGCGGCGACGGCAAGGACCCGATGCCGCTGCGGCATGTGGACGTGCAGGTCGGCCAGCTGCTGCTCGCCGGTGGCGTGTTCCCGCAGACCCGGCTGCAACTGCGGCCGACCAGCAGCAGCGTGGACGTGCGCCTGGACGGCCCCTCGCTGGTGGGCGGCCTGACCGTGCCCAATGCCGAAGGCGGCACCATCGTCGGCAAGCTCAGCCGGGTGCACTGGCAGTCGCTGCCTACGCCCGTCAAGGCGCCCAGCGATGGCGCCCCGATCCTGCTGCCACCGGACGTGGCCCTGCCGGCGCGGGTCCAGGCCAGTGCCAATGACACCAATCCGGCCAAGATCCCGCCGCTGTCGCTGGATATCGATGACCTCCAGTTCGGCAAGGCCAAGCTCGGCCAGGCGGTATTGCGCACGCGGCCCATGGCCAACGGCCTGAGCGTGGATCAGCTGCAGTTCCGCGCGCCCAAGCAGGCGATCGACGTCAATGGCCGCTGGATGGGCATGGGCGAGGCCGCGCGCAGCCAGTTCAACGTGCAGGTCAAGAGCGAGGACCTGGGCGGGCTGATGCAGAATCTGGACTATGGCGGCCAGCTGCGTGGCGGCCAGGGCCAGCTGACCATGAGCGCCGGCTGGCAGGGCGGCCCATCCGACTTCCAGCTCGGTGCGCTGCAGGGCCAGCTCGACGTGCAGGCCCGCAACGGCCAGTTGCTGGAACTCGAACCCGGTGCCGGGCGCGTGCTCGGCCTGCTCAGCGTGACCCAGCTGCCGCGCCGGTTGATGTTCGATTTCCGCGATTTCTTCTCCAAGGGCTTCGCCTTCAACCAGGTCGAGGGCAGCGTGGCGTTCGCCGATGGCATGGCCACCACCGACAAGGTGCTGATCGAAGGCCCGGCGGCGAACATCACCATCCGCGGCAAGACCGACCTGCGCCAACAACGCTTCGATCAGACCATCGACGTCAACCCGCGTGCGGGCAACCTGCTGACGGTGGTCGGCGCGGTCGCCGGCGGCCCGGTGGGGGCGGCGGTCGGCGCGGCCGCCAATGCGGTGCTGTCCAAGCCGCTGGGCGAGATCGGCGCCAAGACCTACCGCGTGACCGGCCCCTGGGCCGAACCCAAGGTCGATGTGATCGACCGCGACGCAGCGCCCAAGCCGGCCCCGGCCGCACCGCCGGCGCGCTGATCCCTTTCCCGCGCCCGGGTTGCGATTGCGCCCGGCGCCCACAGATCAAAGAGCATGAACAACAACGCACTTTCGCTGGCCACCGACCGTCTGCTGCTGCCCGCCGGGCTGGATGCGAACGGTCTGGAACGCACGTTCGGCACCCTGTTGGGCCCGGGCATCGATTTCGGGGATCTCTATTTCCAGCACGCGCGCCGCGAGAGCTGGAGCGTGGAGGACGGCATCGTCAAGGACGGGGCGCATTCGATCGAGCAGGGCGTGGGCGTACGCGCCATCGCCGGTGAGAAGACCGGCTTCGCCTACTCCGACGACATCCACAGCGACGCGCTGCTGGCCGCGGCCAACTCGGCCCGCGCCATCTCCCGCGAGGGTGGGGCGCAGTCGGCCCGCTCGCTGGTGCGGGGCAGTGGCCGCGCGCTGTACCCGGCACTGGACCCCATCGATGGCATGGGCAACGAGGCCAAGGTCGAGATGCTCAAGCGGCTGGACCGCTACCTGCGCGCCGCCGACCCGCGCGTGCAGCAGGTGATGGTCAGCCTGTCCGGCGGCGTGGATACGGTCTTGATCGCGCGCAGCGATGGCGTGCTTGCGGCCGACATCCGCCCGCTGGTGCGGTTGAACGTGCAGGTGATCGTCGAGCAGCATGGCCGGCGCGAG
The DNA here is from genome assembly GCF_039674045.1 of Stenotrophomonas sp. TWI602. Taxonomy (NCBI): domain Bacteria; kingdom Pseudomonadati; phylum Pseudomonadota; class Gammaproteobacteria; order Lysobacterales; family Lysobacteraceae; genus Stenotrophomonas; species Stenotrophomonas sp. TWI602. Next base: position 175,140 of record NZ_JBDJMT010000005.1, read on the forward strand.
TCCGGTTACTCCGGTGGCGGCGGCCGCTACAGCTATGAAGAACTGTTTGCCGAGGGGCGCCCGGAAGGCTTCGCGCGCGAGGCCCTGCGCCAGGCGCTGGTGAACCTGGAGGCGATCCCGGCCCCGGCCGGGGTGATGACCGTGGTGCTCGGCCCGGGCTGGCCCGGCGTGCTGCTGCATGAAGCGGTCGGCCATGGCCTGGAAGGCGACTTCAACCGCAAGGGCACCAGCGTCTACGCCGGCCGGATCGGCGAGCGCGTGGCCGCGCCGGGCGTGACCATCGTTGACGACGGCACCCTGGACGGACGCCGCGGCTCGCTGAACATCGATGACGAGGGCCACCCGACCCAGTGCACCACCCTGATCGAGGACGGCATCCTGGTCGGCTACATGCAGGATTCGCTCAATGCGCGCCTGATGGGCGTGGCCCCCACGGGTAACGGCCGCCGTGAATCGTTCGCGCACATGACCATGCCGCGCATGACCAACACCTACATGCGCGCCGGCCAGCACGATCCGGAAGAAATGATCCGCTCGGTCAAGCGTGGCCTGTACGCCGTCAACTTCGGTGGTGGCCAGGTCGACATCACCAGCGGCAAATACGTGTTCTCGGCCACCGAGGCCTACCTGATCGAAGACGGAAAAATCACCGCGCCGGTGAAGGGCGCCACCCTGATCGGCAATGGGCCGGAAACCATGCAGAAAGTGCGCATGATCGGCAACGATCTGGCCCTGGACGAGGGCGTGGGCATCTGCGGCAAGGATGGCCAGAGCGTGCCGGTCGGTGTGGGCCAGCCGTCCTTGCTGATCGATGGCATCACCGTGGGCGGCACCCAGGCCTGAGCCGGGATGCATTCGCCTGCGCTGCCTGATCATGCGGCCGCCAGCAGGGTGCTGGCGCCGCCGCGCGAGCGCCGGGACTCAGTCCTCGGCGTTCTCGTCGCTGTCGATGTCCGTGTCGACCGCGTCGTCCAGCGCGTCTTCGGAGGCGGCATTCACGCCTTCCAGACCGAGCGCGGCCGGCAGCAGCAGCGTACGCAGGACCTGGAAGATCTCGCGGTAGGCGCGCGGCGGCTTGTTCTTGGCCTTTTCGGCCTGGGCGTTGCGGACCAGCGTGCGCAGTTCCTGGCGGTCGGCATGCGGGTATTCGTCCAGCAGCGCGCCCAGCGCCTTGTCGCCGTCCTTGAGCAGGCGTTCGCGCCAGTCTTCCACGCGGTGCATGGTCGCCACTTCACGGCGCGAGGTCTCGCTGTTGGCATCCAGCGCATCGCGGATCGCATCCAGCACGGCGTCGTCCTCGCGACGCATGTGCTTGGCCAGGAACGCCAGCTGGCGCTTGTGGGCGATATGCGCGGTGATGCGCTTGGCCTCGGCGATGTGCGGCAGCAGATCCTCGGGCACCGGCAGGCGCGCCAGCTGGGCCGGGGTCAGCGAGACCAGCTTCTCGCCCAGGGCCAGCACGTCCAGCGCCGCCCGGCGGTTCTGGCTGCGGCTGATATCAAGGAATTCACCGGTTTCTTCGTCGCGTCCGCGCATCGTCTTATTTCCACATCCGTAAACTGTGCCGGCGTCGCGCCGGGCACTCACCTGTACAGGATAAAGCATTGAACGTGATCTCCCCTGAAGTCTCCCCGGCCGACGACAGCCTGCAGCGCCTGGAGCAGCTGGCCGACATCTCCCAGCGCCTGCTGGAGCGGGCCAAGGCCCTGGGCGCCAGCCAGGCCGAGGTCAGCTGCAGCGATGAGCGCGGCCTGGATGTGAATGTGCGCCTGGGCGAGGTCGAAACGGTCGAGTCCACCCGCGACCGCGGCATCGCCGTGACCGTCTACTTCGGCCAGCGCAAGGGCAGCGCCAGCACCGCCGACCTGCGCGAGAGCAGCCTGGAGTCGACCGTGGCCCAGGCCTGCGCGATCGCCCGCCACACCGAGGATGATGAGGCGGCCGGCCTGGCCGAGGCGGCCCTGATGGCCCGTGAATTCCCGGATCTGGACGGCTGGCACCCTTGGGAACTCAGCGCCGATGCGGCGCTGGATCTGGCCCTGGCCTGCGAAGCGGCCGGCCGTGAGGCCGACACCCGCATCAGCAATTCCGACGGTGCCTCGGCGGCGACCGCGCAGAGCCTGTCGGTGTATGCCAACTCGCACGGCTTCATCGGCCGCGAGCGCAGCAGCCACCACTCGATCGGCTGCGCGCTGATCGCCGGGCAGGGCGATGGCATGCAGCGCGACGGTTGGTACAGCAGCGCACTGGCCCGCGAAGATCTGGACGATGCCGCCTCGATCGGCCGCCGCGCCGCCGAGCGTACCGTGGCCCGCCTGGACCCGCGCTCGATGACCACGGCGCAGATGCCGGTGCTGTATTCGCCGGAGGTGGCCCGCTCGCTGATCGGCCATCTGCTCGGTGCCGTGTCCGGCGGCGCGTTGTACCGCCGCGCCAGCTTCCTGCTCGACAGCGTCGGCACGCGCCTGTTCCCGGACTGGTTCGGCATCGAAGAGCTGCCGCTGCTGCGCCGTGGGCTGCGCTCGGCAGCCTTCGATGGCGATGGCGTGGCCACCCGCAATTCTGCGCTGATCCGCGATGGCGTGCTGGAGCGCTACATCCTGGGCAGCTACTCGGCACGCAAGCTCGGCCTGCCGACCACCGCCAACGCCGGTGGCGTGCACAACCTCAAGGTCACCGCCAACGCGGGTGATCTGGTCTCCATTGCCCGGCAGATGGGCAATGGACTGCTGGTCACCGAACTGATGGGGCAGGGCGTCAACAGCGTCACCGGTGATTACTCGCGTGGTGCCGGCGGTTTCCGCGTGGAGAACGGCGAGATCAGCTACCCGGTGGACGGCATCACCATTGCCGGCAACCTCAAGGACATGTTCGCCAGCATCGAAGCGGTGGGCACCGACATCGACACGCGCTCGCACGTGCACACCGGTTCGATCCTTGTAGGACGAATGACCGTTGCCGGTAACGATTGACGTATTCTATGGAGGCTGCCCTGGCAGGCGGGGAGCCTGCCGCGTGCAATACCCATTACCTCGAACAAGGAGTTTCACGTGAGCGATTTCGATAACGTCACCACCCCGCCGCCGCCGGTGAGCGCACCGGCCCCGGCCGAACAGCGCACCATGGCCCTGGTGGCCCACCTGCTGGGTATCTTCACCTGGTTCCTCGGCCCGCTGATCATCTGGCTGATCAACAAAGACGACAGCAGCAAGCGCTTCGTCACCGATCAGGCCAAGGAAGCGTTGAACTTCCAGATCACGATCACCATCGCGATGCTGATCTGCATCGTGCTGACCATCGTCATCATCGGTGGCCTGCTGGCACCGATCGTCGGCCTGCTCAACGTGATCTTCTGCATCATCGCAGCGGTCAAGGCCAACAACGGCGAAGCCTACCGCTACCCGTTCGCACTGCGCCTGATCAAGTAATCGATCCGCAGCGCTGGAACGAAAAAACGCCCGGGATTCCCGGGCGTTTTTTTGTGTGCTGGCGCTGTAGAGCCACGCCATGCGTGGCTGACTGCACTATCGCTCAGTGATCCCGCTCAACCGCCAGCTTGGCCAGCGCACGTAGTGCATCGGCCGCGTCGTCATAGCCGGCCAGACCGTCGAACATCTGCTCGCTCAGCGTGCGCAGATGCGCCTTGGCACCGTCCATGCCCAGCAGCGCCGGGAAGGTCGATTTGGCCTGTGCTTCGTCCTTGCCGGCGGTCTTGCCGAGCTGTTCGGAACTGGCTTCGACATCGAGGATGTCATCGCGCACCTGGAAGGCCAGGCCCAGTGCCGAGGCCACCGTATCCAGCGTCGCCAGATCTGCCGCGGGTGCCTGGCCACACAGCGCGCCCATGCGCACCGCGGCGCGGATCAGCGCGCCGGTCTTGAGCGCATGCATGCGTTCCAGCGCCTGCAACGGCTGCTGATGGCCAGTGGCGTCGATATCCAAGGCCTGGCCGCCGCACATGCCGGCCGCGCCGGAGGCGTGCGCCAGGGTCTGCAGGCAATCCACGCGCAGCTGCGCTGGCAACGCCGCGTCGGCGATCAGGCTGAACGCGCGCGTCTGCAGGGCATCGCCGGCGAGGATCGCGGTGGCTTCATCGAAGGCGATATGCGTGGTCGGCCGGCCGCGCCGCAAGGCGTCATCGTCCATCGCCGGCAGATCATCGTGCACCAGCGAATACGCATGGATCAGCTCCACCGCCATTGCAGGTGCATCCAGTGCGTTTTCGTCGGCGCCGAAGATCCGGCCGCCGGCATACACCAGCAACGGCCGCATGCGCTTGCCACCCCCGAGCACCGCATAACGCATCGCCTGATGCAGCCCGCGCGGGGCATCGGACGGGGAAGGCAGGCTGGCGTCGAGTTCGCTTTCGATACGGTCGCGCCAACGCGCGAACGTGGCCTCAACCGTCATGGCTGGGCGGGTCGAACGGTACGGCGGTGTCGGGCTGGGCCGGATCGCTGAGCAGGCGCACGCGCAGTTCGGCCTGTTCCAGCGCCTGCTGGCACTGGCGGTACAGGCCGACGCCACGTTCGTAGGCGCTGAGCGATTGTTCCAGGCTCATTTCGCCGGTTTCCATCTTCTCCACCAGCTGCTCAAGCTCTTCCAGCGACTGCTCGAAGTGGGCGACCGGGGAGGTTTCATTGGGGGACTTCTTTGCCATGCGCCAAGTGTGGGCTGCTGGCCCGGCGGGGTCAATTCACGCCGCGCCCGGGGTCCACTGCAACTGCGCATGATGGGCCTGCAACCACGGTTGCAATGCCGCCCCGATTACCCGGTCGCCTGCGGCCAGCAGGGTGTCTTCGTCGAACAGGAGCGGCAGCTGACGGCGCTGCCACGGCGGCAGGCCCTGCTGTTGCAGCAGGTCCTTGAGCGCATGGGAATGTGTGCGCCCGGGCAGCTGGATGCGTTCGCCGCCGCGGCGCGCGCGGATCTGCACGGGGCTATCGAAACCGGCGTCCGTGCCGAGCAGGTGCAGCTCGCCCCCATCGGGCAATGCCAGCGGCGCGCGGCCATCCCAATGCACGCTCCAGTCGGCTGGCAGGGCCAGGCTGGCCGAGAGCAGGTGCAGCTGCCCGCGCCAACGGCGGATACGCGCACCCTGCCAGGCGAACTGGGCATCGGCATGGTGCGCAGCCGGCAACAGTTCGCGCTCGACCGCCTCGACCCCGGCGGCTGGCAGCGGTGGCAGGCCACTGCCGCGCACCCAATGGCGCAGCAGGCGCGCACGTCGTTCCACCGGCTGGCGCATCAGCCGCGCGCAGTCGATCACGCCGGGGCCGACGCTGCAGCGTTCCAGCGCGTCGCGGTCGGCACTGTCGAGCAGATGTTGGGACTGCGCGCACAACGCCGCGCTGCGCGCGAAGGCGGCATCGGCCTGCGCCCAGCGCTGGCGAAGCTGCGGCAGTACCTGCAGGCGCAGGAAATTGCGGTCGGCATCGTCACTGGCGTTGCTGGGGTCTTCGATCCACTCCAGGCCTTCGGCCTGGGCATGCGCACGCAGGGTGCTGCGCGGAACCTCCAGCAACGGCCGCCATACGGTGCCGGCACCAAATGCGCTGGTGACCTGCATGGACGCCAATCCATCCACCCCGGAGCCACGCAGCGCCCGCAGCAGGAAGGTCTCGGCCTGGTCGTCGCGATGGTGGGCCAGCGCCAACTGTTCGCCCGGAAGCAGCTGCGAGGCGAACGCCTCACGGCGTGCATGCCGCGCGGCAGCTTCCGGCCCCTGTCCCTGGTTGCGTTGCACCTGGACACGGAGCACCCGCAGCGGAATGTTCCAGCGCGCACACACCTGCGTGCAGTGCACGGTCCAGGCATCGGCCTGCTCCTGCAGGCCATGATGGACATGGATGGCGCGCAGCCCCGCGGTGCGCTGGGCCGCCGAGGTGGCCAGCCAGTGCAGCAGGACGGTCGAATCGAGCCCGCCGCTGAAGCCCACCAGCACGGGGCGGACGACAGAGGGCGGTGGCGGCAGCAGGGACGTCATGGGCAGTGCGATCTCAGGCAGACCGGCAGTATCGGTGCTGCGTGGCAACGATGCCACGCGCGGGGATCACGGCGCGTCGGCATCCATCGCCGGACGCCCCTGCCGATCGATGCGGTACCAGGTGCCACCGACCATCGCAATGTGGCCATGATCGTCCGGCGTGCCTGGTCGGCAGCCTTGGCAGACCCGGGCCACCCCGTCATCGAACGCCCAGCCGAAATCGAAGGTCGCCGGGAACACCTGGCGCAGCTGGGTATCGAAGTAGCCGATGCGCGCGCCCACGCGGCCGCGCACCAGCCCTTCCACCACGTAGTCCGGGCCGTTGTCGAAGGTGATCACCGGCAGTTGCCGACCGTCGGCACGGACATAGTGGAATCCGCCGCCGGCATAAACGGCAGCCAACCCGTCCTGGTCGTAGGGCAACGCCGCCAGCGCCGTGGCATCCAGCGCCAGACGCCCATCGCGCCACTGGCAACCGGCCAGCGGTTGCAGGCCATCTTCCTCGGTAAGCACGGTGCACGCGCTGCCGGTGCCCCCCCACGCCATGGCGGAGGCCAGCAGGCCGGCTGCCAGCAGCAGGAGCCGCACGTAGCGGCCCCTCTTCGTCGTGTTGCAGGTCGGCAGACGCATTACTTGCTGTCGCCGGCCTGGCGCTCGAACGCGGTCGGCTTGGGCAGCTCGACCGGCACGCCCTTGGCGTCGCAGGTGCCGGCCTCGCACAGGCGCTGGCGCAGGCGCGGGGTGGCCTGCACGATCATGTGGTAGATCGCGTTCTGCTCCATCGTGCCGCGCACTGCCTTGCTGCCCGGGCCACGTGCCCAGATGCCGACGTCTTCGCCGCCATGCGATTCGCTCTTGGCGGGTACCAGCGCTTCCTGCATGTAATCAGGATGCTCGGTATCCACCGCGGTCAGGTCCGGCCGGCCGGTGCTCGGATCGAAGCTGCTCGGGTTGTGCGGGTACCGTTTCGGGCCGACCGGCTGCTGGTTGGTGGCACCGGTGTAGCCAGGGCCGTTGGCGTAGGTCAGGGTGGTGTAGGGCAGGCCCAGGCCATCGCGGGCCAGGTCCAGCTTGCCGGCACCGTCTTCGCCGCCCTTGTCCTTGACCTTGCCCAGGATCGGGTTGCCACGTGCCGGGTAACCGACGAAGTTCAGCGTGTGCGAATGGTCGGCGGTGACGATGATCAGCGTGTCCTGGTCGGAGGTCGCCTCGACGGCCGCGCGCACCGCATCGGACATCGCCACCGTATCGGTCAGTGCGCGGTAGGCGTTGCCGCTGTGGTTGGCGTGATCGATGCGCGCGCCTTCCACCATCAGCACGTAGCCTTCCTGGTGGCGCGACAGGTTGGCGATCGCCGCCTGGGTCAGCTCGGCCAGGCTCGGCTCACCGGCCGGGTCGTCCTTGCGCTCGGCCTCGTAACGCATGTGGTCCGGCTCGAACAGGCCGAGGATCGCCGGGGCGTTCGCGGCGGCCTGCAGCTGTCTGGCGTTCCACACATAGGCACCCTGCGGGTGCGCCTGCTGCCACTCGGTCACCAGGCTGCGCCCGTCCAGGCGCTGGCCGACCTTGTCGTCATACTCCGGATCGCGTTCTTCGACCGTGGTGAATTCACCGCGGCCGCCGCCGAGGGCGACCAGCGGGCCGCGCCCGAAGCGCGAGGTCGACAACAGCTGCTGGGCGAAATCGCGGCAGCCGGCGGCCTTGGCCTCGTCCGGCACGTCGGTGTCGTTTTCCCAGTTGCGCTCCGGCGAGTGTGCATAGGTCGCCGCCGGGGTGGCATGGGTCAGGCGCGCGGTGGAGACCACCCCGGTCGCCATGCCGGCGCTGTCAGCCAGCTGCAGCCAGGTCAGCAGCCCCTTGTTCAGGCTGTCGGCGCAGTCGTTGCGGGTGCCCGCACTGACGCCGATCGCGCCCATGTGGGTCTTCACGCCGGTGGTGATCGCGGTCATGGTGCCGGCCGAATCCGGCGTCTGCGAATCGGTGTTGTAGGTCTTGCTGAACGCCGTGGCCGGGAAGCGCTCCCAGGACAACAGGTTCTCCTCGCCCGGATGCCCGTTGCGCTGCCCCTCGAAGATGCGCGCCGCGGCCACCGTGGTCAGGCTCATGCCGTCACCCAGGAACAGGATGACGTTCTTGGCCTTGCCGTCCATCGCACCTGTGCTGGCCGCGCGCGCCGCACCGCTGCGGTACCACCACTGCGGGGTCTCCCCGGCGGGGTGGGCAATGGCCGGCACATCGACCTGGACCGCGCCGGCAGAGGCGCTGGAGGAGGGAGCGGTAGTGGCGCAGGCGCCAAGCAGCAGGGTGGTGACGGCAGCCACCAGAGGCGTGAAACGGGACATGGATGAATGCATCTCACATGTGAAACGGGCGTTCATTATGCAGAACGCCGCAAGGCACGCCGATGACACGCTGATTTTCCGTGTACGCCTCGTGCCACGGCCCCGCTTGGGCTAAGGTGCCTAGCTGTCAAATCATCTCTGGAACGCACATGAAGCTGGTCTCTGCCTGGCTGCGGATCCCCTTCTGGCAACGGGTCCTCGGCGGCTTCGTGCTGGGCGCACTGGCCGGCTGGCTGCTCGGCCCGGCGGCCGAAACCTGGTTCGGCCCGCTCGGCGATCTCTACGTCACCCTGATCAAGATGATCGCGGTGCCGCTGGTGTTCTTCGCCGTGATCAACGCCATTTCCTCGCTGCACGGGCAGAAGTCCGTGGCGGCGCTGGGCGGGCGCACCTTCCTGTGGTTCATCATCACCGCTGCCCTGGCCGTGTGCGTGGGCCTGGGTGTCGGCACCCTCATGCAGCCGGGCAGCGGCGCGCTCAGCCTGAGCATGGACCACGGCTACACCCCGCGCGAAGTACCCAGCGTGATCAAGGTGCTGATGGATGTCGTGCCCTCCAACGTCTTCTACGCGTTGACCGGCATCGGCACCCGCATCAATGGCGCCGGTGAAACCGTGCTGGCCGCGGGCCGCGGCTCGATCCTCCCGGTGATCTTCTTCGCCGGCCTGCTCGGCTTTGCCATGGTCAAGCTCGGCGACAAGGTCAGCGAGGCACGCAAGCTGACCGGGCAGATGAGCGAGATCATGATCCAGGTGACCCGCTTCGTGCTGGAGATCACCCCGCTGGGCACCTTCGGCCTGATCGCCGGCCTGGTCGGCAGCTACGGCTTTGAGAAACTGCTGCCGCTCGGCAACTTCGTGCTCGCCCTGTACATCGCCTGCGCCCTGCACATCGTCGTGGTCTACGGCAGCCTGCTGCTCATGCACGGCCTGAACCCGCTCAAGTTCTTCCGCGGCGCCGCCCCCGGCATGCAGGTCGCCTTCGTCAGCTCTTCCAGCTTCGCCGCCATGCCCGCCGCGATGCGCTCGATCACCCACAACCTCGGCGTCAACAAGGACTACGCCTCCTTCGCCGTCCCCCTCGGCGCCAGCATCAAGATGGACGGCTGCGGGGCGATCTATCCGGCCCTGTGCGCCGTCTTCATCGCCCAGTACACCGGCGTGCCGCTCACCTCCGAGCAGTACATCGTGGTCCTGATCGCCTCGGTCCTGGGCAGCTTCGGCACCGCCGGCGTCCCCGGCACCGCCGTCGTGATGGCCACCGTCGTCCTCAGCGCCGCCAATCTCCCGCTGGAAACCATCGGCTACCTCTACGCCATCGACCGCATCCTCGACATGATGCGCACCATGACCAACGTCACCGGCCAGATGCTGGTCCCGGTCATCGTCGCCAAGGAAACCGGCCTGCTCGACCGCGAGATCTACGACAACCCATCCACCAACCTCGGCGTGGATGAAGGCGAAGAACGAACGTCCTGATGCAGGCACGGACGCAGCACCCAAAGACCGGCGAGAGCCGGTCTTTTTTTGCTTGTGTGCAACTGCTTTCGCATCGTCGCTTCTTCCTGCCAAACAGGCAGATGTCTGGCGGGCTGGCGAGGCTTGGCATCGCCGGCCCTCACGACAAAGCGACTGGCTGAGGCTTTACAAGCAAACCCGGGTCGAGCCTGAATCCGCACCGTAACCCCCTGTATCACCCGGTGTAACACCCGTGATACACCCGCACCCCGCTTGACTCTCAGCGCAACGCCGTCCATCGCCAAACCTATTCATACGCACAAACGCTAACGCCGCTGTAACAGCAATGTTGCGTGCGATTAACCCGCGCCGCAGGAAAACCCCGGAAACACGGCCATTGGGAACTTGGCACGAATGCTGCTCCAACCCTCCGCATGTAATCGGGAGGTCGCCATGGACAGCGTTGCCGCACACCGCACACGACACACCACACTCTGGCTGCTCGCCGCCGCACTCATCCTGCCGGCCGCCGCCAACGCCTCCGGCGCACGCCAGGGCGTCAAAGCACAACCCGGCGAAATCGTCCTCCTGCGTGACGTCTCCACACGGCCTGCGTACCGTCCTGCGCCCCCCGGCATGGCGCTTATCGCAGACCCCTCACCGCGCCGCGAAATCGGCCATGCCCTCGGCACCTCCACCGGCATGGATGAACTCAGCGATGACGATTACGCCTCGCTGGGCTCCAACACCGGCGCCGGCATTCCCCGCAACGCCACCACCATCGAACGCGTCACCGGCCATACGGTCAACGGCACGCTCGGCAAAGTGACCGACAGCGGCATGCTCTCCAGCGGCCAGTTCAGCAACACCATCGGCGGCCCCATGGGCGCCGTCGGCAACGCCACCCGCGGCATTGGCGACCAGGTGCGTGGCGCACTCGCCCAGTTCCCGCTCGGCCAGCCTGCGGGCGGGCCCGGCAAATGAACACCGTCCTGCGCATGGCACTGTTGACCAGCCTGGTGCTGGCTCCCTGGGCTGCACACGCCCAGCAGGGCAACGACTACGCCGCGATGCTCTCCTATCTCAACCAGAGCCGCATCGACGGCCGCACCCTGGCCGGCGCCGATGGCGCCATCACCGTCAACATGGCTGCCGGTGACCTGAACCAGCAGGCCAACCTGATGGGCATCGCCAACGGCCGCAACGCCCATATCCAGGTGGATGCACGCCAGCAGCAGTCCAACAACGTCAGCCTCGGCGACACCGCCATGGACGCCAGCGCCACGCTCGGTGGCCAGGCACTGAACGGCGCCAGTGGCGTCGCATCGATCAACCAGGCCAGCGGCAATGGCAACGCGACGCTCAACGTCGTCACCGCCACGCTGGCGCAACAGGGCATACGCGAAACGAACGACGAGGCTTTGGCCGCGTCGGGCGCACTCGCGTCAGCAGGGGGGCAGGGGGCCGTCAACAGCGGTCGGTCGGCCGGAACTCGCAGGGTGGCGGTCGAAGCCTCCGCGCTGCAGGGATTCGACGGCGTCCTGCAACTCAATCAGATCGCGGGATCCGGCAACGCCACCGCAAACCAACTGAGCATTTCGGTGCAGTCCACCCCGTGAGTAGTCACATCCACCCGATTGTCTGTGATGAGAGAGAGGGCACCATGAACACCAACATGAAACGGACCGTACTGGCCATCGCCGTCGCCGCTGCATCCGCCTCCGCCGGCGCCAATGGCTGGGGCAATGACCGCGACAACCAGAACCAGAGCGCCAACATCAACCACCTGCACAACGTGGCTGAAACGCGCACCAATACCAACACCGATACCAACACCGAAACCAATACCACCACCAACACCGATACCGATTCGCGCACCTGGAACCGGACCTGGAACAACACCCGCAACAACAACAGCACCACCAACACCACCATCAACGACAACGTGACGAGCAACACCAACGTCACCAGCAACCGCGACGTGACCAGCAACCGCAACGTCACCGAGAACGTCAACAAGACCAGCAACATCCAGGCCGACGAACGCCAGGAAAAGAACAATCACGGCGTTGACGTGAACATCGAAAAGGACCTGCGCCTGAGCTCGGACATCAGCTTCTCGGGTGATCCGGAAATCACCGGTTCGATCGACATCGATTCGGCCGCCATCGCCGTCATCGACAACCGCCAGTCGGTCACCAACAATCTGGCCGGCAACACCCTGGTGACCAACAGCGCCTCGATCGCCGACGACGTCGGTGCCGATGCCTCGGGCAACCTGGGCTTCAACGTCGCCGCCGGTGACAACAACGCCCAGGACAATGCGGCGTCGCTGTCCGCGGCCGATGCGTCCTTCAGCTTCGGCATGGCCGATGCGGAAGTCTTCGTCAACCAGTTCGGCGGTGGCAACACCACCCTCAACTCCGGCGTGACCAACGCCGCGGGCCTGGGTGGCAATGCCTTCAGCGGCGCGTCCGGCAACATCGGTGCCAACGTCGCCTCGGGCAACAACAACGAGCAGAAGAACGCGCTCGCCGCCTCGGTCGCCACCAGCGCCTATGCGACCTCGAGCATCAGCTCCAACCAGGTGTCCTCCGGCAACACCGTCAGCAACGCCGGCTACCTGCAGTCGATGACCGACACCGTGGACGTGAACCTGAGTGGTCGCGTTGCCGGTGCCACATTGGCCGTGGGTGCGGGCCGTTACAGCGGCACGGGTAGTGCCTACCAGAAAGACAACTACTACCTGGATACCTGGAGCGGCGCGCTGGATCACCCGAGCGGCAGCGAAACCGGTCATATCGACATGGATAGCGATATCCAGAATGCCACCGCCAACCCGAATCGTCCGGGCGTGGGCGGCATCGCGTTCGATACCGATGAGCGCGGCACCAGCCAGTTCGTTGAACTGGGCGTGGCCGATCTCTACGCGAGCCTGAGCGGCACCGTCTCCACCACCCGTTGGGTGAACGTGGATGCGACCAACACCGCGGCGCTGTCCGGCAGTGCGTTCTCCGGCGCCTCCGGCAACATCGGGGTGAACGTGGCCTCCGGTACCGGCAACCTGCAGGCCAACAGTCTGGCCCTGGCGGTTGCGCAGCCCTCCACCGGCGGCGGTGGCGGTGGCGGCGGTCCGGAACAGTAAGGTTGTCCGTTTTCGCAAGCAGTACGCGTTGAGCGCAACAAACCCGGTCATCCGCCAATGACCGGGCTCCCCGGGAGCCCCTGTCCCTTCTCCCCCTTGGGGCAGGGGCTCCTTCCTGAGCCGGAGTACTACATGTCCAGTCGTATGCGCACGTGGATGCTGGTGTGGGCCTTGTCGGTGCTGATGATGCCGATGGGCATCGTGCGTGCCGGCGACGTCGGCTTCAGTGGTGTGCTGCCCAACGGGGCGGTCCTCACCCAGCGCGTGGAAAGCATGCAGGAACGGCGCTTCCGCAATGTCGTACGGCAACACACCGATTACAGCTGTGGCGCAGCTGCCCTGGCCACGATCCTGCGCTATGCCTACCACCTGGAGGCCGATGAGAGCACGGTGATCGAAGGGATGATGGGGGTCTCGGATCCACAACTGGTCCACCAGCGCGGTTTCTCGCTGCTGGACATCAAGCGTTACGTCGAATCGATGGGCATGCGTGGGCGCGGCTACCGCGTCAATGAAGAGCGCCTGCGCTCACTGCGCGTGCCCGGGCTGGTGCTGATGGATGTGCGGGGCTTCCGCCACTTCGTGGTCCTCAAACAGGTCCGTGGCGATCTGGTGGATGTGGCCGACCCGATTCTGGGCAACCGCAGCATTCCCGTCAGCGAATTTCTCCAGGCGTGGCCGTCGCGCGCCGTGTTTGTCGTGATCGGCAGTGACTTCGATCGCAACACGGCGTTGCTGCAGCCCGGTGAACGGCCGAGTGCCCGTTCGCTGTACGCCAGGCAGGGGCCGATCACCGATGCGGAACTGGTCGATTTCGGATTCACCCATGCCGATCTGTTTTAAGGAGGCACCATGAACATCGCAACCTGGACGCCCGGCATCGTGTTGCTCGCCCTGCTGGGCATTGCGCCGGCGCATGCCGACGAGAGCCGGCCCGGCAAGGGATTGAGCGAAATCCCCGATCCGGAATTGAACCTCATGCGGGGCCGCTACACCGTCGGTGGCAACACCGTGGCGTGGTTCGGCGTCACCATGGTCTCGCAATGGCAGACCGCCGGCGGGCAGTCGGCACAGAGTGCGCTGAAGCTGGGCATGGACTTCAGCCACGGCGGCAGCACACCGAAGATCAGCTTCGCACCGAGCGTGAGTGTGACCGCTGCCGATGCGCCGCTGCCGGTGACACCGGGGCGCAGTGTGGACTCCAGTGGCCTGCAGAACGTGGCTGGCCTGAGTCAGAGCATCCAGGTGGCCGGCGATGGCAACCTGGCCAGCAACGCCACCCAGCTGAGCGTGCGCGATGGCGTGGCACCCACGCCCACCGGCGAAGGGGTGAACCTGGCCAGCGTGCAGCAGGGCGGTGTCAGTGCGCTGGCCCAGCTGGATGGCAACACGGCCAAGGTGCAGTTGCAGATCGAGGGTGTCGGTGCGGTCCAGCAATGGATCCGCAATGGCAGCGTCGGCCAGAGCATCGCGCTGGGCAGTGATGGGCAGTCGGTCACCAACCGGCTGCAGATCGACCTCGTGAGGCAATCGCTGGCCAACAACGTTCCGCTCAACCAGAACGTGGCGCAGGCGATGACGCTGGTACGCGGCGTAGGCATGGGGCCGGGCCAGTGATCCATCGGCCCGGCAGGGGGAGCGACAACACAACAGTGGGCCAAGGCAATGCACACGATGATCCGCGCAACACCGCTGGCGCTGGCGGCGCTGGCACTCATGGCGGCTGCGTCCGCCCAGGCACAGGCACAACAGCCGGCGCCCGATGACGCAGCCGACGTCAAGGCCTTGATGGCGCAGCTGGAAAGCCTGAAAGCCAATTACGCGCAGGAAGTACGGCGCCTGCGCGAGCTGGACATGCAGGTGCAGGCCATGCAGGCGCGGCTGACCGGCAAGACCGCGCCCGTCGCCGGTGCCGCACCTCCACCTCAACAGGCCTTGCCGGCTGGCACGCCCGCAGCGCCGGCCAGCGCCGACGGTTACGCCAGCTCGGCGGCCGAAGCGCAGCAGGCCAAACAGGAATCGCGGCGCAGCGTGGATGACGTCAAACAACAGCAGGCTGCGCTGTTCAGTCGCCGCTTCACGATCGAAAACAGCCTGTCCTACGCGCGCTATGACCGCAAGCAGCTCAGCCTCAACGGCTTCCTGGCGCTGGACGCGATCTTCCTGGGCAACATCGCCATCGAGAACGTCGAGTCGGACACGCTGACCTACAACCTGGCCGCGCGCTGGGGTGTCAGTCCGCGCCTTACCTTGAACCTGGATGTGCCCTACCTGGCTCGCAAGACCGTGTTCCAGAAGGGCGGCGCCGGCGGATCTGCCGCGGCCATCGCGCAGGAAGAGACGACCGGCAACGGCATCGGCGATGTTGGCGTGAGCGCCAACTACCGGCTGTTCGCCGAGCGGGGGCGGCTGCCGGAAACCGTGTTGACCGTGGGCGCGACCGCGCCGACCGGGCGTGCGCCGTATGGGCTGGACTGGAAGGTGCTCGAGCGCGATGACGATGACTTCATCCGCTTCGCCGTGCCCGAGCAGCAGCCCACCGGCAACGGGGTGTGGCAGGCCAACGTCGGGCTTTCCGCAGTGAAGACCGCCGATCCGGCGATCCTGTTCGCCAACATCGGTTACATCCATTCCTTCCCGCGCAGCTTCGATGACATCGACGCCAACCCGGATACCACCAACCCGGGGGATGTGAAGCTGGGCGGCTCGTACTACTTCGGTGCCGGCGTGGCGTTCGCCTTCAACGAGCGCACCAGCCTGAGCATCTCCTTCAGCGACAAGCTGAGCGCGCGCGCGTCCACGCGCTACAAGAACGGCCAGTGGCTGAAGGTGATCGGCAGTGACGCCAACGCGGGCACGCTGAACCTGGGCATCACCTACGCCCTCAACCAGAAGACCACCTTGGTGAGCCTGCTGGGTATCGGCCTGACCCCGGATGCACCGGACTTCACTCTGGCGTTCAAGGTGCCGTACAGCTTGTAGGCGCGCTGCGGAGGCTGCGACGCCACCGCTGAAGGTCAGCGCAGTTCGGGAAGCGCCAGCTGGTGCTTGCGGCACAGCCGGTAAACGGTCACCCGCGAGACCTGCATGTGGCGGGCGCAGGCGGTGATGTTGAAGTCGTTCTGGCGCAGGGCATGCAGCAGGGTTTCGCGTTCGGCGACCTGCTTTGCGCCGTGCAGGCCGTGCGCGGTGATGGGCAGCAGCGGCTGGCTCAACTCCAGATCCGCGGCGGTGATCAGTTCGGCATCGCTGACGATCGCTGCACGCTGCACCCGGTTGAGCAGCTCGCGCACATTGCCCGGCCATGCAAAGCGCTCCAGCGCCTGGACGGCATCGGCGGTGAAGCCGCGCGCCCGGGTGACGTGGCGATGCCGGAAGCTGGCGAGAAAATGGTGGGCCAGCATCGCGATATCCGTGCCGCGCTCGCGCAGCGGTGGCAGGGGTAGGCGCAGCACGTTGAGCCGATAGAACAGATCGCGCCGGAAGTGGCCCTGTTCGACCGCGGCTTCAAGATCGACGTGGGTGGCGGCCAACACACGCACATCCACCGCCAGCGGCCGGTTGCTGCCGACGCGTTCGACGGTGCCTTCCTGCAGTACACGCAGCAGATTGGTCTGCGCATCCAGCGGCAGGTCGCCGATCTCGTCCAGGAATACGGTGCCGCCACTGGCCGATTCGAACAGGCCCAGGCGCCGCGTTGCCGCACCGGTGAAGGCGCCCCGCTCGTGGCCGAACAGCTCGGACTGGACCAGCGCGGCCGGGATGGCGCCGCAGTTCACCGCCAGGAAGGGACGCGCGTGGCGCGCGGACAGTGCGTGCAGCGCCTGCGCCGCGAGTTCCTTGCCGGTGCCGGTTTCGCCGGTGATCAGTACCGGCAGGTCTACCGGTGCGTACTTGCGGATGGCCGCGCGGGTGACCTGCAGGACCGCGCTGTCGCCGATCAGGGACTGCGGGCCATGGGGCGCGGGCAGGGGGGCGGCGCCCGCCAGCTGCTGCAGTCGCTGTACGACGCGCGGCAGATCGATCGGGGCGGTATAGGTATCCACACAGGCGGCAAGCAGCGCATCCAGCACCGGCGAGGCGCGCAGCGGAGCCGCCGGCAACAACGCCAGCAGGCTCATGTGGCGGTGGTCGACCAGCAGCTGCTGCAGGTGGGCCAGATTGGCCGGGACCACGGTACGCAGGTCCAGCAGGCCGACGACCTGGTCGCTGCCGCGCATGCCGATGCCGGCGCACTGCTCGGGGGCGACGCCGCGCACCTGCCAGCCGGCCGCAGCCAGCGTCGCGCGTTCAAGCGCGAGGGGTTGCCCAAACCAGATCACACACCGGGCAGGAAAATCGGGGACAGCCGCCATGCGTCACCTTGTCGACGAGGATCACGGGCGGTGTCTGCTGCCTGATCGGTTGCCCAGGACGTGCCGCCCCACGTCCGGGTCCGTCCCCCGCCGCGGCGCGCGTGCGCCGGGCGTGTCGCCCGCTGGAAAACAGGCGGTGACAGAGAAAGGAACGCGGGTTGGGCCGGTCAGCGGCCATCGCCGGGCCCAACAAAAAAGGCCGCTGCAGGGCAGCGGCCTTCGATCCATCCGTTCAGCAGGGCCCGTCAGAGATCGACGCGGCGGGCCTGCATGAACTTGCCGCCCCAGTAGCCGCTGACCAGGCTGTCGACGCGGACGTCCTTGCCGGTGCTCGGGGCATGCAGGAAGCGACCTTCGCCGACATAGATGCCGACGTGGTCGACCCGGCCCTTGCGGCCGAAGAACACCAGGTCGCCAGCCGCCAGGGCGTTGCGGTCATTGATCAGTTCGGCAGCGCCGTCATGGGCCATCTCGCGCGACACGCGCGGCAGCTCCACGCCCAGCGCGGTACGGAACACATAGCCGACCAGGCCGCTGCAGTCGAAACCACTGTCCGGCGAGGTGCCACCCCAGCGGTACGGGGTGCCGAGCAGGGTCATCGCACGGCGCAGCAGGGACTGGACCTTGCCGTTTTCGGCGGCGTCGCCGGCCACGGTAATGGCGCCGGTGCTGGCGTCGTAGTTGGCGAGCAGGCGGCTCAGGTCACCGGCGAACATCGCCGAGCGATCCATGAGCGGGATGGTGTCGTTGGCCGCCAGGTGCGGAAGCAGGGCGGCGAGGGTGGCGCTGGCAGCGGCATCAGCCTTGCTGCGGGCCGGCGCATCAGCCTTGGGCTTGGCCGGCGCGGAAGAATCGGGGGTGACAGTGACGGGGGGGGCAGCAACCTCGGGAGCGGTCGTCGGTGCGGACTGCGCCCAGGCCGGAAGGCTGGCCAGGCAGAGTGCTGCAGCGAGGAAAGCGGGGCGGGCGCGTCGCCGGGTGGCGGCGGTCTGGCCTTTGCACGTCAGGTCGTCTGTCGTCACGCGGCGGTCACTGAATAAAAACGATGGGTGATGATGCCGTGTAAGCGCAGTGATTAGGTACAAATTCCGTTAATTTTTCGTTTACAGCTATGTGATGTACGTCACAAATGTGGACCTTACCCCTGTTCAGCTTAGTTAAGGACGCGTTTCGCCCCGGTGTAGTGGTCCTTCCAATAGGGACCGCCGAGCGAGTCCAGACGGACCGTGCCGCCGGTGCTGGGGGCGTGCACGAAGCGGCCTTCACCGACATAGATGCCGACATGGAAGACGTTGCCCTTGTTGCCGAAAAACACCAGATCGCCCGGCGCCAGGCGCTTGGGATCGATCTTCGGCCCCTGCACGGCGGCCAGATCGCGCGAGGTGCGCGGCAGCCGCAGATCGAGCATCTCGCGATAGACGTAGGCGACCAGGCCGCTGCAGTCGAAGCCGGATTCCGGGGTGTTGCCGCCGTAACGGTACGGCGTGCCCACCAGTCCGATCGCGCGCATCAGCACCGCGTTGGCCGCCTGCGGGTCGTTCGGGGTCACGCTGGGCCAGACCTGGGTGGAGGCGGGCGGTGGGGCCGGGCGGGTGGTCTTGCCGCCGCCACAGGCGCTCAGCAGGGCGATGATCGCCAGCAGGGCCAGGCGGCCGGGCAGGCGGGTCAGGCGCGAAACTGGCGTCATGTGCATGTTGTCCGGATAATGCGCGACCTTAGAAGGCCGTCATGATGGCGGCGTATCCGGCAGGCCACAACCCGCCTCACCCGTCTGCCCTCGGCAGTCTCCAGACCAGAGTTGCGCATGAAGATCGAAAAAGACCGCGTCGTCCGTTTCCATTACACCGTCGCCGAGCAGGGCCAGGAGCCGATCGAGAGCTCCAAGGACCGTGATCCGCTGGCGATCCTGATCGGCCACGGCAACATCATCCCGGGCCTGGAAAACGCCATGATGGACAAGGAAGCCGGCGCCACTTTCGAAGTGGACGTCAAGGCGACCGATGCCTACGGCGAGCGCCGCGAAGGCCTGACCCAGCGCGTGCCCAAGAAGCACTTCGGCACCAGCAAGCTGGTCCCGGGCCAGCAGGTCGTGCTGCAGACCAACTTCGGCCCGCGCGCGGTCACCGTTGAGAAGGTCGGCATGAGCGTGGTCGATGTCGACCTGAACCACCCGATGGCCGGCAAGGACCTGCACTTCAACGTCGAGATCGTCGACGTGCGCGAAGCCAGCAAGGAAGAAATCGAGCACGGCCACGTGCACGGCGACGGCGGCCACCAGCACTGAGTGCTGCAACCCCTGGTTGATCCAACGGCCCGCTTCGGCGGGCCGTTTTCGTTTGTGCGGCAGGCCCTCGTGCGCACGGCATAATGGCGGCCCTGGTCAGCGGATTGCCTGTGAACGCAGCTTCTTCTCCTTTGCAGCCGGTGAGTGCCCACGAGCGCATCGCCGTCATCGACATCCTGCGCGGGTTCGCGCTGCTTGGCATCCTGCTGATGAACATGGAGGCGTTCAGCGGTCCGCTGGACCTGTCCTTCACCGGCATCGATCCGCATTGGCAGGGCGCGGACTACTGGGCCGATGCGGCCATCTACGTGCTGGTCCAGGGCAAGTTCTTCACCCTGTTCTCGCTGCTGTTCGGCGCGGGGTTCTCGGTCATGGCGCAGCGCGCCGAAGCGGCCGGGCGCGCATTCGCACCGTTCTATCTGCGCCGCAGCGTGGCGCTGCTGCTGATCGGCCTGTGCCACGCGCTGCTGGTGTGGTCCGGCGACATTCTGGTGATCTATGCGTTGATCTCGCTGTTGCTGCTCGCCTGCCGCGAGGCGCCGCGCAGTTGGTTGCCCGCGATGGGCGCGACCAGCTATCTGGGCGCTGCCGCCCTGGTGCTGGTGCTGGGGGCGTTGATGAGCTGGATGGCCAGCATGGAGCACACGCAGGAACCGCTACGCGAGGCCATCGCCCAGGCCCAACGCACGATCGAGCTGCAGCGCCAGGCGTACGCGCATGGCAGCTGGGGGCAGGCGGTGGGACAGCGCCTGCGTGATCTCGGCGCGATGCTGTCGGGCATCTTCGTGATCGGTCCGGAAGTGCTGGGCATGTTCCTGATCGGCAGCTGGTTCGCGCGCAGTGGCGCGCTGGCCGAGCCCGAGCGGTTCGCGCGGCTGTATGCACGGCTGCGCTGGGTCGCGTTGCCGGTCGGGCTGGTGCTGATGCTGGGCAGCGCGATCTGGCACCCCTATCAGGCGCCCGGCACGCTGGACCTGCGCGGCGGCGTGGCGTATGCGGTCAGCGCGCTGGCCGGGCTGCTGATGTGCCTGGGCTATCTGGCCTGGATCGTGCACTGGCGCGCACGCCTGCAGGTGCTGGCGCCAATGGGGCGGATGGCGCTGACCCATTACATCGGCCAGTCGCTGGTCTGTACCTGGGTGTTCTATGGCTATGGACTGGGCGCGTTCGAAACGATGCCGCGCCTGTGGCAGATTCCGTTCGCGCTGGCCCTGTTCGCGCTGCAGGTGGCGATCAGCCATGCGTGGCTGCGGTACTTCCGGTTCGGGCCGCTGGAGTGGATCTGGCGCGCGATGACCTATCTGCAGTGGCCGCCGCTGCGCCGGGCCTGACACGGCGGTGCCACGCACCCTCACGTCTGGATCGCAGCCGGTCGTGGCATGCTGGGCACGAGCATGAGCGTCGGCTCCGGCCAGTTGATGGCAGACCTGATCAACGGCCGCGCGCCGGCAATCGATCCTGCCCCTTACCGAGTTGAGCGATGCCAATGACGACGCAATACGACTATGACCTGATCGTGCTGGGCGGTGGTTCCGGCGGCCTCGCCGCTGCCTTCCGCGCGGCGCAGCACGGCCAGCGCGTGGCGATGCTGGAGCCGGGCGAACTGGGCGGCACCTGCGTCAATGTCGGCTGCGTGCCGAAGAAGGCGATGTGGCTGGCGGCCGATCTTTCCGGCCGTATCGGCCTGGCCGCCGCAATGGGCTTCGATGTGCCGGTGCGCCCCCCGCTGGACTGGAAAGAACTGGTGGTGCATCGGCAGGCCTACATCGCCAACATCCATTCCAGTTATCTCAAGCGACTCAATGAGAACAAGGTGGTGCGTGTACCGCGCCGTGGCCGGCTTGTGGATGCGCACACCGTGGAGTGCAGCGATGGCGTGCGCATCAGTGCCGCTCACATCCTGATCGCGACCGGTGCGTATCCGCAACGGCCGGAGATTCCCGGAGCCGAACTGGGCCTGGTCTCCGATGATTTCTTCAACCTGTGCGGCGCACCGGAGCGCGTGGCCATCGTCGGCGGTGGCTATATCGCGGTGGAGCTGGCCGGGCTGCTGCAGGCGCTCGGTAGCCGCGTGACGCTGCTGGTACGTGGCGAGCGGCTGCTGGAGCGCTTCGATGCAGAACTGACCGCACAGCTTGCCGAGAACCTGCGCCACCAAGGCGTACAGATCCATTTCGGTTACCGCCTGCGCGAGCTGCAGCGTGACGGCGATGCCGTGGTCGCGCTCGGCCATGATGGCCCGGCCGACGGTCATTTCGATGCGGTGTTCTTTGCCACCGGGCGACGCGGCAACAGTGCCGATCTGGGGTTGGAAGCGCTCGGCGTGGTGATCGGTGACAAGGGCGAGGTCGAGGTCGACGCGTGGCAGACCACCGCGGTACCCAGCGTGCACGCAGTGGGCGACATTGCCGGCAAGGTTGGCCTGACCCCGGTGGCGATCGCCGCGGCGCGCAAGCTGATGGACCGCCTGTTCGGTGGCCAGCCGCAGGCCAGGATGGACTATGAGAACGTGGCCAGTGTGGTGTTCTCGCATCCGGCCTTGGGCGCGGTGGGGCTGAGCGAAGAAGAGGCCTGTGCGAGATACGGCGATGTGCGCGTGTATCGCAGCAACTTCCGCCCGATGCTGCAGGCCTTGGCCGATGGCACCCAGCGCAGCCTGTTCAAGCTGGTCTGCGTGGGCGAGGAGGAGCGTGTGGTCGGTGTCCACCTGCTGGGCGAGTCTGCCGATGAAATCCTGCAGGGGTTTGCACTGGCAGTGAAGATGGGCGTGACCAAGGCCCAGTTCGACGACACCGTGGCAATCCATCCGACCTCCGCAGAAGAAGTCGTATTGATGCGCTGAAAGCGCATCAGCGGCGTGCAGCCGCCGAAGCCGCAGCAGGAATCCGGTAGTGCCACGCCATGCGTGGCAACCGCGCACCGCGCGGCACAACCTTCCGCAGGCGCACAGCTCGGTGGCTTGCCGTGTCCTTTCCGCAGTTGAAACAGGATCGGAGCGCCGTTCCCGCAGCGTCTGCCGGCGCAGAACACCCGCCGCCACGCATGCGACAATGGCCGCCCCCCACCTGACCAGCCGCCCCCGAGCGGCTGTCCGCCGTCCTGATGCCGTCACCCGCTTCCCCGCTCCCCACGTCCTCCAGCCGCATCGCCGCCGGCGGCATCGCCTTGGCCGCAATTGGCGCGATCGCGGCCTCGGGCAAAGCGGTCATCGTCAAACTCGCGTATCGGCATGGCGTGGATGCCACCACACTGCTGGCGTTGCGGATGCTGATGGCGTTTCCGCTGTTCGCGGTGCTGGCGGTATGGTCGGCGCGGCGCGCGCCGGCATTGTCATGGGGCGACCGCGGGCGCGTGGTGTGGCTGGGCTTCACCGGGTATTACTTGTCCAGCCTGCTCGACTTCCAGGGCCTGCAGTACATCAGCGTCACCCTGGAACGCCTGATCCTGTACTTGAACCCGACCCTGGTGCTGCTGATCAGCCTGGTCCTGCTGAAAAAGCGCCCGGGTCGCTGGCAGGTGGCGGCACTGGTGCTCAGCTATCTCGGCGTGCTGCTGGCCTTTGGCCATGACCTGCAGCTGGAAGGCGGGCGCATCGTGCTGGGCAGTGCGCTGGTGTTCGCCAGTGCGCTGAGCTATGCGCTGTATCTGTTCGGCAGTGGCCAGGTGGTGGCGCGGATCGGTGCGATCCGCCTGACCGCCTATGCCAGCTGCGTGGCCTGCGTGCTGTGCGTGCTGCACTTCGCTGTGCTGCACCCGATGTCCGCGCTGGGCCAGGCGCCCACGCCGGTGTACTGGCTGTCGCTGATCAATGCGACGGTCTGCACGGTGCTGCCGGTGATGGCGATCATGCTGGCGGTGAAGCGGATCGGCTCGTCGCTGGCCGCCCAGGTGGGTATGCTCGGTCCGGTCTCCACCATCGTGATGAGTCTATGGCTGCTCGACGAACCCATGGGGCCGTGGCAGATCCTCGGCACGGCCCTGGTCCTGCTCGGCGTGCTGCTGGTCAGCCGGGTCCGCGCGTGAACGCGGCCGCCGTGGGCGATGACCCGGCGGCGCAGGCGCGTGCACGGATTTTGGCGGTGATCCGCGCGATCCCGCGCGGGCAGGTGATGGGCTACGGCCAGGTCGCCGCCAAGGCGGGGCTGCCGGGCAGGGCGCGGCTGACCGCGCGCGTGCTTGGCATGAATGATGACCCGGACCTGCCGTGGCACCGCGTGCTGCGTTCGGACGGGCGCATTGCAATGCCCGAAGGCTCGGCAGGGTGGAAGGAACAGAGCCAGCGGCTGCGCGCCGAGGGCGTGATGATCGAACGGGGGCGGGTGAAGGGCATGCCCGTAACCGGCGCCAACGATCTGGATGCCGCCCTGTGGGGACCGGGCTGACGCTGCCTGTCGGTTGAACGCGGGCGCCGCCACGCAGATGGCGGCCGGGCGCTGCGGCTATGATGGGCGCAGTTCCAAAGGATGCCCCCATGTTTCCGCGACTGCCTACTGTCACCAAAGCGCTGTTGATCGCCAACGCCGTGCTGTTCCTGCTGCAGCAGCCATTCCTGCTCGGCAACGGCACCTTCGAGCCTTTCATGCTGCAGCCATTGGGCGGCGGCTTCGATCCGTTCTCGCCGGGCGGCAACTTCCAGCCCTGGCAGCTTCTGACCTATGGCTTCCTGCATGGCAGCTTCGGCCATCTGTTCTTCAACATGCTCGCGCTCTTCATGTTCGGCGCGCCGCTGGAACAGACCTGGGGTGAGAAGCGCTTCCTGATCTATTACCTGGTGTGCGTCGCCGGTGCCGGCCTGTGCCAGCTGCTGGTCGGCATGATGCTGGCCGATCCGGCCACGGTGCTGGGTGCGTCCGGTGGCGTGTTCGGTCTGCTGCTGGCCTACGGCATGCTGTTCCCGAACCAGCGGGTGATGCTGCTGTTCCCGCCGATCCCCATGAAGGCACGCACGTTCGTGATCGTGTTCGGTGCGATGGAGCTGATGCTGGGCGCCACCGGCTGGCAGCCGGGCGTGGCCCACTTCGCGCATCTGGGCGGCATGTTGTTCGGCTGGCTGCTGATCCGCTACTGGCGGGGCCAACCACCGTTCAACAACCGTCGTCCGCCGGGCCCGCCGAAGCGACCCAATCACCTGCGCAGCATCAAGTAAGGCGTTGAATGTCGTGAAATGCACCTTGCGCCCTGACGGGCGTGAGGCTGCGTTGTCGTGTTCGCCTCCTTTTTATTCGTGGTGCGTCGTCTTTGCCCGGGTGCCTTCGCAATCAGCATACAGAAAGTGTGGGTAACGTCCCGTATCCAGATAAAAAACTGAGATGGATTATCTCGATATGCCTCGGATAATTGTCGTGATCAGCTTTTTTTCGTCGGGAATTAGAATAAACCTCTTCTCATTCAGTGAGTTAGATGTCAGTTCAGTTTGAATTGCGGCTTGCAAAACAGTGAAATTAAGATCGGGTTCAGTTGCGGATGAACGTCATTTCGCCGCAACGCTGCTGACATTTCGGTATGCAACTCCCGACTCAAGGACACTCCATGACACCCAGCATCCCGGCCAATCGGCTGAAGCGCACGGCCTTGGCCGTCATCCTGACCTCCTTCATCGGCGCCGCCGCAGCACAGAGCACCACGGGCTCCGTCTACGGCTCTGTGCCGTCCGCCGCGGGCACTACGGTTGTCGTGCAAAGTGACACTGGCCTGCGCCGCTCGGCCACCGTCGATGCCAACGGCCGTTACACCCTGGGTTCGCTGCCGGTGGGGCGCTACACCGTGACCCTGCAGCGCGACGGGCAGGTTGTCGAGACGCGCACCGACGTGCAGCTGATCGTCGGTGCCGGTACCGAAGTCTCCTTCAGCCGCGGTGGCAGCGCCGGTGGCGATGCGACCACCCTCGGCACCGTCAATGTGACAGCGACCAATGTGCCCAAGATCGATGTGAGCAACACGGTGTCGCGCTCGGTGATCACCTCCGAACAGTTGGATGTACTGCCCCTGGGCCGCAGTGCGGAAGCCATCGCGCTGCTCGCCCCGGGTGTGGTCGGCGGCAGCGGCGCCTTCAGCAACGGCTCGCGCTCGGTGCTTTCCTTCGGGGGGTCCAGCGTCAGCGAGAACGCGTATTACATCAATGGCTTCAACGCGACCAACCCGCTGAACAGCCTCGGTGGCGTCAGCCTGCCCTACGGCTCGATCGATCAGCAGGAAACGTTCACCGGTGGCTATGGCGCAAGCTATGGCCGTTCCACGGGCGGCGTGATCAACCAGCTCGGCAAGCGCGGTACAAACGAATGGCATTTTGGATTCCAGACCACCTGGCAGCCCGACTCCCTGGCCGAATCGCCCCGCGACATTCTGTATCCGGACCGCGGGCTGCAGGAGGGGTATGAATTCGAGGATCCGACACTGCCCGGCACGCTGTACCGCTCGCGTCGCGGCGACAAGGCGACCCGTACCACCTACAGCGGCTACGTCAGCGGCCCGCTCATCGAAGACCGGCTGTTCGTCCATCTGGCGGCCGAGCAGGATAAGTCCGACGGCGTGTCCACGGCCTCCATCGAGTCGGCGCAGCAGTCGCGCAGCCACTACACCATTGATGCCCCGAAGTTCTACGGCAAGATCGACTGGAACATCAATGACAGCAACACGCTGGAATACACGCGTCTCCAGAACACGGACCGTTACGACGCCTATTACCGGGACTTCGATTACGAGACCCGCAGCGAGGGCGAGCGCACGGGGACGTTTGCCAACACGACGAAGGTGAAGGACACCTACGACGTCTTCAAGTTCACCAGCTACCTCACCGACGACCTCACGCTCAGCGCACTGTGGGGGCGAAGCAAGCAGGACAACCTGGACTCCAATCCCTTGAGTTCGGGCAATCCTCTCATCAGTGGCGCCAACAACCAGGATCCGTTGATCACCGGTGGCACCCCGATCCGCAACGATCAGCCGGCGGCCAACGACAAGGCCTACAACGCGGGCAGCACGTCGCGTGGCCTGCGCGTGGACCTGCAGTACCGCATCGGCGATCACGAGATCACCGGTGGTATCGACAACATGACCTTCCAGGGCAGCAACGAAGGCGAGGCGATGACCGGCCCCGGCTACGCCTGGATCTACTCGCGCATCGCCCCAGGTTCGTCGCCGTCGCCTGGCTTCGATATCACCCCGCCCGGTGGCGAGGGTTACTTCGTGCAGAAGTACATCTACTCCACCACCACCAGCATGTCGCTGAAGCAGAAGGCGTACTACCTTGAAGACCGCTGGCAGGTGACGCCGAACTGGCTGCTGACCCTGGGCGTACGCAACGACACGTTCACCAATTACAACAGCGCCGCCGTGGCGTATGTCGAAACCGGCGACCAGTGGGCGCCCCGGCTGGGCGCGGCGTGGGACGTATTCGGTGATTCTTCGCTGAAGGTGTTCGCCAACCTGGGCCGCTATTTCCTGGCGCTGCCCAACAGTGTGGCCATCCGCGGTGCGTCGGCGTCGACCTACACCCGCGAGTACTTCACGTACACGGGAATCGACGCGAATGGCAATCCGACCGGACTGGGCGAACTGGGGCCGGGCCCGGTGTCGGCCAACAATGAGTATGGACAGACGCCGGATCCGCGCAGCGTGGCGCCGAGCGATCTGAAGTCGCAGTACCAGGACGAGCTGATCCTCGGCTTCGAGAAGACCCTCGGCACGGCGTGGAACAGCGGCGCGAAAGTCACCTACCGTCGCCTGCAGACCGCGATCGACGATACCTGCGATTCGGACCGCATCTACGACAAGCTCGATGCCATGGGTGTGGATTCCAGCAACCTGGAGGTGCCGGGCTGCGTGATCTTCAACCCGGGCAAGACCAATACCTTCCTGGTCAAGAAGACCGACGGCTCCGGCTACGTGCCAGTGAGCATGAGCGGGGCGGACTGGGGGCTGGGCAGCAACAAGGCCAAGCGTGATTACGTGGCGGTCGATCTGTTTGTCGAACATCCGATGAGCAACAACTGGTATGGCCGTCTCGACTACACCTGGTCGCGCAGTTTCGGAAACACCGAAGGACAGGTCAAATCGGACATCGGCCAGGATGATGTCTCCAAGACCCAGGACTGGGATTCTTCCTACCTGATGGAGTACGCCGGTGGCTATCTCGCCAACGATCGCCGTCATCAGTTGAAGGGCTACGGGGCCTATCAGTTCACGCCGGAGTGGACGGCGTCGGCCACGCTGCGCGTGATGTCCGGTGCGCCGAAGAGCTGCCTGGGCTATTACGGCGCCGACCAGAGTGATCCGATCGCCTACGGCTCGGCCTACCACTATTGCAATGGCAGCCCCTCGCGTCCGGGCGATGCCGGCCGCCAGCCGTGGACCACGCGCGTGGACCTGGGCGTGATGTATCGCCCCACGTTCGCCCAGCAACGTCTTGGCTTCGGGCTGGATGTGTTCAACGTGTTCAACCAGCGCCGCGCGCTGCAGTCGGATGCGACGTACCAGGCAGGGCCCGACACCGTGTCCAATCTCTATGGTATCGGGACCTACCTTACTGCGCCGCGCACGGTTCGGCTGTCGGCGTCCTACGACTTCTAACGTACTCCCTCACTCTCCGTGGACGGGTCTTCGACCCCGGCGCCTGCCGGGGTCTTTTTTGCCTGGTTGGCGGGTTATGGACACAAAAAAAAGGCGCCCTTGGGGCGCCTTCTTCGTCAGCCGCTGCGGCTCAGCGCAGGTCCGGCAGGGGGCTCAGCGCCAGACCTTGATCTGGTCGTTATCCACGCGCTGCATCGGCTGGCCGGGCTTGCAGGTGAACGTGGCACCGAACGCCGGCAGGTTGGACAGCGGGCCGTTGGTGCGCCAGCGGCCCGGGGCTAGGATGTCCGAGGTCACGCGCTGGGCGGCCACGTTCGGCGACAGCTGCTGCGGCCACAGGCTCGCCCACGCACGGAAGAAGCCCTGCTGGGCGGCCGGCTTGGCCGCCGGTTCGACAGCCTTGTAAGCCTCCCACGCCAGTTCCAGACCGGCCAGGTCGGCCAGATTCTCTTCGCGGGTGAGTTCACCGTTGACCTTGGCACCCTTCACGCCCGGGTAGTCGTAGCCGCTGTACTGGGCGGCCACGCGGTTGCCGAACAGGGTCCAGGCGGTCTTGTCGGCCGGGGTCCACCAGCTGCGCAGTTCGCCCTTGGCATCCACCAGCGCGCCCTTGGCGTCGATCGCACGGGTCAGTTCGTGCGCGACCAGCGCGCCGTAGCTGCCGAACAGGTCGGCGGTGTCGCCCTTAGCATTGAACACCGGGCCCTGCAGCACGGCGGCAGTGACGATCAGGCGGTTCTGCGCGATGTCATACGCCAGTGCCGGCTGCTGCGGCAGCACGTCCCAGCGGCGGTCGGCGTTGCCCTTGCCGATGCGCTTCATTTCCTCGCGGTGGCGCCAGGTGGAGGCGATCAGCATGTTGCCGCCGAAGCTGCCGCGGCCCATCGGCTGCACCGTGTAGTCCAGATCGCGCAGCGGGGTGCCGATCTCGATCTTCAGCGCAGCCAGCTTGGCCTGTGCTTCGGTCTTGGCCTCATCGCTCATCCAGGTGCTGCGCTTGACCGCATCGATCTGCACTTCGCGGATCTTGTCCACGACCAGCGCTGCCTTGCGACGGTCGTCGGCCGAGAGGTGCTTGGCCGCATATTCGCGGCCGACCATCGGGCCGGCAGCCACGTTGATCGCATCCAGCACCTGCTCCCAGCGCGCCGGCGGCAGGGTCTGGCCACGCATCACACGGCCACGGAATTCGAATTCGGCATCGCGGTAGGCCTTGGACAGGTACGGGGCCATTGCATCACCCACGCGCCAGCGCAGGTAGACCTTCCACTGTTCCGGCTTGAGCCGGGTGACCATGCCGTCGAGTTGCTTGAACAGCGCCGGATCGGACAGCGAGACCAGGTCGTCATTGACGCCCTGCGCCTTCAGGAAGGCCTCCAGCTGCAGGTTGCGGTAACGGCTGTTGAGCTCCTTGGTGGAGATCGGCGCGTAGTTGTTGAACGGATTGTTGATGCCGGCCAGCGACTGCGCATTGCGCGCCAGCTCGGTCTCCAGCGCGATCACCGACTGCGATTCGGCATCGAGCTTGTCAGCCGGGGTACCGGTCAGCGCCAGCACCTGCTTGACGTAAGTGCGGTAGCGCGCCATCAGCGCGACGGTGTCGGCATCGGTACGGGTATAGAACGCCGGGTCCGGCAGGCCCATGCCGCCCTGCATGAAGTAGCCGATGTGGCGGTCCAGCGCCTTGAGGTCGACGTCCGGGGCGAAGTTGAAGGCCACCGGAATGCCGACCTGGTGCAGCGCGGCGATCGAGGCCGGCACGTCCTTGGCCTTCTTGATCGCGTTGATGCGGGTCAGCAACGGGGCGATCGGGTTGGAACCGTCGGCTTCCACCGCGGCCTCGTCCAGGCCGCTGGCCCAGAAGTCGCCGAGCAGCTTCTGCACGTTGCCCTGCGGTGCGGTCATCGCCCCATCCAGCAGTTCACGCTGCTGCTGGCGCGCGCGGTCGGCCAGCTGGCCCAGTGCGGTGGTGGCACCGGTCTGCGGCACCGGATTGGCTTTCAGCCAGGTCGCGTTGGTGGCCTCGTAGAAGTCGCTGCACTGGGCGCTGACGGCCGGCGCGCGGGCGGCGGCCTTCTTCTTCGGCGCGGCGTGCGCATCGGGAGCGATGACCAGGGAGGCCAGGCTCAGGCCCAGGGCAATGGCGAGCGGACGGAGGTTGGACATGTAAAGCGAATCCAGCAGGATTGGGATCGCGCGAGTGTACCAAGCAAAGCGAAACGAGCGTGATGGGCAGCATGCGCCGCAAAAGCAAAGGCCCGGGAGATCCCGGGCCTTTGCATGCATCACCTCACGCGTGGGCGCGATGGCTTACCAGATCACGACCTGCTGGTCGCCGGCGCGCACCATCGGCGAACCGGCCTTGCACTGGAACGCCGCGGCGAAGGTCGGCAGGTTCGACGGGGCACCCATCGCGCGGAACTGCGCCGGGGCATGCGGGTCGGTCGCCAGACGGACCTTCATGTTCTCCGGGGTGTACTTGGTGCGCCACACGGTGGCCCAGTTGAAGAAGAAGCGCTGGTCACGGGTGAAGCCGTCGACCTTCGGGTCTTCCTTGCCGGCCGAGGCCTTCTGCAGGGCATCGTAGGCGGTGGCCAGGCCACCCAGGTCGGCGATGTTCTCGCCCAGGGTCAGCTTGCCGTTGACCGGCTGGCCATCCACCTTGTAGCCATCGAACTGCTTGATCAGCTTGCCGGTCAGGCCGCTGAAGTTCTTGGTGTCGGCCTCGGTCCACCAGTTCTCGAAGTTGCCGGTCGGCCCGAAGCGGCTGCCCTGGTCGTCGTAACCGTGGGTCATTTCGTGGCCGATCACCGCACCGATGCCGCCGTAGTTCAGCGCGTCATCGGCCTTCGGGTCGAAGAACGGCGGCTGCAGGATGGCGGCCGGGAACACGATCTCGTTCTGCAGCGGGTTGTAGTAGGCATTGACGGTCTGCGGGGTCATGCCCCATTCGGTCTTGTCCACCGGCTGGCCGATCTTGGACAGCGCGAACTTGTAATTGAACGCGTTCGCCGCGCGCACGTTGCCCAGGTAGCTGTCGCGGCCGGTGGTCAGGCCGCTCCAGTCACGCCACTTGTCCGGGTAGCCGATCTTCGGGGTGAAGGTTTCCCACTTGGCGATCGCCTTGGCCTTGGTCTCGTCGCTCATCCAGGTCAGGCCCTGGATGCGCTCCTTGAGCGAGGCGGCCAGGTTCTTGACCAGTTCTTCCATCTTGGCCTTGGCTTCCGGCGAGAAAGCGACCTTGACGTACAGCTGGCCGAACGCATCACCGGCATCGTTTTCGATGGTGCCCAGCACGCGCTTCCAACGCGGCTTCTGCTCCTTCTGACCGTTCAGGGTCTTGCCGTAGAAGTTGTAGTTCTCATTGACGAACGCATCAGCCAGGTACGGCGAGGCGCCGTCCACGGTGTGGAAGCGCAGGTAGGCACGCCACACCGACGGATCGGTGTCGCCCAGTGCCTTGCTCACTTCCTGGTGGAAGCTCGGCATGGCCAGCGAGAACTTCTCCGGGGCGGCGATGCCCTGGGCCTTGAAGAACTCGGTCCAGCTGAAGTTCGGGGTCAGCTTGTCCGCATCGGCCACGGTGACCGGGTTGTAGAACAGCGAGACATCGCGCGAGAGCTCGACGCTGGACTTGGAGGCCTTGGCCAGGCGCGTTTCGAACTTGACCACGTCGGCGGCCTGCTTCTCGGCATCGGCCGTGGCCACGCCTGCCAGTTCCAGCACCTTGGCCACGTGGGCCTGGTAGGCCTTGAGCTTGTCGGCGTTCTTGGCGTCGGTGTAATAGGTGGTGTCCGGCAGGCCCAGGCCGCCCTGGCTGGCATAGGCCAGGTTCATGCTGGAATTCTTGAAGTCCGCTTCCGGACCGAAGCCGAACAGCACGTTTTCGCCCTTGGCCGCGCTGGTGCGCAGGTAGTTGGCGATCGCGTCCTTGTCCTGCAGGCCGTCGATGGCGGTCAGGTCGGCCTTGATCGGCTCGATGCCCTGGGCATTGATCTTGGCCTCGTCCATGCCGGTGGCCCAGAAGTCGCCGACGATCTTTTCGATGCCGGCCGGATTCTTGACCGCCGCGACCTGCTCGGCGAGCTGGTGCTGCACGGCGACCGAGCGCTCGTCCAGGATGGTGAAGGCGCCCCAGCTGGTACGGTCGGCCGGGATCTCGTTGGCGGCCAGCCACTTGCTGTTGACGTAGTCACCGAACGCACCGCAGGCGTCCATGCTGGTGTCCAGATCGGACGGGTGGAAGGCGTTGTAGGCCGGCAGCTTGCTCTCGTCGAGCTTGTACTCGGTGGCGGCCGTGGCGGCCGGCGCGGCGGTGGAGGCTGCGCTGTCCGTCGCCGGGGTTTCGTTCTTGCCGCAGCCGACCAGCGCGGCCGAAACGGCCAGGGTCAGCAGTACCAGTTTGGGTGTACGAGCGATCACGTGATTGGCCTCCAGGCCGGAAAGTCATGCAGGAATGGCCCCGAAGAGCCTGTGGGCCAGACGATACGCCGCCGGCCCGGCCTGCAAGGGTGTCGAAGGTCATGGCCGATGGCAAGAGGCCCGATCCGGTCAACTCCGGACGTGGCCCTGGCCCGGGGCGGCCAAGGAAAAGCCCCGCCTTGCGGCGGGGCTTGGGGGTGTCATCCCGGGTGCGGCTTAGTTGGTCTTGGTGCCGAAATCGTACTTGGCCTGCACGTACACCGCGCGGCCGTACGGGTTGTAGATGCTGCTGTTGTACGGCGAGGCGATGTTGCCGGCGTAGCTGTGGGCCTGGCCGTCGGGCATCTTGTTGAACACGTTGTTGACCATCACCGAGAGGGTGAGGTTGTCCAACGCCCGGTAGTTCACGCTCAGGTTGTAGGTGGTGTACGAGCCCCACTTGCCGGCCTTGTAACCGGACGGGTGGACGTAGTCGAAGCTCTCGCCCAGGTAGGACATGTAGTTCGGCGTCTTGCCGATGTAGTTGAAGTACAGCGTGGTGGTCCAGCGGTCCTTGGCCCAGCCCACCGAACCATCGGTACGGACCTTGGCGTAGGCATCGTAGTACCACATCGCATACGGGTCGCGCAGCAGATCCAGGTAGTCATCGCCCGGTTGCGGCTGCAGCTCGCGCTTGAGGATGTTGGTGTAGTTGCTGGCGAACTGCAGCGAGCCGAAGCGGCCGATGTCCTGCACGTACTTGAAGCTGGCCGTCAGTGCCTGCAGGTTCTGGCGCGCGACGTTGAGCTTGGGCGTGAAGATCTGCTCGATGTTGCCGGCGGCATCGCGGGTGATCCAGTCCGCAACGTTCTCGCAGCTGGCCGAGGTCGGGTTGCCCTGGCCATTGCGGCAGTAGTATTCCGCGCGCAGCAGCTGGTCCGAGCTCAGGGTGTCGACTTCGTTGTCGATCTTCCAGTTGTAGTAGTCCACCGAGATCGACAGATTGTTCATCGGTGCCCAGACCACGCCGGCATTCCAGACATCGGCGGTGATCGGTTCCAGCTCGGTGTTGCCGGCCTGCACGCCGAACACCGATTCGTTGCCGTAGGGGCAGGCGAGGGTATCGGCCGGGGCATAGCCGAGCTGGCCGCAACGGTAATAATCGACTGCGCCGTTGGCGTAGTAGCCGCTCTCGCCCTGGAAGGCATCGGGCAGGGTCGGTGCACGGAACGCAGTGCCGTACTTGCCGCGGAACAGCAGGCTTTCGATCGGACGGAACTCCACGCCGACGCTGTAGGTGGCCTTGTCGATGGTGTTGTCGGCGATCTTGTAGGCGTCATAGCGACCCGAACCGGTGACGGTCAACGAGTCGATCAGCGGCAGGCGCAGCTCGGAGGTGACGGCGTAGTTGCTGCGATGGCCATTGCCGGCTACCGAGGTGGTGCCCCACACGCTGCCATCCATCAAGCGCTCGTCCGGGCGGTAATCCCAGCCTTCGCTGCCGGCTTCGGCGACCACGGCGAAACCTGCATCGCCACCGGGCAGGGTGAACAACGAGCCGTTGGTGATCTGGAAGCGGCCCAGGTTCTGCCAGGTCTTGCTCTGGTTGTAGGTGTATCCGGTGAAGCTCTGGAAATCACCGGCCGGCAGCTGCGAATAGAACGCGCCCCAGTTCGGGCTGTAGATGTTGTAGCCGTCATCGGTGGTGCCCAGCACCGGGCCGAGCACGCGGTCTTCGAAGTAGCTGTCGATGTCATCGGCCCAGCGCACGAAGCCGCGCTCGGTGAGCTTGTACTCGCCGCGGCTGAAGCTGGCGCTATAGTCCCAGTTGCCGAACGTGCCACGCCCGCCGAGGGTGACCTGGTAGGCCTTGTTGCGGTCGGTGTTGAGGATGTCCTTGTAGCCGTTCGGCCCGATGTCTTCAGGCGCGAACGCGCGCTGCAGGTTCATGTACTGATCGGTGTCCTGGTCATAGAACGCGCCGAAACTCAGGTCGCTGCCCCAGAACGTATAGCCCGAACCCGGGGTGTACTTGACCTCTTCCAGGCTGTACAGCGCATCGGCGAACAGGGTGAAGTTGTCGTTCACATCGAACGTCATCGAGCTGTAGAACTGGCTGCTCTCCTTGTCGTTCTTCAGGGTGCGGTAGCCGGCGCCGTAGGCCGAACCGCAGGACTCGCCGGCCGCGCGGGTGCCCAGCACGGTGGTGCCGCCGAACTGGCCGGCGACGCTGGCGCAGCGGGTCGGATCCATCATCACGAACGCGTTGTTGTCCGCCGGCAGGTAGACCAGGAAATCATTGGCCGGCACCTGCGCGCTGTAACCGACGCGGTTGTTGGTGCGGGTCAGGTCGCGCTGGTAGCCCCAGATCGGGTTGCTCTTTTCGTACTGCACATTGACCAGTGCGTTGAAGCGGTCATCGGCGCTGTTGAAGCCCCTGGCGCCGCTGACGCGGATGTTGTTGCCGCCGCCTTCGGTGGTGGCGCCCCCGCGGACGTTGAGCACGCCGCCGTCCATGCGTTCTTTCAGGATGATGTTGACCACGCCGGCGATCGCATCCGAGCCGTACAGCGAGGACTGGCCGCCGGGCAGGATCTCGATGCGCTCGACGATGTCGATCGGAATGCCGCTGAGGTTGTTGAACGCGTCGCTGCCGTTGTAAAGCGCCGGGTACTGCAGCATCGGCCGGCCATTGATCAGGTACTTGGTGTAGCCCGGATCCAGGCCGAACATGCCGGCCGCTTCGGCGCCCTGGGTGAACGAGGCGGCGGTCTGGCCGCCCTGCAGGCCGCCGGTGGTCAGCGAAGACTGCTGCAGGACTTCGGAGATGCTGGTGAAGCCGCGCGTCTGGATGTCTTCGGCGGTGACAGTCAGGACCGGCGTGTGGTTCTCGATCTCGGTCTGCGGGATCAAGGACCCGGTGACAGTGACACGATCGAGATTGGTGGCGGCGTTGTCCTGTGCGAAGACGGTGGCGCTGGTGAGCAGCAGGCCGGTGAGGACGGCGGCGGCAAGCGGATGACGCGAGATCGAATTACCTTGGCGAGACATGTGCAACCCCATGTAGTGGTGATGTCGTGGCTTTCCCTTCCGTGGGACTTCTTGACTGCGTTCAACAGCGAGCCGGTATCAGGCCTGGGCGGCCATCCTTGGTAGTTTCATTCTGCGTTCAGTTGAAACCGGCGTGCGGCGAACGTAACACACGCTTAACGTGAAATACGCTGAATGGTCATCGCCGATAAGGGCTGTGCATTGACGCAAACTGAAAGGCGTTGAAAAACAATTGCCTGGGCCTAAATGAAATTTTATTTATGTTTCGTCAATGAGTGAATGCTGAATATGGCGCGGAATTAACAACTGAGATCGGTGTGCGTATGCCTGTCCCATAGACGCATCGCACCATCAGAACGTCGGACATGCACATGCCTCTCTCGCGGCGACGCGTGTCGTTGCATTCAGGGCGGCGGACGGGCATCACGCCGGTTGCAGGTGCACAAACGCGAAACGCCCCTTTCGGGGCGTTCCGGTTGGCGAACCGGCAGGGCAGGGCCCTGCACGGTCGCCGGTGCTGCCTGCGGCGATTACTTGCCGAAGTCGTACTTGGCCTGGACGTACACGGCACGGCCGTACGCGTTGTACAGGCCGGTGTTGTACGGCGCACCCGAGGTGCCCAGGTAGCTGTAGGCCTGGCCGTCGGGCATCTTGTTGAACACGTTGTTGACCATCAGCGAAAGCGTCAGGTCGTCCTGTGCGCGATAGTTCACGCTCAGGTTGTACGTGGTGTACGAGCCCCACTTGCCTGCGGCCTTGCCCGATGCCGGGTGGACGTAGTCATAGCCATTGATGCCGGCCAGGTAGTTCGGGGTCTTGCCGATGTAGTTCGCGTACAGCGTGGTGGTGAACTTGTCGACCGACCAGCCCACGGACGCATCGCTGCGGACCTTGGCGAAGTTGTCGTAGTTCCACATCGCGATCGGGTTGCCCAGCAGATCCTGGAACTCCTCGCCCGGCTGCGACTGCACTTCACGCTTGAGCATGTTGGTGTAGTTGGCCGAGAACTGCAGCGAGCCGAAGCGGCCGATGTCCTGCAGATACTTGAAGCCGACCGTCACGGCCTGCAGGTTCTGGCGAGCCACGTTCATCTTCGGGGTGTACAGGCTGCTCAGGTTGCCGGCGGCGTCGCGCACGACCCAGTCGGCCACGTTCTGGCAGCTGGCCGAAGAGCCGTTGGGCAGGCCGTTGCGGCAGTAGTACTCGGCCAGCAGCAGCTGGTCGGTGCTGGCCGTATCGACTTCGTTCTCGATCTTCCAGTTGTAGTAGTCGGCCGAGATGGAGAGGTTCGGCATCGGTGCCCAGACCACGCCTGCATTCCAGACGTCGGCCGTGATCGGCTCCAGGTCCGGGTTGCCCGCGCGCTCGGAGTACACCGAGACGTTGTCGTGGTAACGGCAGTCGGCGGTGTTGCCCGGTGCATAGCCCAGGGTGCCGCAACGGTAGTAGTCGGTCGAGTTGGCCGCGTAGTACCCGCTCTTACCCTGGAAGGCATCGGACAGGGTCGGTGCGCGGAACGCCGTGCCGTACTTGCCGCGGAACAGCAGGCTGTCGATCGGGCGGTATTCCAGACCCAGGCTGTAGGTGGCCTTGTCGACGGTGTTGTCGGCGATCTTGAACGCGTCATAGCGACCCGAAGCGGTCACCGTGACCTGCTCCAGCACCGGCATGCGCAGTTCGGAGGTCACCGCATAATTGCTGCGGTGGCCATTGCCGGCCACGGCCGAAGAGCCCCACACCTGGCCGTCCAGCAGGCGCTGGTCGGGCGAGTAATCCCAGCCTTCGCTGCCACCTTCGACCACGACCGCGAAGCCGGCGTCACCGCCCGGCAGCGAGAACAGCGAGCCATTGGTGATCTGCACGCGGCCCAGGTTCTGCCAGGTAAGGCTGCGGTTGGTCGCGTAGCCGGTGAAGCTGGCGAAATCTTCCGGCGAGATCGGCGAGTAGAACGCGTCGTAGTTCGGGTTGTAGATGCCCCAGCCGTCGGCCGTGGTGCCCAGCTGCGGGCCCAGCACGTGTTCGGCGAAGTAGTTGTTGATCGGGTCCTTCCAACGCATGAACTTGTTCTCGGTGAGCTTGTACTCACCGCGCGTGAAGCTGGCGCTGTAGTCCCAGTTGCCGGCCATGCCCTTCGCGCCCAGGGTCACCTGGTAGGAGCGGCTCTCGTCACTGTTGAGAACGTCGTTGTAGCCCTGGCCACCGATGTCTTCCGGGGCGAACGCGCGCTGCAGGTTCACCACCTTGCCCGAGGACTGGTCGTAGAAGCCGCCCATCCCGCTCTTGGTGCCCCACCACAGGTAGCTCGAGCCGGAGGTGTACTCGGTCTTTTCCTTGCTGTAGAGCACGTCGGCGAACAGCTGCAGGTTGTCGTTGACGTCGAAGGTCATCGCCGAATAGAACTGGCCGCTGTCCTTGCCGTTCTTCAGCGTCTTGTAGCCGGCGCCGAAGTAGGTGCCGCACGACTGGCCGGTCGGGCGATTGCCCAGCACCGTGGTGCCACCGAACTGGCTGGCCACGTTGGCGCAGTTGTTCGGGTCCATCATGTACAGGCGGTTGGTATCGGCGTCGATGACGGCGAAATCATTGCTCGGCAGCTGCGCGGTGTAGCCGTTGGCATTGGTGGTGCGGGTCAGGTCGCGCTGGTAGCCCCAGATCGGGTTGCTCGACTCGATCTGCACGTTGACCAGTGCGTTGAAGCGGTCATCGAACGCGCTGAAACCATGCGCGCCGCTGAAGCGCACGCTGTTGCCGCCGCCTTCGGTGTAGGTGCCACCACGGACGGAGATGCTGCCGCCGTCCATGCGTTCCTTGAGGATGATGTTGACCACGCCGGCGATGGCGTCCGAACCGTACAGCGACGACTGGCCGCCCGGCAGGACTTCAATGCGCTCGACGATGTCGATCGGAATGCCGCTGATGTTGTTGAACGTATCGCCGCCGTTGTACAGCGCCGGGTACGACATCATCGGACGGCCGTTGATCAGGTACTTGGTGTAGCCCGGATTCAGGCCGAACATGCCCGAGGCTTCCGCGCCCTGGGTGAAGGACGCCGAGGTCTGGCCGCCCTGGAGGCCGCCGGTGGTCAGCGAGGACTGCTGCAGGACTTCGGCCACGCTGGTGAAGCCGCGGGTCTGGATGTCCTGCGCGGTGATGGACATCACCGGGGTCTGGGTTTCGATATCGGTCTGCGGAATCAGCGAGCCGGTGACGGTGACTTTGTCCAGCGTCGTGGCTTTATCCTGTGCCATGGCCGGAGCGGCTGCAGTGGCGATCAGGGCGGAGAACAATGCAGCGGCGAGCGTGTTGCGACGTGCGGTGGTGCTGTAATTCATTGATAGTCCATAGAACAAAACAGAAAAGCACTGACGCCAATGATTCCCTCCCGAAACGCGCGGAAAACGCTCAACGTAGTGCGTTTCGACCGTAACATGAACTTAACGAAAATTGCATGGTTTCGTAGCAACTGGGATTCTCAGTCAGGTGCAGTCAAGGTTGTATAGTGTTGCGTCCCCTTGTTGTGTTTCCGGAGTGCCCGCAGTGAGTGCCAGCCAGACGCGTCGTCCCCACGCCAGTCAAGTGCAGAAGGGGTTGTCACCGCATCCGCGCGTGCGCAACGTGATCGCGGTGGGGTCAGGCAAAGGCGGGGTCGGCAAGTCCACCACCGCGGTCAACCTGGCTGTCGCACTTGCCGCGCTCGGCGCGCGCGTGGGCCTGCTGGATGCCGATATCTACGGCCCCAGCGTACCGGCAATGCTCGGCCTGAGCGGTCGCCCGGAGAGCCCGGACAACAAGTCGATCGAACCGATGCGCGCGTTCGGGGTGGAGACCATGTCGATCGGTTACCTGATCGAGGACGAGACGCCGATGATCTGGCGCGGCCCGATGGCGACCTCGGCGATGACGCAGTTCTTCAACGATACGTTGTGGGACGACCTGGACTACCTGCTGATCGATCTGCCGCCGGGCACGGGCGACATCCAGCTGACGTTGACCCAGAAGATCCCGCTGGCCGGGGCGGTGATCGTCACCACCCCGCAGGACATCGCCACGCTGGATGCGAAGAAGGCGCTGAAGATGTTCGAGAAGGTGGAAGTGCCGGTGCTGGGTATCGTCGAGAACATGGCCGTGCATACCTGCAGCAACTGCGGCCAGGTCGAGCATCTGTTCGGCGAGGGCGGCGGCGAGCGCATGGCCGCCCAGTACGGGGTGCCGCTGCTGGGGTCGCTGCCGCTGGAGATCGGCATCCGCGAGCAGGGCGATGCCGGTACGCCGATCACCGCCGCCGCGCCGGCGTCTTCTGCGGCCCAGGCCTATCTGCGCGCGGCCGAGCGGCTGATCGAGGAAGTGGCCAAGCGGCCGCGGGCCAGCATTCCGATCCTGTCGTCGCTGATCTGAGCGCGCCCCCCCCCGTATCCTCCAGGCCCGGCCCCCGCCGGGCCTGTTCGTTTCCAGGCCCCAATGGCCAGGCAGTTGCCGCGACGGCGTCGACGCTGGTCGCGGCCGGGGCCGCTGTTTAGAATCGACACCCGGGCGCCCATTGGCGGTGCCGTTGTTCCTTCCGCACCCAGGACCCCCCATGAGCATCAAGAGTGACCGCTGGATCCGTCAGATGGCCGAGCAGCACGGCATGATCGAGCCGTTCGAAGCTGGCCAGGTCAAGCAGGCCAACGGCCAGCGCATCGTCAGCTACGGCACCTCCAGCTACGGCTACGACGTCCGTTGCTCGCGCGAGTTCAAGGTGTTCACCAACATCAACTCCACCATCGTGGACCCGAAGCACTTCGACCCGGGCAGCTTCGTGGACATCGTGGGTGATGAGTGCATCATCCCGCCCAACAGCTTCGCGCTGGCGCGCACCGTGGAGTACTTCCGCATCCCGCGCGACACGCTCGTGGTCTGCCTGGGCAAGAGCACCTACGCGCGCTGCGGCATCATCGTCAACGTGACCCCGCTGGAGCCGGAATGGGAAGGCCACGTGACCCTGGAATTCAGCAATACCACGCCGCTGCCGGCGCGCATCTACGCCAATGAAGGCGTGGCGCAGATGCTGTTCTTCCAGGCCGACAAGGACGATATCTGCGAGACGTCCTACAAGGACCGCGGTGGCAAGTACCAGGGCCAGACCGGCGTGACCCTGCCGCGGACCTGATGATCACGCGGGTGGCGCGGCGCACCTGATCGATCCCCGGGCGTGCTGCCGCGTCCGCGCCTGGTAGAGCCGACCGTTGGTCGGCTGCTTCTGTGGTTACCGTTACCCATCAAGGGGCGACCACAGAAAAAGCGCGGAGTACTCCGCGCTTTTTTTGTGGCTTGGTCCGACGTGCGGCGTGGTGACCAAAAGCAGCGGACCCAAAAGCAGCGGACCGAACAGCAGCGGACCGAACAGCAGCGGACCGAACAGCAGCGGACCGAACAGCAGCGGACCGAACAGCAGCGGACCAACGGTCCGCTCTACTTGCCGCG
This sequence comes from Stenotrophomonas sp. TWI602, assembly GCF_039674045.1. Taxonomy (NCBI): domain Bacteria; kingdom Pseudomonadati; phylum Pseudomonadota; class Gammaproteobacteria; order Lysobacterales; family Lysobacteraceae; genus Stenotrophomonas; species Stenotrophomonas sp. TWI602. Next base: position 216,192 of record NZ_JBDJMT010000005.1, read on the forward strand.
GCCGAACAGCAGGCCGATGCCCACCGCTACCAGCACGACCGGCCACCAGGTGAGGATCAGCTTCCCCATGTTCATGTTGGTCCAGCCGAGATTGCTGGCCAGCAGGAACAGGCCGACGAGGATCAGGACAATGGCGGCGACAAGGTTGGAGCGCATCAGGGGCAGGGTCCGCTAGGGCTGGGGCGAATATCCTAGCCGTTCCTTCCAGAGTGCGACACGCTCGGCCAGCACCTGTGGATCAAAATGGTGTGCCTGCCCCTGGCCCCAGACCGGGCCCGGCCATGCCGGATCGCCGACATGGCGCCCGATCACATGGAAATGCAGCTGGCGCACGATGTTGCCCAGCGAGCCGATGTTGATCTTCTCGACCCCATCGGTGCCTTTGAGCGCCTTGCACGCCCGGTTCAACTCGGTCCGCAGCTTGTCCTGCTGCTCGCCATCCAGGTCGATCCATTCGGTCACGCCACTCAGGCGTGGCACCAGGATCAGCCAGGGATACCTTTCATCGTTCATCAATCGCACTTGCGATAACGGCCCTTCTGCTACCAGTACGCTGTCGGTGGCCAGGCGTGAATCCAGTTCGAACTCGCTCATCCAAGATGCTCCGCAAAGAAGTCCAGGGTGCGTTCCAGCGCCAGGTGGGCGCTGTCTGGATCATACGCATGTCCGACGCTGCGGTTGAAGGCGTGATCGGCCGGGTAGACGAAGGTGGCCATCTGCGGCAGCTTCTCGCGGTGGGCTTTGATCGCCTCCGGGGGGATGCTCTTGTCCTGCGCGCCGAAGTGGAACATGACCGGCGCCTTGGGCGTCTCGTCCAGGTATTTCACGTTGCGGGCCCCGTAATAGCTGACCGAGGGCAGGCCCAGGCGCAGCGCGGAGAGCAGGGCGATGCTGCCGCCCCAGCAGTAGCCGACGGTGCCGACCTTGCCGGCCGGAGCCAGCCGCGAGGCGGCCGCCCGCACGATCTCCAGCGCCTTTTCGACCCCGAGCTCGTCGACCATGGCCAGGCCGGCGGCCACGCCATCGCTGTCGTAAGGCAGCTCCGGCGGTTCGGTGCTGTCCGGGGCCGACTCGGCCAGATCGAAGAACGACGGGGCCAGTACGGCATAGCCCTTGGCGGCGTAATCGTCGGCCACTGCGCGGATGTGCGGGTTGGCGCCGAAGATCTCCTGGATCACCACCAGGCCCCCGCGCGGCTTGCCTTCCGGCGTCGCCTGCCAGGCGCGGACCGGTCCGTAATGCGTATCGAGTGTGATCCACTCACCCATGGTGCGAGACTCCCGTTGGTTCAGGCATTCATTATCGGCCCCGCGCCGGTTAGCGCGATGTCAGGGGGCATGCCGGATCTGGCGGGATCAACCCGATCCGGTTCAGGGGCGTGGGCTGAACGCCGGTATACTTGCCGCCGTTTCCGGCCCCAGGTCCCCCACGCCATTCCGGCATGGGCCCAGGCCCCCAGAGTCCTTGCGATCCATGTCCCAGCTGAACCCCAAAGTCGGCTTCGTCAGCCTTGGCTGCCCGAAGGCCCTTGTCGATTCCGAGCGCATCCTCACCCAGCTGCGGTCCGAGGGCTACGACATCGTTCCCTCCTACGACGCGGCCGACGTGGTGGTGGTCAACACCTGCGGCTTCATCGATTCGGCCGTGACCGAGTCGCTGGATGCGATCGGCGAGGCGATGAACGCGAACGGCAAGGTGATCGTCACCGGCTGCCTGGGCAAGCGCCCGGAGCAGATCCGCGAGGCCTACCCGAACGTGCTGGCGGTGTCGGGCCCGCAGGACTACATGAGCGTGATGGAGGCCGTGCACGCCGCGCTGCCGCCTAAGCACGATCCCTTCGTGGATCTGGTGCCTGATTACGGCATCAAGCTGACCCCCCGCCATTACGCGTATCTGAAGATTTCCGAAGGCTGCAACCACAAGTGCAGCTTCTGCATCATCCCCTCGATGCGCGGCAAGCTGGTCTCGCGCCCGGTCGATGAGGTGCTGCGCGAAGCAGAGCGGCTGGTGCGGGGGGGCGTCAAGGAACTGCTGGTGGTCTCCCAGGACACCTCGGCCTATGGCGTGGATGTGAAGTACGCCGAGCGCATGTGGCGCGACAAGGCCTACCAGACCCGCTTGAAGGCGCTGTGCGAAGGCCTGTCCGAGCTGGATGCGTGGACCCGCATGCACTACGTGTACCCGTACCCGCACGTGGACGAGATCGTGCCGCTGATGGCCGAAAACCGGATCCTGCCGTACCTGGATATTCCGTTCCAGCACGCCAGCCCGCGCATCCTGAAGCTGATGAAGCGCCCGGGGGCGGTCGACAAGACCCTGGAGCGCGTGCAGCGCTGGCGTCAGCTGTGCCCGGATATCACCGTGCGCTCGACCTTCATCGTCGGCTTCCCGGGCGAGACCGATGCCGAGTTCGAGGAGCTGCTGAGCTTCCTGGACGAGGCGCAGCTGGACCGCGTGGGCGCGTTCGCCTATTCGCCGGTCACCGGCGCGACCGCCAACGATCTGCCCGGTGCGGTGCCCGAAGAAGTGAAGCAGGAACGCCTGGCACGCTTCATGGAGCGCCAGGCGGAGATCTCCGCCGCGCGCCTGGAAGCCAAGATCGGCACCGTGCAGCAGTGCCTCGTCGATGCCATCGAAGACGGCATCGCGGTGGCCCGTTCCAAGGCCGATGCGCCGGAGATCGACGGTCTGGTGCATATCCAGAACGCGGAAGAAGCCAAGCTGCGCGTGGGTCAGTTCATCGATGTGGAGATCACCGAGAGCGACGACCACGATCTGTTCGGTGATGCGATCCTCGCCACCGAAGCGCGCAAGCCGTTCGATCTGCAGGTGCTGTGATCGCAGTGGTGACGGCTGCCGATATCGGTGGTCGTCGCCGTTTCATCGCGCCGCCGCGTGAGGCGGTGGATGCGGCCTGCTTCGCGCAGCCGATCTACGCCGGGCTGAGCGACATGCAGGACCTGATGGTGGCGCCGAGCTGGCCCACCATCGCAGCGCTCGATGCACGCCTCGCGTTGCCAGACAAGCATCTGGCCGAGCAGGACGAGGCATTGCTGGCCGACGGCCTGCACTATGAAACGCGCATCGCCGGGCGCGGCCAGATCGCCACGCGTGCAGACAACTGGCATGACCTGTTCAATGCCCTGGTCTGGGCGCGTTACCCCACCATCAAGCGCGCGCTCAACCGGCAGCAATGCCGGCACATCGCGGCGATGGAGCCAGGGCAGCGCAACCGTGCGCAGGCCGCGTTGACCCAATTCGACGAGAGCGGCGTGATCGTGCGTGTGCGCGAACCGGCGCTGCTGCGCGCGTGGGACCAGCATGATTGGCAGGCGCTGCTCTGGGATGGGGCAGGGCAGTGGCGACGGGGCGACATTGCCGTCGCGGCGGTGATCGGGCATGCGCTGCTGGAGCAGGCCTTGGTGCCGGAGCGCCTGCTGGTCGGCAAGTGCGTGGTGGTACAGAGTGATGATGATGCCACTGCGGTCGCGGCAGTGGCGCAGGCCATCACGGACGGCGCGCTGCTCAATGACCCCCTGGAGTTGCGGCCATTGCCGTTGGCGGGGATTCCCGGGTGGCACGCGCGGCAGGAGGCGGCCTTCTATGCGCGGGCCGACTACTTCCGACCGCTGCGCCCGGGGCGCGTGTATCCCGCAGCGCTGGGGTGATCCGGCAGTGGCGCCATCCCCGCGGGTTGCCGGCGTCACGTGTAGATCCACGCCATGCGTGGATGCACCCTGTCAGCCGGGGTACGCCACGGACAGAATCGCGAACCCATGGCGGCCGCTGGGCAGCTCCACCTCGAACTCATCGTCCACGCGTTTTTTCAGCAGCGCGCGCGCCAACGGCGAATCGATGCTGATCCAGCCCGCACCGGCGTCGGTCTCGTCCGGGCCGACGATGCGATACACGTGGATGTCGCCCGAGTCGACGTTCTCCAGCTCGATCGTCGCGCCGAAGAACACCGCGTTCGGATCGGTCGGCGCGGTATCGACAATGCGCAGCGCCTCCAGTCGCTTGGTCAGGTAGCGTACGCGCCGATCGATCTCACCGAGCTGCTTCTTGCGGTAGGTGTACTCGGCATTCTCGGACCGGTCGCCTTCCGCAGCAGCGGCGGCCAGTGCCTTCACCACTTCGGGGCGCTTGTGCCGCCACAGCTCATCCAGTTCGGTCTTCAACCGCTGGTGGCCCTGTGCGGTGATCAGGGCCGTGCTTTTTTCCGCGGGGGGACGCCAACGCGACATCAGGTCTGCTTGTGCTCGTCAAAAGGTGCCGCGCCACAGGGCGCGACACGAAGTATCAGCGCTTTCCGCCGAAAATACCGCCCAGCAGGCCACGCACGATCTGGTTGCCCAGCTTGGTGCCGACGGTACGGGTGGTCTGCTTGGCCATGGTTTCGATCATGCCCTGGCGGCGCTTGGTGCCGAAGATCGCGTCCTTGATGCTCTGGCCAAAGCCGCCCTCCTGCGCTTCATCCTGCTGGCGGGTGCGGGCTTTGGGCGCATCGGCCTGCTCGACCGCCTTCTGCGCGCGCTGCGCCAGCCGTTCCGCCGCCGATTCGCGATTGATCGCGGTGTCGTAGCGGGTGCCGACCGGGCTGCCGGCGCGCACCTGCGCACGTTCGGCCTCGGTGATCGCGCCCATCCGGCAACGCGGTGGCGCGATCTGGGTCTGCTGCACAGGCGAGGGGATACCCTTGTCCTGCAGCGTGGACACCAGCGCTTCACCGGTACCCAGCTTGGCCAGCGTGGCGGCCACATCCAGCTTCGGGTTGGGCACGAAGGTTTCGGCGGCGACCTTCACTGCTTTCTGGTCGCGCGGCGTGAACGCACGCAGCGCATGCTGCACGCGGTTGCCGAGCTGGCCGAGAATGTTGGCCGGCACGTCATCCGGGAACTGTGAGCAGAAGTAGACGCCCACGCCCTTGGAGCGGATCAGCCGGACCACCTGCTCGATGCGCTGCACCAGCGCCGGCGGTGCGTCATCGAACAGCAGGTGCGCCTCATCGAAGATGAAGACCAGCTTCGGCTTCTCCAGATCGCCCACTTCCGGCAGCGTTTCGAACAGCTCCGAGAGCAGCCACAGCAGGAAGGTGGAATACAGCCGCGGCTTGAGCACCAGCTGGTCGGCGGCGAGGATACCGATCACGCCGCGGCCATCGTGGTTGACGCGCATCAGGTCGGCCAGCTCCAGTGCAGGCTCGCCGAAGAACGCTTCGCCACCGTCCTGTGACAGGCGCAGCAGCGAGCGCTGGATCGCCGCCACCGTCTGCGCACTGACCAAGCCGTATTCGGTGGAGATGTCCTTGCGCTCCTCGGCGACCAGGCCGAGCAGGGCGCGCAGATCGTCCAGGTCGAGCAGCAGCAGGCCGCGGTCGTCGGCGAGCTTGAACACGATGTCCAGCACGCCGGCCTGGGTGTCGTTGAGTTCCAGGATGCGCGCGAGCAGGGTCGGGCCCATCTCGCTCACTGTGGTGCGCACGGGGTGGCCGAGCTTGCCGTACAGGTCCCAGAAGATGGTCGGGCTGGCGGCGGGCGCGTAATCGGCCACGCCGAGATCGGTCGCGCGCTGCAGCAGCGCCTCGGTCCCGGCACCGGGCACGGCCAAGCCCGACACGTCACCCTTCACATCAGCCAGGAACACCGGTACGCCGATCCGCGAGAAGCCCTCGGCCAGCGTCATCAGGGTGACGGTCTTGCCGGTGCCGGTCGCGCCGGCCACCAGGCCATGGCGGTTGCCCAGCCGCGGCAACAGGGTCACGGGGATATCGTCGGTGATGCCTTTGCCGAGCAGAATCGGATCCATGGTCAACTCGCAGTGTGAATAGGCGGGATTCTAAACGTCGGCGTTGGCCGGCCGGCAGACGGGTTGCCCGGATGCAAGCGGCGCGGCTACTCTGCCCCATCGTTCGCACACAGTGCCAAAAATGCCCGTTCCTGTCTTGCTTGTCCGTGGTTGGCCGCTGTTGGCCGTTGCCGCGATGCTGTCGATCGTCCCCGAGGCCCATGCCCAGCGCGTCTCCGCCCGCGACAAGGCCAAGGTGGAGGCGCTCGACCAGCGCATGACAGCCGCCGAAAAGCGCTACAACGCGGCGCTGGTGCTGGTGAACAATGCCGACCCGAAAGGCACCAACGAGGCTGATGCCGCGCTGGAGGACATGGAGGATGTGATCAGCGCCTGTGTGGCCCAGAAGGGCTGCCAGGTCAGCAACCTGCTGCCGACCTACAAACGCCTGCTCAAGAGCAACGCCGACAGCCAGCAGGACAGCGAGGACGGCACGGCCATCGCCGACGGCACCTTGCTGGAGGCCGACCCGGACCATGTCGGCCCGCTGGCCGCCGATGTGCCCGAAGCCGCCCGCGCTGCAGCGCTGCTCAACGACAAGCGGCACGCCTTCGACACCATGGTCGAGTACAACCCGGCCGTGCAGGCCGGCATCCGCCGCTGGTTGACCGACATGCGCCCGGCGCTGCTCACCAGTTACGAGAACTACCAGAACCTGCGTGCGGTGATGTGGCCGGAGTGGGAAAAGCGCGGCCTGCCCGAAGCGCTGCTGTTCGGGATCATGGCCAAGGAATCCAACGGCCGCGTGCACGCCTCTTCGCGTGCCGGCGCCGCCGGGCTGATGCAGTTCATGCCCGCCACCGGGCGTCGCTTTGGTCTCGGCCCGGACGGGACCGGCTTTGATACGCGCTTTGATGCCCGCAGCGCGGCCGAGGCCAGCGCGACCTACCTCAACGAACGTATGCGTGAGCTCAACAACAGTGTCGAGCTGTCGCTGGCCGGTTACAACGGCGGTGAGGGCCGTGCCATCCGCGTGTTCCGCCAGTACCCGGGGCAGGGCTTCTGGACCGACAGCGTCTACAACCAGTTCCCGGGCGAGACCAAGGACTACGTGCCGATGGTGATCGCCGCGGCGTGGATCTATCTGCACCCGCAGCAGTACGGCGTGGAATTCCCGAAGATCAGCGCGCAGCCGGCGACCATCCGCCTGGCCAAGTCGACCACGATCTACGAGCTGACCATCTGCCTGGGCAGCACCGGTACCCGTGACGGCTACATGCGCGCGCTGCGCAACCTCAACCCGCGCTATGAGGCCGACGGCTGGATTCCGGCCGGCACCATCATCAACGCGACCACCCGCATCGCGGGCCTGTACAACCGGTTCTGCGTCAGCGGCCCGCGCGCCGATCTGGCCCGCACCCTCATCACCGCCGACCTCAATGCGGCGATCGTGCGGCCTACGGCGGTCAGCTACACCGGCAACGTGGCGGTGGGCAGCGTGGTCCCGGTCGCCCAGGCGCAGGCCATGCCCGCGGTGACCCCGGCCGCGCCGGTAGCCGTCCCGGCCGCCAAGCCCAAGGCCAAGCCGGCCCGCAGCTACAAGGTGGGCAAGGGCGAGACGCTGGGCAGGATCGCGGCCAAGTTCCAGTGCGATGTGCCGACCCTGGCACGGGCCAATGGCCTCAAGGCGCCGGCCTATTCGCTCAGGCAGGGCCAGAGCATCAAGCTGCAGGGCTGCGACAAGTAAGCCATAACCGGGTAGGCTCGCCGGCATCACGCCTGTGGCCGCCCGGCCCAGCACATCCATCGCAGCGTCGGCCACGTGCCGGCGCTCACCGCAACACGCATACAGGACACCCAGATGGATATCACCGCAATCAACGAGATGTTCGCCAACATCCGTGAAAACACCGATTGGGACCTCAACGGCCCGATGCTGTGGGGCTACTTCTTCGTCAACACCACCCCGGAGCCGTTGCACGGCCTGGGCGAGAAGCTGGTCGAACTGGGGTACACCCTGGTGGAAGTGTTCGAACCGGACCTTGAAGAAGGCGAAGACCCGTACCACGTGCTGCACGTGGAGCGCGCCGAGGTGCACACCGAAGCCTCGCTGGATGCCCGCAACCATGAGCTGCAGGCCCTGGCCGAAGCGAACGGCGTGGAAGACTACGACGGCATGGATGTCGGCCCGGTCGAGATCGTAGCGCAGCGGAACATCTCACACAAAAAACGCCCCGGTTTCCCGGGGCGTTTTTTTATGGGCGTGAGCCCCAGGTAGTGCCCGCCCGCCGCCGGCGCCCCCCCCACAAAACGAGGTCGCCCCCCGCGCCCCACAAACAAC